>DATGQI010000103.1:0-39004 GCA_035304285.1 Woeseiaceae bacterium
ATGCGCGTAGTTGAGGGCATCGGCCGTACGGGCGCAAAGCTCCAGTGCCTTTTTCGGCGCCAGCAGTTTCTTGGGATCCGTGTAGTGCGTCAGCGGAGTGCCGCCGAGATACTCCATCGCGATGTAGGCAAGGTGCTTGTCCTCGCCGGCATCGAACACCGTGATGATGTTCGGATGCGTAAGGCGTCCGGCGGACTCGGCTTCGCGGAAAAAGCGCAGCCGCGCCTCTTCCAGTTCCTCGTCCTCGAATTCTTTCTCGATCGGGATCACCTTGAGGGCTACCGGCCGGTTGATCCGCGGATCACGGGCGAGGTAGACGGCGCCCATGGCTCCCCGGCCGAGCTTGCGTTCGATGACGTAGCGGCCCAGGCGCTCGGGCATGCCACTGCCATTCGTCTCGTGGAGCTTGTGGCTCCTGTCATTGTCTTGTCCCTGGGTCTGTTTGAGCCATTGCAGGACCGCCTCTGCCCGTTCCGGCTTCGCCTGTCCCTCGAAGGCAAGCGACAGCTTGTACATCACCGCTGCGACCGTTTCCGAGGGTTCACAGCGACGGAACTCGGCGAATGCGGGTTCCAGCCGTCCGGCGGAGAGGAAGTCGGAGCCGCGCTTGAACGCATCGACGGCCGCCTTTTTCTTCACACCGGCGAGCCACCAGCTGGAAGCCGCGGCCGCGACGAATACGACAATCGGTCGACCAAGATCGAAGCGGACGCGCCCGAAGGCGAGCATCAGGGCTTCGATCAGGACCAGCGCAGCGACCAGGCCGACCGCCCAGATCAGGATGTCGCGACGCTTGCGTCCGGGGCCGAACAGCACGCCCACGATGGCCAGCAACGCCGGAGCCAGCCACTCGAGTGCGCCTACCCATGCCGGAGCGACAATCGCCTCGTCCTGCTCGATGTTGGCAAGCAGTGCTGCCGTGATTTCCGAGCGGGTCACATATTCGCCCGACGGCAGGATGGCAGCAGCGTGAACCAGCGGCAGTGCCGAGTCGAGGAAGACGGTACGGTTCTTCAGGTTACTTCCGGGAAAATCCGCCGCAAGAACTTCTTCGGGCGTGTATCGCTGCACCTGCCGATAGTTGGACAGGAAGACGGCGTCATCGCCGCTGGAGATGCGGGAACTGGCGGCGGTGTCCTGGCTGCTCAAGGCGATTGCCAGCGGCAACGAGGGAAACATGACCCCGCTCTCGAACTGCCACAGTGAAAGGCGGCGCAAGACGCCGTCATTGTCGGGCTGCAGCGTAAGGAAGCCGGTCTTGGTGGCAACTTCCGCAAGCGGATGTCCGCGCGGCACGAAAACGGGTGTGCGGTCCCCAAGAGCGGCGGCCCAGCCGGGCAATTCCCCGGAGAGTTCCGGCGCGGGACCTTCGGGCATGACGATCCTGGCTGCACCCAGGTCCTGGAAACGCCGAACGAGACTGCCGTAAATGCGGCTTACGTCCTGCGTGGATTTTTGTGCGGGATTGACGCTGACGATAACGCCATCGTCGAGCGTCTCGTTACCAATATGCGTCGCAATCGTGTCGTACAGCAGATGATCGGCGGCATGAAACCAGTCGGCCAGGGGTCCATATACCAGCATCAGCATGATGCTGACAAAGCTGAGTACGACCAGCCGGTCCCGGCGTTCTTTCTTCCTGTCCAATGCACCGCTCTCTACATAACGCGCGGAGTATAAAAAATGACAAGGCTTTTTAGTGAGATAGGGTTGGCAGTTTTGGAGCGATGGGCGCCAGCCCGGCTGTTCATGAAGTCCGGGCTGGCGGCGGTGCTATGATGCGGGCTCCAGTCTCCGTAACGAATCGAAGGTAAGCATCCACGGCATGGCTCGAACGAGAACGGCATTCGTATGCAGCGATTGCGGTGCGCATTCCGTGAAATGGCAGGGCCAGTGCCCCGACTGTGAAGCCTGGAACACCCTTGTGCAGACTGCCCTGGCCGGGACCGCGCCCGCAGGTTTGAAGAGCTCTCCACCGAGCGTCATGTCGGATTTTGGCGATGACGTCGAGTTCCGCCACCCGTCCGGCTTTGCGGAGTTCGACCGGGTGTTAGGAGGCGGGTTGGTACCCGGCTCGGTCGTGCTGCTCGGGGGGGATCCAGGAGTAGGAAAATCGACCTTGTTGCAGCAGGTCGCGGCGCGTTTACCTGCTTCGCTCAATACCTGCTACGCCACTGGTGAAGAATCGCTGCGCCAGGTTGCACAGCGCTCCCGCCGCCTCGGAACCAACTCATCGACGCTGAAACTGGTTTCCGACACGTCGCTCGATAACATCCTGGAACATGCAGCGGCGGCCAAAGCCAACGCCGTAGTCATCGACTCGATCCAGACCATGGCGACGCACGACCTTCCTTCCGCGCCGGGTTCCGTCGCCCAGTTGCGCGAGTGTGTTGGACGCATCGTGCAATTTGCCAAGCAACGAGACGTCGCCTTTTTTCTCATCGGACACGTGACGAAGGAAGGCGCCATTGCCGGTCCGAGGGTCGTCGAGCACATGGTCGACACCGTACTCTATTTCGAAAGCGACCCCGGCAGCCGTTACTCGATTGTCCGGGCCGTCAAGAACCGCTTCGGGGCGAGCAGCGAGATGGGCGTGTTCGCGATGACCGAAACCGGTTTTCGCGAAGTACGGAATCCCTCCGCCATCTTCCTCTCGCAGTCACCGGTCGCCAGTTCCGGTAGCGTCGTCTCCGTGGCCTGGGAGGGTAGCCGTCCGCTGCTCGTCGAGATCCAGGCGCTCGTTGCGGAGGCGGCCGGTAATTACGCGAAGCGACTGGCGCAGGGTGTGGACCAGAATCGTCTTGCACTGCTCGTGGCCGTGCTCCACCGGCACGGCGGAATTTCGCTGGCGGGTGAGGATGTCTTCGTCAATGTGGTGAGCGGACTTCGCATCGGCGAGACATCGGCGGATTTGCCGACAGTACTTGCCATCGTCTCGAGCCTGAGGGACCGGGCGTGCCGCAGGAAGATGATGAGCTTTGGTGAGCTGGGACTGGCTGGCGAAGTACGCCCGGTCCGCTTCGGCACGGAGCGTATAGCCGAAGCGGCCAAGCAGGGCTTTACCCAGGCGATCGTGCCGAAGACGAACGTGCCGAAAAAGGCGCCGGCGGGGATGGAAGTAATCGGAGTGTCGACTCTCGAAGAGGCGCTGGAGCACGCGTTCGATTGAAGCGGAGCCTCGTTGGCAACGCCAATGCACTGGGGGTCGCCCGTGGGACAGGCTCCTACAGCGGCGTGTCCATACCTTGCGCATTGTCGGCAGAAGGCTGCAGGAGCCCGTCCCCGCGGGCGACTCTCACAAATCGCGTAACCCCTAGGTCCAGGTGCGGCCCAGTACCTGCTCGAGGATATAGCGGCTGCCGAAATAGGCGAGGCCGAGTATCGCGAAGCCCCACAGGTAGAGCGATACCGCGCGGCGGCCGCGCCAGCCGGCGAATTGGCGCCCGGCCAGCAACACGCCGAAGAGTACCAGCGCGACCAGCGACAGAACCGTCTTGTGAATCAGGTGCTGTGCGAACAGGTCCTCGACGAACACGAAGCCCGAAAACACGGCGAGCAGCAACGCGACGAACCCGGTGGCCGCGATTCCATACAGAAGGCTCTCGTTCGTTTCCAGGGGCGCAAACAGGTCGTTAACCGGCGATAACTTGCCTGCGTGCAGTCGCTGGTCCTGGATGAGAGCGTATACGGCGACAATCGCACCTACCGTGAGCAGGCCGTAGGCCAGCAGCGAGATAAAGATGTGTGTTTCGATCTGCCAGGTGACGGAGGTGTTGGCAGGCGGCGCTGTGGACCAGCCGGTAAGGACGGCGGCGAGACCCGCTAGCACGAGAAGACCTGACGCAAGTCCGCGCAGCATCGGCCGGATGCAGATTATGATTGCGGTCAGGGCAAGAAGCAGCCCGATGAACGACGCCGTATTCCCCAGCGACAGTGTGATCCCATCCGGCAACAGGATCATGCTTCGTAGTACGACGAGGTGCCAGATTACTGCAATCAAACCAACGATCCAGGCGATGACGAGCAGTGTCGTACCATGCCTGGAGTAGCGTGGAAGCCTGGACATGGCGAATGAAATGCCGGCAATTATGTACAAGAAAAGAATTGTGATTTGAAACACAGAATCCCGACCGGCGATGCCCTAATTTTTGCTCGAGCGAATCATCCCATATGGTGCTGTCCAATAGAACCCTGGCCACTTCATTGCACCGGCAATGCTGTTGACTGACGCATCCGGCGGGCAAGTACGTTTCAGGGTACAGCGAATGGACGGCGGTATAGCGAAGGCTCTATGCGCATAAGAATACTGGGATGCAGTGGCGGCATCGGTGCCGGTTCGCGCACTTCCGCGATGCTGATCGACAACGACGTCTTGCTCGACGCCGGCACCGGCATCGGTGACCTTGATCTTGAAGACCTGTTCGCCATCCGGCACGTCTTTTTAACTCACGCGCACCTCGATCACATCGCCGGCCTGCCGATGCTGATCGACAGTATCTTCACCGAAGATGTCGATGTGCCCGTCACCGTCTATGGCCGGGAGGAGACACTGGATGCGATCCGCACACACCTGTTCAACTGGGTCATATGGCCGGACTTCGCCAAGCTCCCGAGCGCCGAAAATCCCATGCTCCGTTACTCGGTGTGCAACCCCGGCGATACCGTGACGATTGGCCGCCGTGACTTCCATGCTGTCGATGTGGCTCACAGCGTTCCGTCCATAGGCTACACGGTGCAGAATTCGGGCGGCGTGTTTGCCGTCAGTGGCGACACCAAGAGCAACCGCACACTGTGGCCGGTACTGAATGCCTGCGATGACCTCAGGGCCCTGGTCATTGAAGTATCTTTCCCGAACGAACTTGCCGAGCTTGCAGAAACGGCCGGCCATTACTGCCCGAGTACCCTGTGCCGCGACCTGGCATTGCTGAATCACGAACCCGAGATCTGGCTTACCGGCATGAAGCCGGGTGAGGAGCAGCGCATCCTGGCCCAGGTCACAGCCGCGGCGCCGGACAAGAATATCCGCATGCTTTCTCGCGGCACCGTTATTACGGTCTGAGCGGCATTTCCCGTAGCCCCGGAACATCGAGGAACAAATAACGATAAACTGCTGTCTTCTTGCAGCTCGAGGACAACGACAGCACATGTTCGACAATCTTTCGGAGCGCCTTTCGCAGGCAGCTCGCAACCTGACCGGGAAGGGCCGGCTCAGCGAATCCAACATCAAGGATACATTGCGCCAGGTGCGCCTCGCATTGCTCGAGGCGGACGTGGCGCTGCCGGTCGTCAAGTCATTCATCGAAAGAATCAATGAGCGGGCGATAGGTGAGGAGGTCGGCAAGAGCCTGACCCCGGGCCAGGCGCTTATCAAGATCATCCACAGCGAGCTGGTGTCGTTGCTCGGCAATGAATCGGTGCCGCTCAACCTGCGGGCACAGCCGCCGGTGGTCATATTTCTGGCCGGTCTGCAGGGAGCGGGCAAAACAACCACGGCTGCAAAGCTCGCGCGGCGGCTGATCGAGAAGGACAGGAAGAGCGTCATGCTGGTGAGCGTGGACGTTCATCGTCCGGCGGCTATCCTGCAGCTGGAGCGGCTGGCCGGTGAGGTCGGTGCGAGGTTCTGCCCGAGCGATGCCGGCGAAAAACCCGAGGTAATTGCGAGGCGGGCGCTGGAAGAGAGCCGACGCCAGCATATCGATGTGCTGATCGTGGATACCGCCGGGCGGATGCACGTC
The DNA here is from genome assembly GCA_035304285.1 of Woeseiaceae bacterium. Taxonomy (GTDB): domain Bacteria; phylum Pseudomonadota; class Gammaproteobacteria; order Steroidobacterales; family Woeseiaceae; genus IDS-8. Next base: position 5,736 of record DATGQI010000103.1, read on the forward strand.
GATGCAGGGATGATGGAGGAGGTCGTTCGGGTGCACGGCGTAGCCGCCCCACACGAGACCTTTTTCGTCATCGACAGCATGGCCGGCCAGGACGCGGTGAACTCCGCCCGGGCATTCGACGAAAAACTGCCGCTCACCGGCGTGATCCTCACCAAAGCGGACGGCGACGCCAAGGGCGGCGTAGCACTGTCCGTCACGGAGGTGACCGGAAAGCCGATCCGCTTCCTGGGTGTGGGCGAGAAAACCGAGGCCCTGGAGGCCTTCCACCCGGACCGCATGGCCTCCCGCATACTCGGGATGGGCGACGTGCTGTCGCTGGTCGAGGAGATCGAAAGCAAGGTCAGCCGCGATACCGCGGACAAGCTCGCCAGGAAACTGAAGAAGGGTAAAAGCTTTGACCTCGGAGACCTTCGTGACCAGTTCGAGCAGATGCTCAACATGGGCGGCATTGGGGCCATGCTCGAGAAGCTCCCCCTGGGAAATCTGGGCAACATCAACCAGGCGGCCCTCAAGGACACGGCCAATGAGCAGGTCCTCAGGCGCCAGGTAGCCATCATCAACTCCATGACCCGCGAGGAACGCCGGTTTCCCAAGACCATCAACGGCTCCCGCAAACGCCGTATCGCAAAGGGCAGCGGCCAGGAGATCCAGGACGTGAACCGGCTCCTGAAGCAGCATTTGCAGATGGAGAAGATGATGAAGAAGATGTCCAAGGGCGGCATGAAGAAAATGATGCGAGGCCTGCCCGGCGGCCGTCTGCCGCCCGGGATGGCTCCCTGACTGCTCCTCCGGCGGGTTACGGAGCTTTCGCTTCACTTTTCCCCCGGAATCAGTAAAATGCGCCGTTTACTCGGGCCCGGCCCCCGAGCACAGGCATGCCTGCCTCTTAACTCAAATTAACGGAAGAGCAATGGTCAGTATTCGACTTTCGCGCGCTGGCGCGAAAAAGAGCCCGTTTTACCACCTGGTGGTCACCGACAGCCGCAACCGCCGCGACGGTCGCTATATCGAGCGGCTGGGTTATTTCAATCCTGTCGGCAAGGCGCACGAGGAGAACCTGCGCGTGGACCTGGAGCGGGTCGATTTCTGGCTTGATCGCGGCGCCCGGCCGTCGGATCGCGTGGCAGCGCTGCTGAAGGCGTCGCGGAAGGCGTCCGAACAGAAGCCGTCCGAACAGAAGTAGTGCCGGAGGGCCGGCACCGCGCAGACGAGTCTGCGATGTGGCGCAGCAAAAGGAGACTTCCAACGCCAGCGAGCCGGTAGTACTGGGACGGGTTTCGGGTCTTTATGGCGTCAAGGGCTGGGTCAGGGTGTTCTCCTACACGGAACCGAGAGACGCGTTGCTCGACTATCGTCACTGGCTGTTGAAGTCAGGCGGCGGCTGGTTGGAAAAGGCCGTGGTTGACGGCAGGAGACAAGGCAAGTCGCTGGTCGCGAGGCTCGCAGGCGTCGACGACCGGGATGCGGCTGAAGCGTGGGTCGGTACGGACATCGCGGTCACCCGCGACAGCCTGCCTGCTACCGACGAAGGTCAGTACTACTGGACCGACCTCGAAGGCCTCGAGGTGCGTCATCGCGATGGACGTGTTCTCGGACGAGTGGCGCACCTGCTCGCTACCGGTGCCAACGACGTGATGGTCGTGCAGCCCGAGGGACAGGAGAAGCGCGCGGCACGAGGGACAGGGGAGATCCTGATTCCTTTCGTACCGGAGATGTACATACTGCGCGTCGATATCGAAGAGGGTGTTATCGACGTCGACTGGGAATGGGACTGATGCGATGCATCTGCAGGTAGTCAGCATATTCCCGGAGATGGTGGCAGGGATTGCCGAATACGGCGTTGTCGGGCGGGCGGTGACGCGTGGACTCGTGACGCTCGGATGCGTGAACCCGCGCGATTTCGCAAAGGATGCGCATCGGACTGTGGACGACCGGCCTTACGGTGGAGGGCCGGGCATGGTAATGAAATACGAGCCGATGGCGGCCGCGATCGGAGCGGCAAAGCAGTCGGCACCGGCCGGCAGCCCGGTGGTGTGCCTGTCCCCCCAGGGCCCGGTGTTCGACCAGGCGAGGGCGAGAAGGTATGCGGCTCTGCCGGGGCTGATACTGCTCGCGGGCCGCTATGAGGGCATCGACGAGCGTTTGGTCGAGACGCAGGTGGACGAGGAACTCTCGATCGGCGATTTCGTCCTGAGCGGCGGCGAGGTGGCTGCGATGGTAGTGATCGACGCCGTGACGAGATTGCTGCCCGGAGTGCTTGGTGATGAAGATTCCGCGGAGCAGGATTCGTTCACCGAGGGTCTGCTGGATCATCCGCATTACACGCGGCCTGAACTGGTGGATGGCAGGAAAGTGCCCGAAGTGCTGCTGTCCGGTGACCATGCACGGATAGCGCGATGGCGGCACAAGCAGGCCTTGGGCCGCAGTTTTTTGCGCCGCCCTGACCTGGTGCGCAAACTGCGCCTGAACGATGAGCAGCAACGGCTGCTGGATGAGTTTTTACGGGACCAGGAGTCTGCAAAGTAGTGGGCATTTCTGGTCGCAGCAGAAAGAATTTTCTGGACCCAACAACGGTTGGCAGGTAGAGAAACATGAGCAAAATAATCGAAGCGATAGAACAGGAACAGATGAGCAAGGAAGTGCCGGACTTCGCGCCTGGCGATACCGTCGTAGTACAGGTAAAGGTCACGGAAGGCGAGCGCGAACGGTTGCAGGCGTTCGAGGGCATTGTCATTGCCAAGCGCAACCGGGGGCTCAATTCGTCGTTCACGGTGCGCAAGGTGTCGCATGGCGAAGGTGTTGAACGGGTTTTCCAGACGTACAGCCCGACAGTCAGTGCCATCCAGGTCAAGCGTCGGGGTGCCGTCCGTCGGGCCAAGCTTTACTACCTCCGCGATCGCACCGGCAAGGCCGCAAGAATCAAAGAGAAGATTTAGACGGGGCAGGTCATCCGCTTGCGCGGGCGCCTGAACCAATCCAGAGCATGAGTGTCTTTGCTGGCATGAGGACGCTTTCGCCCTGCCGATTCCTGCCTGGCTCGCGGATCTGCGGCATCCTGCTGGCGTTCGCTGCCATGATGGCGGCCGGCGGTTGTGCGTCGCTCATGTCATCTGCCGCGACCGGGATGGCCGAGAACCTGTCGGCCGCCGTGTTGAACCAGACCGATCCCGAGACCGTCCGTGACGGCGCGCCTGCTTACATGCTGCTCCTCGACAGCTTCCTCGAAGAAAGCCCTGATGACCCGGAGCTGCTGACGGCAGCGGCGAATCTCTACGCATCCTATGGTTCGGTCTTCGCGGACGATCCGGATCGTGCAGAGCGGCTGACTGAGCGCGCCCGGCAATACGCCAGCAGGGCACTGTGCGTGAGTTATGCGGATTCCTGCGGGTGGCAGGATATGAGCTTTGAAACATTCGAAGCAACGCTGGCCGGCCTTGGACCGGAACATGCAGATGCCGTCTACAGCTATTCCATAGCGTCGCTTGCGTGGATACGCGCGCACAGCGAAGACTGGAACGCGCTGGCGCAACTGCCCCAGATGGATGCCCTGCTGAACCGCTACCTCGATATCGGCGGCGGCGAAATGAGAGGCAGTGTTTATACTTACCTCGGGATCCTTGCTACGCTCAGGCCACCGTCGCTTGGGGGCGAGCCCGAAAAAGGGCGGGAGTATTTCGAACGAGCAATCGAGCTGACGGATGGGCGGGATCTGAGCGTAAAGGTGGAATACGCGCGGGGATACGCCCGGCTGCTGTATGAGAGAGAACTGCACGACCGCCTGTTGCACGAGGTAATGGAGGCGGATCCAGGCGTTCCCGGTTACACGCTGACCAATGTACTTGCACAACGCGATGCGGCCGAACTTCTCGCCGGCGCTGACGAATATTTCTGACGCCGGTATCTTGCACAGGCGATTCCAGGCAGTCGCGACTGGCGCAGTGACGAACACGAACTTTCATATACTTTATGCTTGATGGATATACCCGGAGAACGCGCATGCGATATTCGAGGCTCATAACCGCTGCGGCGATGGTGCTTGCACTGTTTGCCGCGGCACAGGCAGGCGCGGCGGACCTCAAGATCGCCACGGTCCTGCCCGAGAACACCCAATGGATGAAGGACATGCGTGCGGGTGCTGCCGAAATTCGCGAGCGAACCGACGGGCGCGTCAACTTCAAGTTCTATTCCGGTGGCGTACAGGGCAATCCGAACAAGGTACTGCGCAAGATCAAGATCGGGCAGTTGCACGGTGGCGCATTCACACCGACGGATCTGCAGCAGGTTTACCCTGACCTGAACATTTACGGCCTGCCGTTCCTCTTCGAATCGGTAGAAGAAGTGAATTACGTACGCGAACGGGTCGACCCCATATTGATGGAAGGCCTGGAGGAAGCCGGGTTCGTCAGTTTCGGCTTTTCGAGTGGCGGATTCGCCATCATCATGTCAAATGTACCTGTACGCAGCCATGCCGATCTGAAGGGGCGGAAGATATGGGTCCCCGAAGGCGACCTGATCAGCTATGAGACGATGAAAGGACTGCAGCTGTCACCGGTGACGCTGCCCATTACGGATGTGCTAACGGGACTGCAAACGGGGCTCATCGACATCGTTGCGATGTCGCCTGCCGGCGCACTCGTGTTGCAATGGCATACGAAGGTCGAGTACCTGACGAAACTGCCGATCCTGTACTCCATGGGCTTCATGGCGATTGACGACCGCGCCTTTAATCGCATCGACGAGGCCGATCAGGCGGTGGTGCGGGATGTAATGAGCAGGATCTACGCCGAGTGGGACGCCGAGAACCAGCAGGACGCGGACAACGCGCTGCAGGCGCTCATCAAGTCAGGAATAGAGGCAGTGGAGCCCGCGCCCGGTGAGCAAGAGAAACTGCAGGGCCTCATGAAACGGCAGAATCGCATCATGGCCGGCAAAGGGCTTTTTTCCGAGAGCCTGCTCGAGGAAGTGCTGACGCACATCAACACCTATCGAAGTGAATTCGACTCCGACGAGTCGGTCGCGGCGCATTAGCCCGGACTATTCATGAATCGCCGCGACGATTGCGCAGAGATTTGTTCGCACAAGGGATTTTCCGACCGAGCGGAATACCAGTGTGTATTCCAAAGGGAGGAAAACCCCTTGTGTGAACAAAGATCAGGCAAGGGCGTGAGCGTATTCATGAATAGTCCGGGCTAGGGCGCGTGGCCACGGGTTTCCGTGGTGAGTGACAACCTGTCGCGCGCGCTCGAGCGGCTGAGACTGTTAGGCACCGCGGTTGAAAACGCGCTGCTGGTCTTGTTGCTCAGTGCGATGATGTTGCTGGCCGTTGGCCAGATTGTCCTCCGGATGTTCTTCGACTCAGGCCTGCTCTGGGCGGACGAGCTTCTCAAGATTCTCGTTCTCTGGATTGCACTGGTTGCTTCGGTCGCGGCGGCCCGAAGCCGGCGCCACCTACGCATCGATGTGCTTTCAAGGTACGTTCCACAACGGTATGCACGCGTTCCCGAGCTGCTCGTCGACCTGTTCGCGGCTGGCATCTGCGGCTTCATCGCCTGGCACTCGCTGCAATTCATCCTTCTTTCCATGGGCGATACGGTGCTCGTCGACATCCCGTCATGGGTCGCGCAGGGCATATTGCCGCTCGCCTTCCTGCTGATGTGCTACCGGTTCACGTTGCACTTCCTCGCAGGCTTCTTTCGCGTCCTGCGGGGAAGCCCCACGCGGATCCCCGGGCCGTGATCGCGTTCAGCATCCTGCTGCTGCTTCTCGCTGTTCTCGGCGCGCCTTTATTTACCGTGATAGCTGCAAGCGCCATGCTGGGGTACCAGCAGGAAGGCATTGACCTGATGGCGATCGCCATCGAAATCCTGGGGATTGCGGAGATGCCATTTTTGTCGGCCATTCCGCTGTTCACGTTCGCCGGATACCTGCTGAGCGAGAGCAACGCACCGCGCCGCCTCGTTCGGCTGACGAACGCAGTGCTCGGGTGGATGCCGGGCGGCCTGGCCCTCGTTGCGCTTGCCGCCTGTGCCTTCTTCACGGCCTTTACCGGCGCCTCCGGCGTTACCATCATCGCACTCGGCGCGATCCTGTATCCGGCGCTGCAGCACGACGGTTACCCGGACAATTTCAACCTTGGGCTGGTAACGAGCGGCGGGAGCCTGGGGTTGCTGTTTGCTCCATCGCTGCCATTGATTCTCTACGGCGTCATCGCGGAGGTGCCCATCGACGGACTGTTCCGCGCGGGCATTCTGCCGGGTCTCCTGATGCTGGTCATGCTTGCCGGTTGGAGCTTCTGGGTCAACCGCCACAACCGCAAGCCTCCTGGCAGTTTCTCCTGGCGGGAGGTCGGAGGAGCCCTTCGGGAATCGTTGTGGGAATTGCCGCTGCCTTTCGTTGTGCTGGGCGGCATCTATTCCGGCTTCTTCGCCGTCTCCGAAGCTGCGGCGGTGACTGCGCTGTACGTGCTCTTGGTCGAGGTGTTCATCCTGCGCGAGATCCGGATAAAGGACCTGCCGCTCATCATGCGCGAGTCGATGCTCCTGGTGGGCGGCATCCTGATCATTCTCGGCGTCTCGCTCGCATCGACCAACTACATGATTGACGCGGGTGTACCGCAGAAACTGCTTTCCATCGTGGCCGAGCTCGTCACCAGTCCGGCAAGTTTCCTGTTGCTGTTACTCGTGTTCCTGCTGATCCTGGGCGCTATCCTGGACATCTTTTCTGCGATCGTGCTCGTAGTGCCGCTCGTTCTGCCGATAGCGGCACAGTACGGGGTAGACCCGTTCCACCTCGGCATAGTGTTCCTCGCAGCGATGCAACTCGGCTACCTGACGCCGCCGGTCGGCCTGAACCTTTTCATCGCCAGCTACCGGTTTGACCAGCCGATCATGAAGGTCTATTCCGCGACCTTCCCGTTCCTGGTTATTCTGTTGTTGTCTGTCATTGTTATAGCATTTTGGCCACAATTATCAGTATGGCTCGTGAACGTATGAAGCGGTATTCACCATTCAGGAACGCAGGCAGGAGACGAAAATGAGTAAACGAAGCGCACTGGCCAGGTTCTTTGGCGCGATCTGGACCGGGGTCAACGGGGTCAGGAAGGTCCTGCACCTGTTGCTGTTGCTGTTTATTTTTTCGATCGTGCTCGGGGTGCTATCTGCATCGTCACCGAAACTGCCCGACCAGGCTGCGCTCGTAATCCGGCCTTACGGCGAACTGGTGGAGCAACTGCAAGGTGACCCGTTCGAACGCGCCATGGGCGAGCTGTTAGGCGATGCTGAACCGCAGGTCCTGGTCCAGGACATCGTCGATGGCCTGCAGTTCGCGAAAGATGATGACCGCATAAAGGTCGTGTTGCTGGATCTCGATACCTTCGGCGGGGGAGGCTTGAGCAAGCTGCAGCGGGTCGGCGACGCCATCGATGATTTCCGCGAAAGCGGCAAGCCGGTCATCGCGATGGCAGACGGCTATGCGCAGCCGTCCTACTACGTCGCTTCGCGTGCCGACCAGGTGTTCATGCATCCGGAAGGATTCCTGATGTTTCGCGGCTACGGCATCTACCAGAACTACTTCAAGGAGGCGATCGACAAGCTGAAGATCGACTGGAACGTGTTCAAGGTCGGCACCCACAAGTCCGCAGTAGAGCCTTTTACCCGCAATGACATGTCCGACGAAGACCGCAGTTCCATGACGGCCCTCCTGTCGCAGTTCTGGAGCCACTATCGCGATGACGTCCAGGCTGCACGGCAGTTAAACGAAGACGCCCTGGATGACCTGGTGGAGAACTACCTGGAACACGTGCGTAACGCTGGCGGCAGCATGGCGCAGGCGGCCCTCGACGCGGGGCTGGTTGACGAACTCCTGACTCACGAAGAGGTCCGCGACAGGGTCGCCGAATTCGCCGGTTCGGATCCGGACAATGTGGATTACTATAATGCAGCGGAACTCGGTGATTATCTCGAACACATGCGACTCGTTCGCGGTGACCTGGCCAGGAAAGACAACGTGGCAATAGTCATTGCTTCCGGGGAGATAATGGACGGCACGCAGCCCCCGGGCACGATCGGTGGAGATTCCACCGCCGAGGTGCTCCGCCGCGTCCGGATGGACGACTCGGTCAGGGCAGTCGTGCTGCGCGTGGACAGTCCCGGAGGCAGCGCATTCGCGTCGGAAGTTATCCGTAACGAAGTACAGGCATTGCAAGAAGCCGGCATACCGGTGGTTGCTTCCATGAGCAGCGTCGCCGCCTCAGGCGGCTACTGGATATCGATGGCAGCCGACCAGATCTACGCGAGCCCGTCGACCATTACCGGGTCGATCGGCATCTTCGGCATGTTCCCGACGATTCAGCGATCACTCAACTCTCTCGGCATTCACACGGACGGTGTCGGGTCCAGTAAATGGGCCGGCGAACTGCGCCCGGACCGTGCGATGTCGGATGATGCGAAAGCCCTTGTCCAGTTGATGATCGAGGACGGTTACGACGACTTCATCAGCAAGGTCGCTATGCACCGCAACATGGAGCAGGTGGAAGTGGATCGCGTTGCACAGGGCCAGGTATGGACAGGCACCGATGCCCTCGACCACGGGCTAATCGACGGGCTTGGCGGACTCGAGGAAGCCATCGCCGCCGCCGCGGGGCTCGCCGATCTCGATGCCGATGCATTCGGCCTGAAGTACTACGAGAAGGTGCTGTCTCCCGCGGAGCAACTCACGCTGCAGTTCCTGTCGTCCGCGGCGGGCATCGGCCTCGACGTGACAAAGCTGGTGAACCGCCACTCCTCATTGGAGCAGGTTGCCGGAGTGGTCGCGGAAACGCTCTCGCCAATGCTGCGGTTCAACGACCCTAAAGGAATGTACGCGCACTGCTTCTGCGTGTTCTAGGGACAGATTTCAAATCTGTCCCTCGTCTCGTGGCTGGGCAGGGGACAGATTTCGTGGCTGGGCAGGGGACAGATTTAATTAAATCTGTCCCCTTAATCCGTCCCGTGGTTGGGCAGGGGACAGATTTAATTAAATCTGTCCCCTTAATCTGTCCCCTTAATCCCAGCGCAGGATCACCTTGCCTGACTGGCCCGAGGCCATGAGCTGGAATGCCTGCTCGTAGTCCTCGTGCCCGAAGCGATGAGTGATGATCGGCTGAATGTCGAGTCCGCTTTGCAGCATGCTGGCCATCTTGTACCAGGTTTCGAACATCTCACGGCCGTAGACGCCTTTGAGGGTGAGGCCCTTGAAGATGACCTCGTTCCAGTCGATGGCGGTTTCGGCGGGAGGTATACCCAGAATGGCGACGTTGCCGCCGTGATGCATCGTGCGCAACAGGTCGCGGAAGGCGGACGGGTTGCCTGACATCTCCAGGCCGACGTCGAAGCCTTCTTCCATGCCGAGTGCGCGCATCGTCTCCTCGAGGCTTCCGGCGGAAACATCCAGTGCGACGGAGGCTCCCATCTGCTTCGCGAGCTTCAGCCGGTACTCGTTCACGTCGGTGACCACGATGTGTCGGGCGGCGGCATGCCGGGCAATTGCGACTGCCATGATGCCGATCGGCCCCGCGCCTGTAATGAGCACGTCCTCTCCTACGAGGTCGAAGGAGAGGGCGGTGTGTGTCGCGTTACCGAGCGGGTCCAGTATCGCGGCCATCTCGTCTGTGATGGAGTCCGGCAGCTTGAATACGTTGAATGCCGGAACGGAAATGTATTCTGCGAATGCTCCGGCGCGGCTTACGCCGATGCCCACCGCGTTCCTGCAGAGGTGCCGCCGCCCGGCGCGGCAGTTCCGGCAGACGCCGCAGGTGATATGTCCTTCTGCCGAGACCCGATCTCCTGTTGCAAGCCCGCGCACTTCGCTGCCGCACTCGACGATCTCGCCGGAAAACTCGTGGCCGATCGCCAGCGGCACCGGAATCGTCTTTTGCGCCCAGTCGTCCCAGTTGTAGATATGGATGTCCGTGCCGCATATGGCGGAGCGACGCACCTTGATGAGAACGTCGTTGTGCCCGGGCACCGGTAGAGGCACGTCCTCAAGCCAGATACCCTTCTCCGCTTTTGCCTTGACCAATGCGCGCACTAAATTACTCCCAGTTCGCGTCCAACCGCCTGGAACGCGCCGACCGCTCGTTCGAGGTGATCGCGGGTCAGTGCCGCGGACATCTGGGTGCGAATCCGTGCCTGTCCCTGGGGCACGACCGGGTAGGCGAAACCGATGACGTAAATGCCATGGTCGAGCAGGCGGTCCGCCATCGCCGTCGCGAGCTTCGCGTCACCGAGCATCACCGGGATGATCGGGTGTTGGCCTGGGCGCATTTCAAAGCCCAGCGCCTCCATGCTGTTGCGGAACCAGGAAGCATTCTCCCTGAGCTTGGCGCGCAAGCCGTTGTCGCTCTCCAGCAGGTCCAGCACCGCTATCGACGTTGCCGCAATGGCGGGAGCAACCGAATTCGAGAACAGGTAAGGCCGCGAGCGTTGCCGCAGCCACGCGACGATCTCCTTCCTGCCCGAGGTGAATCCGCCGGAAGCGCCGCCAAGCGCCTTACCAAGCGTGCTGGTGATGATGTCGATCTTGCCCATCACGTTGCGGTATTCGTGCGTACCGCGCCCTGTATCCCCCAGGAATCCTGTTGCATGACAGTCGTCGATCATTACCAACGCGTCATAACGACTGGCGAGTTCGCAGATGTCTTCAAGGTTCGCGATCGTGCCGTCCATCGAGAACACACCGTCGGTGACGATCAGCCGCGTGCGGCAGTTCGCCGCTTGCTTCAGGTTCTCTTCGAGATCGGCCATATCGTTGTTGCGGAAGCGGAACCGCTGCGCCTTCGAAAGGCGGATTCCGTCGATAATGCTGGCGTGGTTCAGCTCGTCGCTGATCACTGCATCCTTGTCTTCGAGAAGCGTCTCGAACAGCCCTCCGTTCGCGTCGAAGCACGACGGGTACAGTATCGTGTCCTCCGTACCAAGGTAGTGCGTAATGCGCTCTTCCAGCTGCTTGTGTATCGTCTGCGTGCCGCAGATGAAGCGCACTGACGCCATGCCGTATCCGAAGTCGTCAAGAGCTTTGTGCGCAGCGCTGATGACGCGCGGATGATTCGCAAGTCCGAGGTAATTGTTCGCGCAAAGATTGAGAACGGTCTGGGAGCCACCGTTCGTGCGTACCTTGATTTCCGCCTGTTGCGGTCCGGCAATCAGGCGCTCCTGCTTGTAGAGCCCTTGTTCTTTGAGGGCTGCGGTGCGCATCGCCAGGGAGTCGAGGAACTGGTCAGGCATGGGATTGTTCTCCTGGCCGAAAGGCCGCAGAGTATATCAGGACCGCACGCGGGCCGAATATCGTCCAAAGTTTCTTTTTCCAGCTGCTTCACTGCCGATACAGCAACCACATGCGCAGTATCTCGAACACTCACAAGGACAAAGACCGCGCGTCCGGCGCGAGGCTGGACCGTTGGCTAGTGCAGACGCGTTTTTTCAAGACGCGTGCTCTGGCTGCGCGAGCGGTCTCCGGCGGTCATGTCAAGCGCGGAGGAGAACGCGCCAGGCCGGGCGACAAGCTCAGTGTGGGCGACCGGCTGGAAATAGTCCGCGGCCATGAGCGTTTCGAGGTGGAAGTACTCGCCTTGCCGGCACGGCGAGGTCCCGCCAGCGAGGCGCGGGCATGTTACTACGAGCCGGAGCATTCGATAGCGCAAAGAGAGGCGACGACAGCCCGCCTGAAACAGGACCGGCTGGCGATGCCGCGCACAACCGGCCGCCCGGACAAGCACACGCGGCGCCTGCTTCGGGAGCGAAACCGCTCGGGCGATTGAGAAGCCCTCCTGGAACCCTCCTGCAGGCTGCTATTCCAGCGTGTCTCGAACGCTGGAATCGAGCGCCGTGGAGCCCGTCCCACGGGCGACGAGGGGATCGCAGAGCGACGGTCCAGTCGGAGCCTTCCGGACGGCAAAACCTCCTATAATTGCCGTCCTTTTGGCCGCCGCACGGCCTCGACAACAGGAGCCTGCCGGGCGAGCCCGGAATGCCGTGATGAAAATCTCCGACCAGTTTGCCTGCAGCCTCGATCCCCTGAAGCCCGTCAACGACCGCTACCTTGCGGACGAGCAGTCGCTGGTGCGGGAACTGGCGCAGCTTGTGGACGCCGGGGAGTCGCTGCGAAGCAAGATCCAGGCTACTGCGGAACTGCTTGTGCACGATGTCAGGAAGAATGCAGTCGCCGATGGTGGCCTGGACGCTTTCCTGCAGCAATATGATTTGTCTTCGGAGGAGGGCGTACTCCTCATGTGCATCGCGGAAGCCTTGCTCCGGATTCCGGACGCGGATACCGCCGATGAACTGATCGCGGACAAGATCACGTCGGCGAGCTGGCAGGATCATCTCGGCGCCAGCGATTCGCTGTTCGTCAACGCATCCACCTGGGGGCTGATGTTGACGGGCCGGCTGCTCAGACTGGACGAGGCAACCAAACGGAACCCGGTCCAGGTGCTCAAGAAGGTCGCCAGCCGCGCAGGCGAGCCGGTGGTGAGGACGGCCATGCGGCAGGCGATGCGCATCATGGGGCACCAGTTCGTTATGGGCCGCACCATAGACGAAGCACTCGAGCGCTCGCAGAAGAAGGACAGGCGGCGATATCGCTATTCGTACGACATGCTGGGAGAGGCGGCGCTGACCACGAAGGACGCAGAGCGCTACCTTGACTCGTACTCCTCGGCGATCCGCAGCATCGGCGCTGCAGCGAGCCGGACCAGGGACTTGCCCGCAGCGCCGAGTATCTCCATCAAGTTGTCGGCGCTGCATCCCCGCTATAGCTTCAGCCAGGCGGAGCGGGTATTGAAGGAACTCGTGCCCCGGGTTGTCGATCTTGTCCTCGAAGCCCGACGTGCAGGTATCGCGTTGACGATAGACGCGGAAGAAGCAGACCGGCTGGAGCTTTCGCTCGACGTGTTCGCCCGCGTGTACCGAGACGGCAGGCTCGCCGGCTATGACGGGCTGGGGCTGGCGGTGCAGGCATACCAGCGGCGGGCCACGGACGTGATTCGCTTCTTGCGCGCCATGGCAGGCGAGGGCGGTCGCCGCATCCCGGTACGCCTGGTCAAGGGCGCGTACTGGGATACCGAAATCAAGCGTAGCCAGGAGCAGGGACTCGACAGTTACCCCGTCTTCACTCGAAAATCCCATACAGATATTTCATACCTCGCGTGCGCGCGGCTGTTACTGGAGGCGGGTGAGGACCTGTATCCGCAGTTCGCGACGCACAACGCCCACACGCTGGCGAGCGTGATGCATTTCGCGCAGCGGAAGTCCCGCTTCGAATTCCAGCGCCTACACGGCATGGGCGAGGACCTTTATCGCCAGGTAGTCGATCCGGATAAATACAACCTGCCGTGCCGCGTCTACGCGCCTGTGGGGAGCCACGAAGACCTGTTGCCATATCTCGTGCGCCGCCTTCTGGAAAACGGCGCCAATACCTCATTCGTGAACCGCATAGTCGATGAGAACGTCGCGGTTACGGACATCATCGCCGACCCGGTCGCGCTCGGGCGCAAGACGGATTTCAGGCCACATCCCGGCATACCGGCGCCCGGGGACCTGTTCCTCCCCGAGCGTCGCAACTCGCGCGGCTACAACCTCGCCGATCGCGCGGTGAACAAGGTGCTCCTGGCCACGATAGATCGTGCCGCAGGCAAACTGCCGATGGCGGCGGTGACCGCGAATGCAAGTGGCGCGGAAGTGCGCTCGCTCAACCCGGCGGATACCACTCATGTCGTCGGCACGTGGAAAGCCGCAGATGCGCAGGCGATCGACAATGCGATCGATATTGCGATCAATGCCTGGCGACGCTGGGACCTGCGTCCGGCATCCGAGCGCGCAGAGATACTCCGGCGCGCCGCAGACCTTTTCGAGAGCAACACTCCGGAACTCCTGGCGCTTTGCATCCTCGAGGCCGGCAAGACGGTGCCTGATTCCATCGCCGAAGTGCGCGAGGCAGTGGACTTCCTGCGCTACTACGCAGCAGGCTGCATCACGCTGTTTGGCGATCCAGTCGTGCTGCAGGGACCCACGGGTGAGAGAAACACGCTCGGCATGCGCGGTCGGGGTGTCTTTGTCTGCATCAGTCCCTGGAATTTTCCGCTGGCGATTTTTACCGGCCAGGTTGCGGCTGCGCTTGCGGCCGGCAACGCAGTGCTGGCCAAGCCAGCGGAACAAACTACTTTGATTGCCGCACGTGCCGTCGAGCTACTCCTCGAGGCCGGCGTGCCGCCGGAGGTCCTGCACCTCGTCCCGGGCGAGGGTGCGAAAGCGGGCGCGCATGCCGTTGCGGATCCGAGGATTGCCGGGGTCGCCTTCACCGGCTCCACTGAAACCGCGCGCTCCATAAATCGCACGCTCGCCGCCCGCAAGGGTTCGATTGCGGTCCTGATCGCCGAGACCGGCGGGCAGAACGCCATGTTCGTCGACAGCACGGCACTGCCGGAACAGGTTGTGCTGGACAGCGTCCTATCAGCCTTCAACAGTGCCGGGCAGCGCTGCTCCGCCTTGCGCATCCTGTGCCTGCAGGAGGATATCGCGCCGCGAGTAATCGAATTGCTGCGCGGGCACATGAGAGAGCTCAGGATCGGCGCTCCGGCCGACCTTGGCGTGGACGTCGGCCCGGTCATCGACGAAGAGGCAAGGTCGGTGCTGGCGGCTCATGTCGACCGGGTTCGCGATTCCACGAGACTGATCCATCAGTGCGAGCTGCCGGGGGGCGCATCACGGGGGACCTGGTTCCCGCCGACGGCCCTGGAGATCGACAGCATCGACGTGCTCGAGCGAGAGGTATTCGGCCCGGTCCTGCACGTGATGAAGTTTCCGGGCCGACGCCTCGCCGAGACGGTGGCCGCCGTCAACAGGACCGGTTATGGTCTGACCATGGGATTGCACAGCCGGATCGATTCGCGGGCGCGCTCCATCATCAGGGACTCCGGAGCCGGTAACATCTACATCAACCGCAACATGATCGGCGCAGTTGTCGGGGTGCAGCCGTTCGGCGGACGCGGCCTTTCCGGCACCGGTCCGAAGGCGGGCGGCCCGCAGTACCTGTCGCGTTTCGGCATTGAATTTTCAGTCAGCAACAACATATCTGCGGTTGGCGGAAACGCCAGCCTCCTTTCGCTCAACGACGACTAGACGGTTGGGAGACGACCGCCCCGTCTGCCCGGTTGCCATCATGCCCATTATCAGCGTTTTCGACATCTTCAAGCTCGGCGTCGGCCCATCCAGCTCGCATACCGTCGGCCCCATGAAGGCTGCGCGGCAGTTCGTCATGAGCATGGGTGAGAATGCGGCGTCGGTGGCGGGTGTAAACGTTGATTTGTACGGCTCTCTCGCGTTGACAGGCAAAGGGCATGGCACGGATTCAGCGGTCATTCTCGGTCTTGCCGGGCACGATCCGGAGACTCTGGATCCTGACGCAGTGGAAGGTCTCCTGCGCGCCGTCCACGGCGAAAAGAAACTCGCCGTGCCGGGAGCAGGCACCATTGTGTTCGATCCTGAATCCGACATCCGATTTCGCAATGACGAAATGCTACCCAGGCACACCAACGGGGTGCGCTTCTCCGCCTTGGACGCCAGCGGCAAGCTGCTGCGGAGCGATGATTACTATTCTCTTGGCGGCGGGTTCATCGTGCGGGGTGACGAACCTGAACCGATGCCGCAGGAGGGTGAGCCGCCTTATCCGTACTCGAACAGCGTGGAACTGCTCGATCTCGCCGAGCGACACGGCCTGTCCATCGCGGAACTGGTGCGGCGCAATGAACTTAACTGGCGCACAGAACAGGAAGTCGAGCAACGCCTTTCCGCCCTCTGGGAGGCGATGCAGTCGTGCGTACAACGAGGTTTGCACACCGAGGGTGTCCTTCCCGGGAGAATGTCGGTACTACGGCGGGCGCCGAAGCTTTACCGGCAGCTGGTCGCCAAAGGTGCAGGCAAGGACAACGGCGCCGGTCTGGACACGATGGACTGGGTCAACGCCTGGGCGATCGCGGTGAATGAAGAAAACGCCGCCGGTGGCCGCGTCGTCACCTCACCGACTAACGGCGCCGCGGGCGTCATCCCGGCGGTGCTTCACTACTACACCGAGCTTGTGCCCGGCTCTGACTACGATGGCGTAGTGCGCTACCTGCTTACCGCGGGCGGTATCGGCATCCTGTACAAGATCAATGCATCGATCTCCGGTGCGGAGATGGGTTGCCAGGGCGAAGTGGGCGTAGCCTGCTCCATGGCGGCCGCGGGACTCGCAGCGGCGCTCGGTGCGAGTAACGCGCAGATCGAGAACGCCGCCGAAATCGGTATGGAGCACAACCTGGGCCTCACCTGCGATCCGGTCGGCGGCATGGTGCAGATTCCCTGCATCGAACGCAATGCGATGGGTTCGGTCAAGGCGATCAACGCCGCGCGCCTGGCATTGCAGGGCGATGGTTCGCACAAGGTGTCGCTCGACCAGGTCATCAAGACCATGCGCCAGACCGGCCTCGACATGTCCACCATCTACAAGGAAACGTCCCGCGGCGGCCTTGCCGTCAACGTCCCCGAGTGCTGACACAGCGACCTACAGGCGAGCTCCTGTACAGGTTCGCTAACTGTCGATGCCTCGCTTTAGCTCGACGTTCTTCGGGTAGTCGTAAAGGATGAGTTCGGCCTGCTTGCGTTCCCGCAGGTTCCAGTTATCGGTATCGATATTCAGGGCAATCAGTCCGCAGGTCGGGATGTTACCGGTGATGTCGGGCAGGAGGTAATTCGCGAATTCGGTAAGCCCCGGATTGTGTCCAATGACCATGACGCTGTTGAAGGCATTGTCCTGCCGCGAGAACAGGTCGAGAAGGCGCTCGAGGTTCGCCAGGTATAAATCATCCTCACGATGCAGGAACTCGATGGGGTAGGAGATTGCCTTGGCGATGATCTTTGCAGTAGCCCATGCGCGGACAGCGGGGCTGCTCATGATCAACGAAGGCCTGATGCCTGCGTCGTTGATTCTCCCTGCCATGACCGGGGCGTCTCTCTCTCCGCGTGGATTGAGCGGCCGCTCCTCGTCCGGAAGGCCGGCCTTGCTCCAGCTGGATTTCGCGTGGCGGAGAATGGTGAGGGTTTTCATTCGGGCCCGATCTTACGCTGCGGTGGCGCCCAAGTTTACATCATGCCGGTCTGCAGTCTCGCTTCGTCCGACATCATGCTCTGGTTCCAGGGCGGGTCGAATACCAATTCGACCGCGACGTCCGCGACGGTCGGGATGATGGCGATCTTCTCCCTGGCGTCCTGCACAAGGATGTCACCCATGCCGCAGCCCGGGGCCGTCAACGTCATGTCGACGCTTACAGACCGCTGGCCGTCGGGGGTCTTGGTGACGTCACAGCGATATACCAACCCGAGGTCTACGATGTTGATCGGAATCTCCGGGTCGTAACAGGTCTTCAGCTGCTGCCAGATGATTTTCTCGATATCCTTGTCGGTCGCGTTCTCCGGGATGGACGGTGGCTCGACAGGCTCCTTGCCGAGTGCATCCGCATCCGTGCCTGCAATACGGAAAAGGTTCCCCTCCACGTACACAGTGAAGCTCCCGCCGAGTGCCTGCGTGACAAAGCCAGTCGTGCCCTCGCGCAGGGTTACAACTTCGCCCGCGGGAATAATAACTGCGCTCACGTCCCTCGTCAGGGACACCGGCTCGTTGGTGTGGCCAAACATCCTGTTACTCCGTCGATACCGGCTGTCGAATATCTCGCAACGCAGAGTTGAGAGCGTGCCAGGCGAGAGTGGCGCACTTGACGCGAGATGGATACTCCTTCACCCCTTCCAGGGCCCGAAGTTTTCCCAGGTCGATCTCCTCGACAATATCCTCGCCCTGCGCCTCGTCCGCCCGTCCAGACAGGCGGCTGACCATTGCCGCAAAAAACTTGAGCGCCCGTTCGGTGTCGAGACCGATGACCGTCTCCGTTAACAACGAGGCCGATGCAACCGAGATCGCACACCCCGACCCTTCGAAGCGGGCATCGCTGATCTTGTTGTTTTCATCCACCGAAAAATACATCTGCAGCTTGTCCCCGCACAGCGGATTGATCCCTTCTGCCACGTGCGTCGCGTCCTCGAGCTTGCCGAAATGCCGTGGACTCTTTGCATGGTCCAGAATGAGTTCCCGGTAGAGGTCGCGGAGGTCGTCCATGTCACTGCTCATGCGAAGACCTCCCTGGCGCTGATCAGCGCGTCAGCAAGCCGATCGACATCCTGCCGGTTGTTGTAGAGAGCCAGCGATGCGCGCGCAGTTCCGGAAATGCCGAAAAAATCCATCACCGGCATTGCGCAGTGGTGACCGGTACGGATCGCGACACCCTGGTGGTCGAGTATCGTGCCGAGGTCGTGTGGATGAATCTTTCCCAGCATGAACGACTGAACGCTTGCCTTATTTCGCGCGGTGCCGACCAGGCGAATGTCGTCTATCGTCGAGAGCTTCTCGACCATGTACTGAAGAAGTGCCACTTCATGACGCTCGACGTTTTGCATGCCGAGTGCGCGCAGGTACTCGACTGCCGCGCCGAGGCCCACTGCCCCCGAGATATTCGGCGTGCCTGCTTCGAACTTGTATGGCAGCTCATTGTAGGTGGTGCCATCGAAACGCACTTCGAGAATCATGTCGCCGCCGCCCTGCCAGGGAGGCATTGCATCCAGGCGCGATTCTTTCGCATACAACACGCCGATGCCGGTCGGCCCGAACATTTTGTGGCCCGAGAAGGCGTAAAAATCGCAGCCTGAAGCCTGGACGTCGACCTGCAGGTGAGGGACCGCCTGTGCGCCGTCTACCAACACGGGGATGTCACGTTCATGCGCCGCCGCAACGATCTGCTCGAGCGGCAGGATGCTACCGAGTGCGTTGGAAACGTGCGCCACGGCAACCATGCGCACGCGATCATCCATCAGTTTCAGGAAGTTCCCCACGTCTATCTCCCCGCGCTGGTCGATCGGGCAGACTACGAGTTCCGCTCCCGTCTGTTCGCAGACGAGCTGCCACGGCACGATGTTGGAGTGGTGCTCGAGATGCGTGATGAGAATCTTCTCGCCGTGTTTCAGGCGTGGCCGGCACCAGCTTTGTGCAACGAGATTGATGGCGGCCGTCGTGCCGCTGGTAAATACCACTTCCGATCGCGAAGCCGCGTTGATAAAGGCCACCAGCGAATCACGCGCGCCTTCGTAGGCCTCCGTTGCACGATGGCTCAGGGTATGAACGCCGCGGTGCACGTTCGCATGGTCGTGACGCTGGTACTGCGCCACTTTATCGATGACGCACTCCGGTTGCTGCGAAGATGCCGCGCTGTCCAGATAAGCTATCGGTACACCGTTGATATCCTGGGCGAGGGCAGGGAAGTCGTTGCGCGCCTGCTCGATGCCTTCGCCGCCCGACGCAATCTCGCTGACCTTGCCGCTGGCTGCAGTAATCATAGTGCGTCTCCCACCAGCACCTGCAGGCGGCGGTCAACGAGACCTTCAATGTGGGAACGTGCCGCATGCACCGGCGATTTCGCGATGATCCCTGCGGCAAACGCACGGGTCAGCACCTGCGCGGCTTCGTCGCGGCTCAGGCCACGCGAGCGCAGGTAGAACATGGCCGTCTTGTCGAGTTGCCCCACGGTTGCGCCGTGGCTGCACTTGACGTCATCGGCGTAGATTTCCAGTTCCGGTTTGGTGTCGATCTCCGCCTTGTCGGACAGCAGCAGGTTGTGATTTGCCTGCTGTGCGTCCGTTCCGTCAGCGCCCTTGTGCACGATCGCCTTGCCGTTGAAAACACATCGAGAGCGGTCTGTGAGTATGCCGCGGTATTCCTCGGAGCTTGCGGCCGGACCGGTCCGGTGGTCGGCCCGGGTGTGGTTGTCGATGTGCTGCTGCCCTGCGGCGAGATACAGCCCCAACAGTTCCACACTGACGCCACGCTCGGCTATGTCGACGGCGACGTCGTTGCGAATGAGCGCTCCGCCAAGATCGAACGCGGCATGTCGCAGGCTGCTGTCGCGGCCCATAGCCGCGTCAAGCCTTCCTACCTGCAAATGGGAAGTATCGCGGTCCTGTATCCGCACGAAGTCGACGGCCGCACCCGAACCGACGTGCAGCTCGGTGACGACGTTCGCGAAGTGAACGTTCTCACCAAGAGATGCGTGGTACTCGATAAATTCGGCACGGCTGTTCGGCTGCATTTCGATCGATACCCGTGACTGGCTCACTGCTGATGCGCTGTTTGCTGTGTCGATCATCAATAGGCCGATGGGCTTTTCGAGTTCACTGCCAGCGCGAACTGTAAGATGCAACGCATCGCGCAGCAGCGCCGTATTGAAGCGGGTCATCGGCTCATCGGCCGCAATGGACGAATGCCCAACGGGCTCGGCATCGCCGGCAGAAGCCATTGACCGGGCTTCGAGCGTGCCGGGCGCCTGCTCGCGAAGGCGCATGAGCGACTCCTCCTGCACTACGCCATTCGTAATCACGATCCACCAGGCGTTTATCTGCGCGGTTAGTCGTTCGGCGTATCGCCGCACGCTCTCGTCACTACCTTCCTCTAGCGCTCCCGTGGCCGTTCGGCGCAGCCATGCGTTGCTCACGTCAATTGCCGGCGTGAGATTGGTGTAGCGCCAGTCCTCGTGCCGGGTGGTCGGAAAGCCTGTCGTCGCAAACCGGGCCAGCGCTTCCTTCCTGGCCCGCGCCAGCGAGTCGCCGGGCAGCCGGGCAACGGCCCGTTCCAGGAGGGCGGTGTCTATGGTGGCGGTGCTCATGCGCTCGCGGCCTCTCGCACCCAGTCGTAGCCTTTTTCCTCGAGCATGTGCGCCAGCGACTTGTCGCCCGAACGGACAATCCTGCCGCCAGAGAGGACGTGAACGTAGTCCGGCTCGACGTAGTCCAGCAGTCGCTGGTAGTGCGTTACCAGGACAATGGCCCGCTCCGCGTCGCGTAGCGAATTGACGCCTTTCGCAACCGCCTTCAGCGCGTCGATGTCGAGGCCTGAATCGGTCTCGTCGAGAATTGCCAGGCGCGGTTCCAGGACTGCCATCTGCAGTATTTCGTTACGCTTTTTCTCACCGCCGGAGAAACCTTCGTTGACGCCGCGATTCAGAAGCGCCTGGTCCATGTCGAGGAGTTTCATTTTCTCCCGTGCCAGTTTAAGGAATTCGAAGGCATCGACTTCCGGCTCGCCCTGGGCCCGGCGCTTCGCATTCAGCGCCGCCTTCAGCAAGTAGGCATTGTTGACGCCGGCGATTTCCACCGGGTACTGGAAGCCGAGGAACACACCGATCCGCGCTCTTTCCTCCGGGTCCAGTCCGAGTAAATCCTCTCCCATGTAAGTCACTGAGCCTTCTGTGACGACATAGTCTTCATGACCGGCTACCACCAGCGCCAGGGTGCTCTTCCCGGAGCCGTTCGGCCCCATGATGGCGTGAACTTCCCCGGGCTTCACCGTTAGTGTCAGTCCCGTCAGTATCTCGGTATCGCCGATGCGGGCTTTCAGGTTCTTGATTTCAAGCATGTCTGTGAATTCCTTTGCTGACCGCAGGACTAGCCGACCGCGCCTTCGAGGCTGACGTTCAACAGGTTCTGTGCTTCCACCGCAAACTCCATGGGCAGCTCCCGGAAAACTTCCTTGCAGAAGCCGTTCACGATCATGTTGACCGCATCCTCTTCCGAGATTCCGCGCTGGCGGCAGTAGAAAAGCTGGTCCGCGGAGATTTTCGAGGTCGTGGCCTCGTGCTCGACCTTCGCCGTCGGGTTTCGTACTTCCACGTAAGGGAACGTGTGCGCACCGCAGTCCTTCCCCAGCAGGAGCGAATCACACTGGGTATGGTTGCGCGCGTTTTCCGCCTGCGGCATGACGCGCACCAGCCCGCGATAGGCGTTCTGCGCGCGTCCAGCGGAGATGCCCTTGGAGACAATTGTGCTGCGCGAATTCCGCCCGATGTGAATCATCTTGGTACCGGTGTCCGCCTGCTGCATGTTGTTCGCCACGGCCACGGAATAGAACTCCCCGACGGAGTTGGCGCCGCGCAGGATGCAGCTGGGGTACTTCCAGGTTATTGCCGAACCCGTCTCAACCTGCGTCCAGGAGATCTTCGAGTTGTCCCCGCGGCAGTCACCGCGCTTGGTGACGAAGTTGTAGATTCCGCCGCGTCCGTTCTCGTCGCCCGGGTACCAGTTTTGTACCGTCGAGTACTTGATCTCCGCGTCCTTCAGCGCGACCAGCTCTACTACAGCGGCGTGCAGCTGGTTTTCGTCACGCATCGGCGCGGTGCAACCTTCCAGGTAGCTTACGTGGCTGCCTTCCTCCGCGATGATGAGGGTGCGCTCGAACTGACCCGTGTTGGCCGCGTTGATGCGAAAGTAGGTCGACAGCTCCATGGGGCAACGCACGCCTTTAGGCACGTACACGAACGACCCGTCGCTGAACACGGCTGAGTTCAAGGTCGCGAAAAAGTTGTCGCGATACGGGACCACAGTTCCCAGGTACTTCCTGACCAGCTCCGGGTGGTTCTGTACCGCGTCGGAGAACGAACAGAAAATGACGCCGGCATCCGCAAGTTTTTCCTTGAACGTCGTGGCGACTGAAACGCTGTCAAAAACGGCGTCCACGGCAACACCGGCAAGCCTCGCCCGCTCATGCAGCGGAATGCCCAGCTTGTCGTAAGTCTCCAGGAGCTTCGGATCCACTTCATCCAGGCTTTTCGGCCGGTCCTCGTCCGATTTCGGCGCGGAGAAATAAGAGATATCGCGGTAGTTGATCTTCGGGTAATGCACGTGCGCCCATTCGGGCTCCTGCATCGTCAGCCAGTGACGGTAGGCCTTCAGTCGCCATTCCAGCATGAACAGCGGTTCTTTCTTGCGCAGCGATATTGCACGAACGACGTCCTCGTCAAGACCTGGCGGCAGGCTGTCCGAGGCGATGTCGGTGATGAAACCGTGCTTGTACCGGCGGTTGACCAACGACTCGATGTCGTCGTCGTTCCGCGCGGACACCGGTTCCGCAACTTTGTCGGGGATGAATGCCATATTTAACTCTTTCGCTCTATGTTGATCGGAGTGCCGGCGAACTGGAATCGCGGCGTCGGGCTGTTGGCGCGCAGGAGGTCGGCGAGGCTGATCTCATCGAGCGCCCGGCGTATCGCCACGTTGATGCGCTGCCAGGCATGGCCGACACTGCACATGGCTTCCAGTCCGCAGTGGCTCTCGCTGGCGCTGCACTCGGTGATGGAGACCGGTCCCTCGAACGCATCGATCACGTCCGCCGCGCTGATGTGTTTCGGGTCGCGGGACAGCCTGTAGCCTCCGTGCGAGCCTCTCGTGGAGACCACCAGCCCCGCCCTGGCCAGCGTTTTCAGCAACTTGCTGACCGTTGGCAGGCCCAGGCCCGTCACCTGCGCAATCTCGGCCGCGCTGATGTAGCCGGCCCTGCCGCGCGCAAGTTCCGCCAGCACGACGGTCCCGTAATCGGTCAATTTGCTCATCCGCAACACGGATATCTCCCGCTACGTCAAAGAGGACTATTTTAGTCCTGATTAGTTCGGAACGCCATAGGGGTCGCGGTTCTTAAGGACAGGCGGCCGGCGAATTTTGCTATCCTACGCAGTTCCGATCCCGGCCCGCGCTGCGTACGCCTTGCAGCGCGTCGTCGAGTTCTAGGCGCAACGAACGTGTTTTTCCGGAGAATGCTGCATGAATGTAAAAGAACTGAACTCCGTCGCGAAAGCCATGGTGGCGAACGGCAAGGGAATACTGGCAGCGGACGAGAGTGGAGGAACAATCAAAAAACGCTTCGATACGATCGGTACCGAGTCGACGGAGGAGAACCGTCGGCGCTACCGCGAGATGCTGTTCACCGCCAATGGCGTCGCGGATTACATTGGCGGAGTCATCCTGTTCGACGAAACCATCCGCCAGTCCACCAGCGACGGCGTCCCCTTTGCAAAGTACCTCAATGATCTGGGCATGATTGCCGGTATCAAGGTCGACAAGGGCGCCAAATCCCTCGCCGGGTTCCCGGGAGAGACCATCACCGAGGGACTGGACGGCTTGCGGGAAAGACTCAACGAGTATGTCGGGCTAGGTGCGAAATTTTCCAAGTGGCGCGCCGTGATCAACATCGGCGAGGGTATCCCGACCGACTTTTGCCTGCGCGCCAACGCGCATGCGCTGGCGCGTTACGCAGCGCTTTGCCAGGAAGCCGGCCTCGTGCCCATCGTCGAGCCAGAGGTGCTGATGGACGGCGACCACAGCATCGAACGCTGCGCCGAGGTGACGTCGCGGGCGCTGGAACTGGTGTTTAACGAGCTGAAAGAGCACCGGGTCGAGCTTCCAGGCATCGTCCTGAAGCCGAACATGGTGATTTCCGGCACCGATGCGCAGAATCGCGCCGGACCGGAACAGGTTGCTCGCGCGACGCTCGACGTCCTGAAAAAACACGTGCCATCCGAGGTCCCGGGCATCGCATTCCTTTCCGGCGGACAATCCGCCGAGGAGGCTACGGAGCATCTCGGCCTGATGAACCAGATGGGCCCGCTTCCCTGGGAGCTTTCGTTTTCCTACGGCCGGGCGCTGCAGGCGCCGGCGCTCGACGCGTGGCGTGGCAAGGAAGAGCAGTTCGAGGCCGGTCAGAAAGCACTGTACAAGCGCGCCCGCCTCAATAGCCTGGCACACCTCGGCAAATACGATACCCAGATGGAGTCGGCCGCTTAGGGCCGACACCTGGTTTCTCCGCGAGGCCAGCTGCCGAGTTCCGGTGGGCCGCCGGCCGCGTCCGGCATCGATCAGGGCAGACGGTAAGGCACACGCATGAGCAATCCGACCGAGAACATCGTGGAGATTCGCGATCTCGATTATTCGCGCGGGCCGAAGGAGATCTTCAAGGGCCTCAACATCAACATCCCACGAGGCAAGATCACGGCCATCATGGGCCCAAGCGGAACCGGCAAGACGACCCTGCTTCGCCTCATCACCCGGCAGCTCGTGCCTGATCGCGGACACATCGAGGTCGATGGAATCGACGTCGCCAAGCTGAACCAGCGCGATTTGTTCCGCTTGCGGCAGCGCATCGGCATGCTGTTCCAGAACGGCGCGCTGCTGACGGATTACAACGTGTTCGAGAATGTCGCGTTCCCGTTGCGTGAGCATACGAAACTGCCCAATCGCCTGATACGTCACATCGTCCTTACGAAGCTGCACGCTGTCGGACTGAGAGGTGCGGCGGACATGAGTCCGGCGGAACTCTCGGGGGGGATGGCGCGCAGGGTCGCGCTTGCGCGCGCGATGGTGATGGATCCGGATATCCTGATTTATGACGAACCGTTCGTCGGTCTCGACCCCATTTCGATGGGGGTCATCGTGCGCCTGGTGCGAAAAATGAATGACGCCCTGGGTATCTCCAGCATCATCGTCAGCCACGACGTACAGGAAATTTCCACGGTTGCAGACTGCAGCTTCCTCATCTCCGACGGCAACGTGGTCGCGTCAGGCAGTCCGGATGAGCTGCGGAATACCAGCTCGGACCTGGTGCGACAGTTCATGCACGGTATGGCCGACGGACCCGTCGCGTTTCATTATTCCGCGCCGGACTACGCCGAGCAGCTGCTCGGGCGCGACGCCGAGTAATCCGGGTGCTCCGCGAGCTGTACTTCATTCTGCGGGGGTTCTTGCGCACTTCGGGTGCGATGTTCCTGTTCTTCCTGCGCCTGCTGCAGTATTCGCCGACCGTCCTGTTCAAGCGCTTTCCGCTGGTTGTCCACCAGATTCACAACGCCGGCGCGCTCTCGCTGGTCATCATCATGATCTGCGGTTTCTTCGTTGGCGCGGTGCTTGGCCTGCAGGGCGTCTCGAACCTCGCTCGCTTCAATGCAGAGGATTCGGTAGGAACGCTTACGGCGTTCTCGCTCCTGAAGGAGCTTGGCCCGGTGATTACGGCGTTGCTCTTCGCCGGCAGAGCGGGGACGGCGCTCTCGTCCGAGATCGGCCTGATGAAAGCCACGGACCAGCTGGCGGCGATGGAGATGATGGCGACCAACCCGGTGCGTCGGGTGCTCGTGCCGCGCTTTCTCGGAGGCGTTATTTCGATGCCATTGCTGACTGCGGTCTTCAACGTCGTCGGTTTGTTCGGCGCTCACGTGGTTGCCGTTGGCCTGCTGCAGGTCGACGCCGGGGCCTTCTGGCAGCAGTTGCAGGCGAACGTGGGTTCAAGTGACGTTTACGAAGGCATCATCAAGAGCGTCGTGTTCGGTATTGTCGCGAGCTTGCTTGCCGTATGGGAAGGTTATAATACGATCCCAACGGCTGAGGGCGTCGGCCGGGCAACGACGCGCGCCGTCGTGCGAACGGCGATCGCCGTGCTCATTCTCGATTTCATGATTACCGCTGTCGCCATTTGAGGTAGCGAAATGCAACAGACACGTTCGGTCGAACTTGGTACAGGACTTTTCGTGGTCCTGGGCTTCGCCGCGCTATTCTTTCTCACGACCCAGACGACGGGATCCGAGACTTTCTCCGGCGCGGAAACCTACGAAGTACAGGCAAGGTTCCAAAACGTAGGGAACCTCAAGACGCGCGCTCCGGTCTCAATGTCGGGTGTCACTATTGGCCGTGTGAGGTCGGTGGAGCTCGATCCGGAGCAGCTTAACGCCATTGTCACGTTTGCAATCGACAACCGGTACGACGAGATTCCTGACGATTCGGATGCGAGCATCCTGACTGCCGGGCTTCTCGGCAGCCAGTTTATCGGCTTGCAGGCCGGCGGTTCCGACACGTTTCTCACCGATGGCAGCGAGATCCAGTTTACCCAGTCGGCTGTGGTCATCGAGAACCTGATCAGCAAGTACCTGTTCAGCAGCGGTGGTGACGACAGCGAGTAAAGTTTCGACCATGCTGTGTCCTGTTCCGTAACTAAGTTTGCTATGTCGGACGCGGCCAGAGGGAAGAAGACGCAACGACATCGTAAAGTTATTTGCGGAACAGAACACCTGATGGAGACAGTATTGTGAGAAAACTTCTACTGATCGTGACACTCGGGCTGGCCTCGCTTGCGGCGATGGCTGCACAGGCACAACAGGCTCCGGATGAATTTGTCAGGGAGGCGGCTGAGCTTCTTGACGAGGCAGTGAGCGAACGGAAGGAGGAACTCACGTCGAACAGGCAGGCGCTTTACGAACTAATCGATGAGATTCTGCTGCCGCGCTTCGACCGGCGTTATGCGGCGCAACTCGTGCTTGGCAGGCACTGGCGGGCGGCCAGCGAGGCGCAGCGTGAACAATTTATTGAAGCATTTTACCAATCGTTGATGCGGCAATATTCCGACGGACTGCTCGAGTTCGACCTGAGCCAGCTGAAAATCCTGCCGTACCGCGGCGACCCAAGCAAGCCGCGCACCGTAGTGAGGACCGTGGTGGTGCTGGACGACGGCACGGAAGCGCCAGTCGACTATGGCCTGGTCAAGAAAGACTCCGGCTGGCAGGTTTTCGACGTCACTATCGAAGGTATCTCCTACGTCCGCAATTTCCGTGCGGAGTTCAACTCGGAGATCCAGGCCAAGGGCCTCGACGCAGTCATCGAGCGGCTCGAGCGGGAAGCTGCCGAAGGCGCGGGTGCAGAAACCGAAAGCCCCGAAGAAGCACCCGTTTCCGAATGAGCCGCTACGAGCTGATCGATAACGGAGACGGTCATTTCTCGGTCACAGGGGAAATGTCGTTTGATACCGCGGGCGAGATACTCCGCGACAGCGAAACGCCGTTCGAGAAGCATACCCGTATCGAGGTCGACCTTGCCGGCGTGACGGACACGGATTCCGCGGGGCTCGCGCTGTTGCTGGAGTGGATAACCTGGGCCAACCACACCGTTCGTGAGATACGCTTCAGCGGCGTGCCTCCGATCATTGATGCGATCGCGAAGACCACCGAGGTGGACAACCTGCTTTCCAAGGGAGAGCGCTGGTCAGGGTTTATCGAAGCACCGCCAGCGCCCTAGAGCTTGCGCCTGTAGGAGCCCGCCATGCGGGCGAGTGCGATTTGCCCTCCGGATCGTCCGGGCCGTCACCCGCAAGGCACCCCGATCCAAGATGCGTTACCGATACCTTCCGTTGCGGGCTCCAGCTCGTTACCGCTGATCGTCCTCAGGCGCCGGATCGGGCTCGGGCAGGTCGTCGTAGAAGTCATCGTAGAAGTCGTCGTCGACAGGAGGGTCGCCGTCGTACACCTCGAAGCGACGGTTCTGCAGATATGCTTCCCTAAGCCTGACGTAGGGATCAAACGACTGTTCCAGCAAGTCGTCCATGTCGAGAAAGCCTGCTCGCAGGTTTATGAAGCGCAGTGCGTATAGCGCATATCGCGCCCTGTCGTGCTCGTAATACCACAGTGGATCCACGAGCACGTCCAACGGGAAGGCAAACGCGTCCCGCAGGGTCTGCGGTCCGGCAAACGGAACCATGACATAGGGTCCATCGGGTACGCCCCACACTGCGAGTGTCTGGCCGAAATCCTCGCGATGGTTGTCGAGGCCAAGTTTCGACGCTACATCCACCAGCCCCGCCACGCCGATCGTGCTGTTCACGATAAACCGGCCGGTCTCACTCAGACCGTGGACGCCTTTACCCTGCAGGAAATTGTTGATGATGTTTCGCGGACCGCGCAGGTTCGTCATGAAGTTTCCGACGCCGCTCCGGATAGGGGACGGGATATATTTCACGTACCCGCTGGCTACCGGTTCCAGCGTCGCGCTATCGAGCTTTCGGTTGAAGCGGAAGATGGGCCGGTTTACATGCTCCCAGGGATCAACACTGCTCTCGGCACTGGTCTCATCTTCTGCGTCGGTCACCGTTGAATTGGCGGCACAACCGCCGGACATCGTGGCTGCGAGCAGCAACGCGACAAGAGAGAGGCGCAGGGAAGGGTTTCGTAACATAGATGTTTTTCTTGGTTACCGGGAAGGGGGGCGGAGCAAGGCAGCTTCCGGAAGTGCCAGGCAGTCGAAGCTCAACAGGAAGCCCAAGGTCAAGAGCGGCTTCTCTGCATTTGCTGCAATTGCTCCTCTGTCATGTATTCGCGAATGAAATCGATGCGAGCCTCAAAGCGTATGCGCTGGATCTCCTGAAGCTCCGGGACTGCAAGCGCCTGCCTGAGGAAATGCACTCCCTGCACGAGGTCGCCGATCATCAGGCTGTATTCTGCCATGTAATAGTGGGCTTCCGCCGTGTCACCCGCATCTATGGCGGCCCTGGCGATCAGCCGCACCTGTTCCGGTGTCGGTTGCACGTTGTTGAAAAGGTCCAGCAGGATCTTGTGCGCGAGCTTCGACTCTCCGAGCTGCAGCAGGGCTTCCGCGTAATGCACCGTAAGCGGCACGTTGCGCGGGAACAGCTCCCGGGCGCGCTCGAAGGTCGCCCGGGCCTCATCGATCTGCTCGAGGGCAAGCTGCGACTGGGCCAGCCCGATGTGGTAGGCAATGACCTTCTGGTCCTTGCTCGCCAGTTCCTCGTAGATCCGGTTGGCTTCGTTGTGGCGACCGGCGCGGGAATATGCGACCGCGCGACCGTAGCGTTCGGTATCCGTCTGGCGCTCATAGCTCTTTCTTTCGAAAAAACTGACTGCCGTTTCCGCCGTCTCGTGCCTGGACGCCTGCAGGCGCGCTTGCGCGATGCCGTAGTCGGTCGTATTGGGAACCGGCTTCACATCGTAGTTTCGCGCCCGGCCACGTGCTTCCGCGATACGAGCGCTGCTGACAGGGTGGGTCCTCAGGAACTCCGGCATGCGGGATTCGACCGGGCGTGTCTCCCTCGATATCACCTCGAAAAAGGATGCCATCCCCTGCGGATCGAAACCGGCGTCCGCAAGCGCGGCGATGCCGACACGGTCGGCTTCGTACTCGTTGCTGCGCGTGAAGTTGATTTGCTGCTGCGCCGCCGTACCCTGGGCTACGGCGATTGCGCCCTGCATGGCATCTCCGCTGCCCCCGGCAGCGCCGGCGAGAATGGCTCCGAGCATGATCGCCGTGCTGAGGAGGCTCTGGCGCTGGCTCGCGTGCACCGCGCGCGCTATGTGCCGCTGCGTAACGTGAGCGATTTCATGTGCCAGTACGCCCGCAAGCTCGTGTTCGTTCCGGGTGGCTTCGAGGAGGGCGGTATGCACGCCGATGTAGCCCCCGGGGAGGGCGAAGGCGTTGATGTTCGGGTCGTCGATAACGAAGAACGTGAAAGCATATTCGCCATCGTTGGCATAAGAGGCTACCCGGTGCCCGATCTCGTTGACGTACTCGGTAATCTGCGGATCTTCAACCAGCTTGCCGCTCGCCCGGATGGAGCGCATGATGGCCTGGCCGATGCGGGCCTCTTCAGACTTCGACAGGATGGCATCGGCCGGACTGCCGATATCGGGCAGGTTGACTTCTGCTCCCGGCGCCACAGGCGCGAGCACAAGACCTGTGCAGGCAATGAGGCACAGGACGAAGTTGAAGGACCGTGATTTCATCGAGCACCTGTCAAAAAGGTTACCTGCTCCGACTCTCGCGGACTTCCGACGTTCCCCATATACTACCAGCCAGGAATCCCGGGATACTTAGACTGCCTCGAGGAATTGTGTATAACTATATGATTTAGAGAGTTTTTTAAACACCAGTTAAGTACTGCAAGCCTACAAGCTCTTTGCCGCTTCAAGCACCTCTGCGGCGTGTCCGTTCACCTTGACCTTGCGCCACTCCTGCCGGAGTTTCCCTTTCTCATCGATCAGGAACGTGCTGCGTTCTATGCCGAGAAACTTGCGCCCGTAAAGTGTCTTCTCGCGGATCACGTCGAATTGCCGGCACAGCGTCTCGTCCGGATCCGAGAGCAGGTCGAAAGGCAGTTTCAGCTTTTCCTTGAACTTTTCGTGGGACGCAAGGCTGTCGCGAGATACTCCCAATACAACAGCGCCGGTGCGCTTGAACTTTGCATGCAGGTCCCGAAAATCCTGCCCCTCGGTCGTGCAACCGGGCGTGTTGTCCTTCGGGTAGAAATACAGGACCACCTTGTTGCCACGCAGTGCCTTCAGCTGGACTGTTTTCCCGCCCGTGGCGGCACAGGTGAAATCAGGAACTACTCTATTCAGGGCTGGAGCACTCATCCGATTCCTCTCGTGCCGAAACGGGATATCTATGGCCGGTTTGAGCCTGCTTCAAGCTTGTGGATCAGGATTTTACCGGCTCGAGAATGGAGTCGAGGTTAAGCTGGTCACACAGTTCGAGGAATTCGTCCCGCAGCTGCGCCAGGTGGACCGAAGAAGGGATATTGACCGTCATCTGCGCTGAAAACATGGAAGCGCCGGTGTGGGCCGCGGCGTAACGTCGGGTGGCAAGCTCGGCTATGTCGATGCCACGGCTTGAAAAGAAGCTGGCAAGGTTGAAAACAATGCCCGGCTGGTCCAGCGCGACGACGTCGACGCCGTAGGGAATGCAGTCCGTCTTGTCGCGGCGTTCGCCGGTCTTGCGGATGGTCACCGTCAGGGCATGAGCCTTTGTCAGCTTGTCGAGTTCCGACTCGAGCTTCGCCAGCGTGTGCCAATTGCCTGAAATCAGCAACAACATGGCGAACTCGTTGCCGAGGACGCTCATGCGGCTTTCTTCGATGTTGCCGCCACAGTCGAGAATGACCTTGCTGATGTCGTTGACGACGCCGTGTCGGTCGTTACCTACTGCAGATAATACAATTAGTTGCTTCATTTTTCTCGATTGTACATGAGGACGGCACAAAGGTTTGCGGCACACAGGATCGCCGCATTCCTGGCGAATAGCGGGAAGCATAAGTCAAATGGCTGCGTTCCTGCACCTGCCTTGCCAGTCCGGGAAGCGAACAGTAACATCGCCGCCTTGTTGGTGGGGAGGAGATCTCGTGTTCACGGGCAGCCTGGTGGCGCTAGTGACACCGTTCGATGCTGATGACCGCATCGATTACGTTGCCGTGGAGCGCCTGGTCGAGTTTCACGTGGCGGAGGGCAGTGACGGACTGGTCATTGCCGGCACCACCGGCGAGTCGGCGACGCTCGAGAAAGACGAGCATGCCGAACTGATCGCACGAGCCGTGGAGATGGTGGCCGGGCGGCTGCCAGTCATTGCCGGGACCGGCTCCAACTCGACTCGCCAGACCATCGAACTGTCGCTCGCCGTGGGGAAGTCGAAGATTGACGGCTACCTGCTCGTAACACCTTATTACAACAAGCCGGTACAGGAGGGCCTGTTCCGGCACTTTTCTGCCGTCGCGGACGTAGTGCAAAAGCCAGTGATTCTCTATAACGTGCCGGGGCGCACGGTTGCCGACACCCTGCCGGAGACGGTGGGGCGCCTGGCGAAGCACCCGAAGATCATCGGCATCAAGGAAGCGACCGGGGATATGCAACGACTGAAAGACATCAAGGCGCTGGTACCTGGAGGTTTCAGGCTCTACAGCGGCGACGATTTCACGGCACGAGAGTTCATCGAGCTCGGCGGCCATGGCACCGTGACCGTTACCGGCAACGTCGCGCCGCGGCTGATGGCCGATATGTGCAGGGCCCAGGCTGCGAACGACCGCGACACGGCCGTGGCGTTGGACGAGAAGCTAAAGCCCCTGAACGAGGCGATGTTTCTGGAGTCAAACCCCATACCGGTGAAATGGGCGCTCGCAGCAATGGGGATGATTTCCACGGGGATTCGGTTACCGCTGACTCCTCTTTCGGACAAGTTTCACGGACAGATGAGAGAAGCAATGACAAATGCAGGGATTGCGACGGGGCAGGGATGATGAACAGAAAGTGGAAGATTGCCATGCCGCTGTTGGCAGGATTGCTGCTGGGTGCGTGCGGCGGAGCGTCCTCGGTGTGCGAGAAGCCGAAGCTCTACCAGCAAAGCAAGCTGGGTAAGCGCATCGAGGCCCCGGAAGGATTGGACCCCTTGCAGCCGAGCCGCGAGATGACCATTCCCGATGCCTCGCCCCGCGATCCGAGGCCGTCAAACGCCCCGTGCCTGGAACTGCCCCCAAGCTTCAGCAGCGGCGAGCAGTAAACCGCAGCACCGCCCCCCACAAACTGGTAAATTCCCGCGGACGATTCGCAGAGGCCGGATAGTGAAGCTGTAGAAGCCCGCCCCGGGGGTTCGACAAATCTGCGTAGCAGATTTGGACGCACGAAGTGCGCCCGAAGGGCGAGGGCCAGAATGGCCCGAGTCTATCCCGCCCGGCCTGTCAGCGAGCGACAAGTCGAATAGAATAGAAGCAAAACGGAGAGGTGGCCGAGCGGTCGAAGGCGCTTG
>DATGQI010000104.1:0-4343 GCA_035304285.1 Woeseiaceae bacterium
GAGTACAGCACGTACGTGCTCATGTTGCTCACGCGCAGGGCGAGGCCTTCGAAACGATCGTGCTGCTGCAGGCGCACGTCGATTTCGAGCAGCAGCACGACAAGCAGCCACACTCCCGCGTTGATTACATCCACCCAGGCGAGCCGGACGATCTCGGTGAGCCCGCTTCGGTCGACCACGGCCTGGAGACCCGACAACTGGTAAAAGGATCCGGCGTCGGAGAACCCGGCGCAGTTTGCTGCGGTGATGGTCTCGTACTCGTCGAGGTCGATGGTGTACGCCCACTGCTCTCCCTGGGCGAGCGTGCAGAGGTCGGTTGTTCCGGCCATGGGAGCGCCGGTGCCCAGCAGGAACAGGAGCTTGGTGAGGTAGCCGAAGAAGGCATAGACGATGACGACGTAACAGAGCGCCCGCAGGACATGCAGCGAAATCCTGATACGTCTTGTGGTCTGCTCGTCCGAGAGAATGAAGGTCTCCAGCTCGAACATCAGCAACAGGATGACCCAGGCCGCCGTGTCGATGCTGGCCGCGAACGCCTCGATGATGTCGCCGAAACCGAGACCGTCCGCGAACCGGTGCCCGACGGCCGCCCATTCCTCCGCGAAAAATACGTACACGTTGATCATCAGCAGCGCGTACACGGTGTACTTGAAGTAATGAAACAGTTTGAGGCGATCGGAGGTCAATACGAGACGACTCTGCTTGTGAACCTCTGCAGAAATCCGAAGGAACTCTGCAACAACCGGCGCATTCTGCCAGTTAAGGCTCGCACGGGCTACCGGTCGGCCGTGTTTAAAGCTGCGGAGGAATTCGTTGCCTAGCCTCAGGCGGAGCGGGCGATTCCCGGATTGTCGTCGGCCAGCTGCTGCAGGATCCACTCGACGTAGCGGTTCTCCATGCGTTCCATCCTGGAAAACGGGCCGGGGCGGTAGTAGCGAGAGTTCACGCCCTTCCAGTTGTTGACGATGATTTGCTCGTCCGCCTGCGTGGTGACGTCCCACAGCCACACGAGTTCATTTACGTCATAGTCTTTGCCTTCCACCGCATCGCCGCGCACGAACCAGTAAATTTCGCAGACGCAGTTCACGTGGTCGACCGGTTTGAACACGTAGCCCACGACATGGTCGCTGTACGCCAGCAGGAACGAGAACGGCCCGAAAGTGAAGTCCGACGCCCCGCCGTCGTAGCCTTCCAGCTTGCCGAGCAAAGGCGCTACCGGTTCGCCGTCGCGACTGCCGGTCTTGTAGCCCTCGAAGAGGGCGGTGCGACTATAGCCGTAACCCTGTTCCCCTGGCCGGGCCAGCGTGTCGACAAAGTCATATTCGACTTGCTTCAAACCGCAGGCTTCAAAGCGGCTCAGCATCTTGTCCTGGACGCGATCCCTTTTTGCGGGGTCGAGCATGAGCGTATGCATGCGTGCGTAATCGGGATGAGCCGTGGCGCAGTGGTAGCACTCCTGGTAATTCTCGATAGCGAGTTTCCAGTTTGCGGCGATCGGGTAGCTTTTCTTCGCTGCCAGTTTCAGGTTTTCGAAGTCGAACATTTCGAACGGTTCAGCGAGATCGCGTTTTGCGCCGCGCAGTGACGGCGGGTTGTCCGTGAACGCGATGAAGACCAGGCCCCCCATCACGTCGACCGAGACCGGCAAAAGACCGTACGGCTTCTTGTCGAAATCCGGCGGCATGGAGCGAGCGGCCGTGAGGTTGCCGTCGATGTCGTACATCCAGCCGTGGTAGGGACACTCAAACTTTTTCACGGAGCCGCTCTGCTCCAGGCAGACGAGCGAGCCGCGATGGCGGCAGACGTTGGCGAACGCCTTTACCTCGCCGTCGGAGCCGCGAACCACGATCGCCGATTCGTTCGCCATTCGCGTAACGAAATAGTCTCCGGGTGCGGCAAGCTGCGAGACATGCCCGGCGAGAAACCAGTTCTGCGTGAGGATCCTGTCCAGCTCGAGCTGGTAGACCTCGGGGTCTGTGTAGAAACGCTGCTCCAGCGGCCTGCCGGGCTGCTGGCTGGCAACAAGTTCCGCAATGCTTCGTTGGTCCTGCATGTTGGCGTTTTCCTGGCATGTGCCTGTGCTGGACGGCACAGGCTATTTGAAAAGCACGATAACACAGGATAATTGGGGCCGAATAACGCCTCGCATCATCTGAAACTTAAACAGACGTGGCCGTCTCTTCGGACTACACCTCCGCAGTTGATGGCATCTGTCGCCCGCGGGGCGGGCTCCTGCAGCGGGCTATTCCAGCCGGGTCTCAAGCGGTCGGAAGCGAGCGCTGCAGGAGCCCGGCTCACGGGCGACAATCCCTGGTCCAGCATCGAGACGAATATCCGGGGCTAATCGGCGTTTCGCTCGGCGTAATCGAGGGCGAGCCCGACCATCGTTCGTACGCCGACGATCAGCGCATCTTCATTCACGAAGAACAGGGGAGAATGATTGGACGCAGCCTGTTCCGCAGCGACGCCTTCCTGGTTGATCCCGAGCATCAGGTACAGGCCCGGTATCCGCTGCTGGAAATGAGCAAAGTCCTCGGCGCCGGTAATCAGCGGGTGCTCGTTGACGTTGCCCTCGCCGGCTGCCCAGGCCAGCGTAGGCATCATCTGCTGCAGCAATTCCGGATCGTTCCCCGTAACCGGGCTGTAGGGATCGATCGTGATGGTTGCTTCGGCTCCCCCGGCTTCGGCAATGAGGTTGACGGTCTTCTTGAGCTTGGCGTGCAGCTCCTCGCGCACGCCGACGTCGAAAGTGCGAATCGTGCCCATCATCTCGACCTCGTCCGGAATGATGTTGCCGCGAACGCCGCCGTGTACGCTGCCGATGGTGATGACGGCCGGGCCCTTGGTGATGTCGAGCTGGCGGCTCGGGATGCCCTGCAACGCCGAGATGATCTGCGATGAGACGAAGATGGGGTCGATGCCCTTCCATGGCGAAGAGCCGTGAGCCTGGCGGCCCTTCACTGTTATGTAGAGGCTGTCCGAAGCAGCCATGAAGCTACCGGCGCGGTAGTTGATAGTACCGGCCGGAACCGGCCACGCGTGCAGCCCGAAGATAGCCTCCGGCGCGCCGGGCCCGTCGAGCACGCCTTCCTTTATCATCAGCGCCGCGCCGCCTTCTTCTCCGACCGGGGCGCCTTCCTCTGCCGGCTGGAAGAAAAACTTCACGGTGCCGGCGAGTTGGTCGCGGTTTGCAGCAAGAATTTCCGCCGCCCCCATGAGAATGGCGGTGTGGGTGTCGTGACCGCAGGCGTGCATCACGTCGACTTCCTGTCCGTTGAATTCACCTTTCGCCTTCGATGCGAACGGCAGGCCGGTCTTCTCTTTCACCGGCAGGGCATCCATGTCTGCGCGCAGCGCGATGACCGGACCGGGCTTGCCGCCCTTCAAGGTGCCGATGACTCCGGTATGTGCGATCCCGGTTTCGACAGAATCGATACCAAGACTGCGAAGGTGGGCAGCGACTTTCTCCGCTGTCCTGAACTCGCGGTTTGACAGTTCCGGATGCTCATGGAAATCGCGCCGCCACTCGATGACCTTCGGCTCAATGACGTCGAACGCCGTCCCGAGATCCCGCTTTGCGCCCTGGGCGAGGGCGCTCGAGGCGACGGTGAGACAGAAGAGGACGGTGATGACTCGCTGCATGAAAGGATACTCCGGCGGTGGGTGGAGGACACTTTACCTTACTGGCGCCGTCAATCCCGTGCCCGGGTGATTACATAATATGGTGTGCCGTCCCTGGTCGCGCGGCAGCGACATCGTGACAGGCACTGACGCACTCCCTATGCTGTCTACAGGCACATCGCATCCCGCTGGAAGAACGTCATGGAAACAATCAGCTTCGCGAAACCTGCGGCGGTCCTTTTCCTGCTTGCTCTGGCTGCCTGCGACGGCGGCTCCGCAAGCTTCAACCCGTTGCCCCCCGGTGATCCGGAACCGCCCGACGAACCGCCGGCTATCGCTGCCGAGCCTGCGTTCCTCCAGCTGGCCTTCGAACAGCCGCTGGCAATGCTGCAGGCTCCGGATGATTCCACCAGCTGGTTCGTTGTGGAAAAGGCCGGAGCGGTGTGGGCGTTCCCGGACGACCCCGATGCAACGCTGAACGACGTCGTACTGTTTGCCGATATCAGGGAGCGGGTCGACTCGTCCCCAAACGAGGGCGGACTGTTAGGCATGGCTTTTCATCCGGACTTCAGCACGAACGGCGAGGTCTACCTGTCATACACGCGCCAGGTTGCCGGTCTCGAGTCGGTCGTATCGCGTTTCGGAGTGGACCCGGCGACCGATGCCCTCGACGAGTCCTCGGAGGAGGTTCTCCTGATCGTGCCGCAGTTCGCCGGCAACCA
>DATGQI010000105.1:0-4867 GCA_035304285.1 Woeseiaceae bacterium
GCATTCCGCTGGCCATGACCGATCAAGGAGCGGCAAGACTATCACATGAGTCAGCAGAGCCGTTGCACACGGCTCCTTACAGCCTCGACTTTTCGGAGACCTCGATCGTGAAAGCAATCAACCTCGCTGAAAAACTCGGCACATTTACCGGACACTGGCAGCCAAGGACCATCGGCCAGTTCAACGGACACGACCTGCTGGTCGTAAAGGCGAAAGGAGAGTTCACCTGGCACAAGCACGACGACACCGACGACCTGTTCCTGGTGCTGAAGGGCCGGATCACGATCCAGATGCGGGACGGTGACGTGACCCTGGGTCCCGGCGAATTGTTCGTAGTGCCCAGAGGTGTCGAGCATTGCCCCATCGCCGGGGACGAAGCGCACATCCTGCTCATCGAGCCGACTGGCACACCCAATACCGGCAATGCCGAAACCGCTGCTCCAAGGCAGGAAATCTAGGGTTGCCTGGGGGCGGCAGAACGCTGGCGCCCCGATCTACCGCTTCCGCCGAGCGGTGTTTCCCTCGAACTATGCCTTCTGGCACCTGTGTCGACAGGGACGTCGGCAGCCCCTGCGACCTGGTGCATAATCAGAACGATGCTGCACCGGACATCCTGAGGCGGGTGTCTTTATTGCGGCGTGTGACCCCCTCGCAACCTGCGAAATCATGACGAATATCGCTGCAGCCTACGATCAGTGGTCCGGAAAGTATGATGCGGACCGAAATCTTACCCGCGATCTGGATCGTCTGGTGACTGAGAAGATCCTCGGCGTTCGTACGTTCAGGTCCGCACTCGAAGCCGGGTGCGGGACCGGCAAGAATACGACCTTGTTAGCAGCGCGCAGCGAGAAGGTTATCGCAATCGATTTCTCACGCGGCATGCTTGGGCAGGCCGTGGAACGGGTTCGTGCCGACAACGTGCTGTTCATGCAGGGTGACCTGACTCGGCGTTGGCCTTGCAGGGATGCAGTCGCTGACCTAATTTCGTGCAACCTCGTGCTCGAGCATATATTGGATCTTACCTTCTTCTTTCGGGAGGCCCATCGCAGCCTTACACCTCGCGGCTTATTGTTTCTCTGCGAGCTGCATCCATATCGGCAATACCAGGGAAAACAGGCACGCTTTGCAACGGAAGGCGGCGCTACGGTACAGGTGGAGGCGTATACGCACCACACCTCCGACTTCACGCGCTGCTCTTCCGACGCAGGCTTTCAGCTCGAACGCCTGGACGAGTGGTGGCATGCCGAGGACAAATCAGCTTTGCCTCGCCCATCGCCTCGTCTGATCTCATTCCTGTTTAGCAAACTTGCTGGCCACCAGTCGGCGCGCCACAGCGCCGGGAAACGCTCCTTATGACTGAAGTCGGACAGGCCGCAATAATCGGTCGCTCGAGCTCCCATTTCACGCGGGTGACGAGAATCTTCGCTGCGGAGATGCGTTTGCTCCTCCTTTGATGATCGGCACCGCGGCGGCGTCTCTGCTTCCCCTCCCCTTCATCCGTCTAAATATCGATTCGGCTATCATACGCACGCTTTTTTCCGGGCTTGCACACCGGTACTCACGGATTTGGTCGGCGGCACCGCCGGCTGGCTGCTACTATTGCCCGCCGTCTCAAGTCTTATTCCAGGTAATCGGGCAATGCAGGATCTAACCGCGGAAAGCGACCGCAAGGTAGCGCTCTGGCTGCTGACTCTGTGTGTGCTGGTGTACGGCATGATCCTGCTTGGCGGAGTCACGCGCCTTAGTGGTTCCGGGCTCTCCATCGTCGATTGGCGTCCCATCATGGGAGCCCTGCCGCCTCTTTCGGAACAGGACTGGCAGCAAACCTTCGACATGTACAAGCAGTCGCCGGAATTCCAGAAGGTCAACGCGCACATGACCGTGCAGGACTTCAAAGGCATCTTCTGGCTGGAATACCTGCACCGTTTACTGGGCAGGCTGATCGGCATCGCCTTTCTCGTCCCCTTCCTGTACTTCGTGTGGCGTGGGTACATCCGGAAAGATGAATGGCCGAAGTACGGACTGATGTTCTTACTCGGCGGGCTGCAGGGCGTATTGGGCTGGTACATGGTCAAGAGCGGTCTCATCGACAACCCCCGCGTCAGCCAGTATCGCTTGACCGCCCATTTACTCGCGGCGATTGCTATCTACGCGTACATGTTCTGGATCGCCCTGTCGCTCCTGTCACCGTACAAGGTTTCCACAACCCATCCCTGGTTTATACGAACACTACTGCTCGCCGTGCTGGTATTGACGACGATCATCTCCGGCGGTTTTGTCGCCGGTCTCGATGCCGGCCTGTTCTACAACACGTTTCCGAAGATGGGCAATTACTGGATACCGCCGGACGTGTCCCATCTCTCACCGTGGTGGCGGAACCTGTTCGAGAACATGGCGGCAGTGCAGTTCAATCACCGGGTCCTGGCATTGACGACCTTTACCCTGGTCGTCGTGTACTGGTTTTTTTCGCGCAGGGCGAACCTGCCCTCGCGACTGCGAAAGGGCGTGAACGCCTTGCTCCACACCGCGGTGCTGCAAGTAATCCTCGGCATTTCGACCCTGCTGCTGGTGGTCCCGCTGGTGCTGGCGGCGGCTCACCAGGCAGTGGCGGTGCTGCTGTTCACCGTGGTGCTGTACCTGTGCCACGAGATGCGGCGAGCGGCGCCTGGTGTCAATGCTCCATAGAGAAAACTTGCAGAGAGCATGCACCTTGTCACTGGGTCAAGTGGCCAGGGGCGGTGGTGGGGGTCGCCCGCGGGGCGGGCTCCTACAGCGCTCGATCTGGGCATGTAAGAAAGCTGTAGGAGCCCGCCTCGCGGGCGACCGCACCGCTGCCCGGTCCTGAGCAAAATGCCGCAGATCATCCTGCTTGGACCGCAGCGCCCGAACACGAACCTGGGTGCCGCCATCGTTGAAGCGGCGTTACCGGACGGTCCGCTCGCCGTTATCTCTGCGGGTTGGCAGGAGGCGGAAGGCGATATCGAGGACATCCACGAACTCGTCCGGCGCCCGCTCCACGACCTGCGGCTATACCAGCGCGCTGAGGAAGTGTTTGCGGCGGCGCCCGAGTTGCTGCTCGCGTACCGGGCGCGGCAGGACAGGCTGCAGGTCCTGCAAAGGCTGTACCGGCTGCGCCTGCGCCGCCTGCTGAGTGCGGCGCGGCAGATGTTGCGGGCGAAGGCGGAGCCGTCCCTGGTCGAGGCTGAGCAGCGGCATGCCATCGCACAGCTCCGCGCCCTCGACCGGCATCACATGCGGCGCGTTGCGAAAGTGAACGAGCGATTCGATGCGGAGTTCGACGTAGCGGCGCATGAATTGCTGTCGCGCCAGGCTGCGGAGATATCCGGGATACTGGACAACGTCGAGACCGTCGTAATAACCGGAGGCAACGTAGCGATACTCATAAACCGCCTGCGACTGTTCGGGCTCGGAAACATGCTGAAGGCAAAAAATGTCGTCGCGTGGTCCGCCGGTGCCATGGCGCTGTGCGATCGGATTGTTCTCTTTCACGACAATCCACCGCAGGGACGGCGCAACCCGGAAGTCTTCGGTCCGGGCCTCGGCCTGGTGCGCCGCCAGGTCCTTTTTCCCAACGCCCGCACGCGGCTGAGAACCTCCGATCGCGTCAGGATGCAGCTGCTCGGCCGCCGCTTCGCGCCGGCAGCGTGCATTACGCTGGACAGCGGCGCGATGCTGCGCATCGCCGACGGCCAATTCGTGGCGGTCGAGCGCGCCCGGCGCATCGTGGAGAGCGGCAGGCTGCGGAAAGTAAAGACGCCGTGAATCCCTCACTGCGCAAATTGTTGCGTAAAGGCTCTCCCGGCCGGGCAGAAACTGATGCCTTCATCGCGCGTGAGGATTTCCCGCTGGTCGATGGCAACGAGGTGACGTTCGTTTACCGCGGCGCCGCGGACGCGGTTTACCTGCGCTGCTGGGTTTCGGGATTCGACACGGCTCAGCCCTTCCAGTCGCTCAATGACACAGACCTCTGGGTCTCCACCATCGACCTGCCGCCCGGGTCACGAATCGAGTACAAGCTCGAGGTGGAAGCCGGCGGCAAGCGCGAGCTGATCCTCGATCCGCTGAACGATGTACGGGCGCACGACCCTTTCGGCGCCAACTCGGTCTGCCAGGGCGCCGGCTACGAGCGCCCTGCATGGACTTTTCCCGATCCCGAGGCGCGCAGCGGTTCGATCGAACCACTCGCTGTCGAGAGCAGCGCCTTTCGGGAATCGCGCGAGGTAAGCGTCTATCTCCCGGCACGTTTTCGCCGCAACCGCCGCTATCCGCTGCTGGTCGTGCACGAC
The DNA here is from genome assembly GCA_035304285.1 of Woeseiaceae bacterium. Lineage (GTDB taxonomy): Bacteria > Pseudomonadota > Gammaproteobacteria > Steroidobacterales > Woeseiaceae > IDS-8. The sequence goes on from DATGQI010000105.1 coordinate 4,308, forward strand.
GGCCATGACTACGTCCGCTATGCGGAGCTTAAGGTAGTCCTGGACAACCTGGTCCACTACCTCGAGATTCCGCAGATGATCGTCGCGCTGACGCAGTCGCCGGATCGCCTGAAGGAGTATGCCGGGCACGACGCCCACGCCGCTTTCATCGCGACAGACCTGCTCCCGCAGCTCGCGGACCGTTACCCGCTGGTCGACTCCGTCACGGCACGCGGGATCATGGGCGCCAGTTTCGGCGGCGTGGCGGCATTGCATGCGGCCTGGCGCTACCCGCATCTTTTCCGGCGACTGCTCTTGCAGTCTGGCTCGTTCGCCTTCAGCGATCTCGGCGGGCATCGCCGTTCGGCCGTCTTCGATCCCGTTGCGAAATTCATGAACGCTTTTCGCGAAGATCCTGGCTCGATTTCCGGGAAAATCTACATGAGCTGCGGCATGTACGAGTCGCTCATCTACGAAAACCGTTCCTTGCTCCCACGCCTGCAGGCCCAGGGCATGGACGTGCGTTTCGAAGAGGTGCGTGACGCTCACAATTGGGAAAACTGGCGGGACCGGCTGCGAAA
>DATGQI010000106.1:0-4705 GCA_035304285.1 Woeseiaceae bacterium
CGTCCGTACCGAAGCCGCTGCAGAAACCGCATCCACCCATCTGGGTGGCAGCGCGCGATCCCGGTACCTTCGACTGGGCAATCAAGAACGGCGCAAACATCATGGCGACGCCCTTGTCGCGCCCGCCGGAAGAAGTGAAGATCCTGGGCGACAAGTTCGACAAGGCGCTGGCAGACAATCCCGATCGGAAACGACCGCGCTTTCTCATGCTGCGCCGTGCCTGCGTCTACGAGAACCCCGATGACTGGAAGATTCCGGTTGAGGCGTCAATGATGTACGGCCGACATTTCGAGAACCTGTTTCACAACGTGGGCAGCGTGAAGAACGGCTTCACCGAGGCCGTGGACTACGCGACCGTTGCCAACCGGGACGAATACAACCCGGCAAACATCCGGCGGAACATGCTGTTCGGGACGCCCGATGAAATCATAGAGAAGCTTCAGATCTACGAGGCGGCAGGCGTCGACGTGCTGTGCCTCGGCGTCGGGTTCGGATTGCCGTGGCGGGTGAACGTCCGCTCGCTGGAACTGTTTATCGAACGGGTCATGCCGCATTTCGCGGCAAGGGAGGAATCAGGCGACACGAACGATGCGCTGCGAGCAACCGCAGGCGCCTGAACGCCCGGCACTGTACCCACGGTGGCAGGGGGCTACTGCAGGAGGATGGGATGACTAGGAAGATCACATCTACGGAAGCGTTGGCTGGCTTGATCGCTCGCCGCGGGCTGAGCAGGCGCCGGTTTCTTGCCGCGGGCGGCAGCGTGGCCGCAGCAGGATTGTTGAGCGGCCCGCGCGGTGCCCTGGCGGCCGGCGAGTTCGATGGCAAGACGATCGTATTCGCGAGCTGGGGTGGCTCGTACCAGGATGCGCAGAAGGCGTGCTAGTGCGACCCGTTCTCGGAAAAGACCGGCGCTACGGTCCTGCAGGATGGACCGATGAACAATGCGAAGTTTCGCACCATGGTGGAGTCGGGCGAACCGGTCTGGGACGTCGTCGATGTGACGATCGAGTTTCTTTATAACGGGGTGACCAGCGATCTGTTCGAAAAGCTGGATTTGAGCAAGATCAATACCGATCGCCTCAGCCCGATCTACGTCCACGATTACGGAATTGCCGACATCGCGTGGTCGTACAACATCGGCTACAACACCGAGGCCTTCAAGGAAGGGGAACATCCGAAATCCTGGGCCGACGTGTTCGACCTTGAGAAGTTCCCCGGTACACGCACGTTGCGTGACCGCGTTGCCCCGATGATGGAGATCGCGCTGATGGCCGACGGCGTCGGCATGAACGAGGTCTACGACGTCCTTGCCACCGATGACGGCGTCGAACGGGCGTTTGCGAAGCTCGACACCATCAAGGACAGCACGGTGTTCTGGGAAACCAATTCCCAATCGCAGCAGCTTTTTACCGATGGCGAAGTCAGTTGCGGCGTGATCCTCAATGGCCGCGCCTTCGATGCTGCACAGAAGGGTGGCCCCGTCGCCATCGAATGGAACCAGAACATCCAGTCGGTGGACTATCTCGTGATCCCGCGCGGATCGAAGAACATCGAGGTGGCTCACGGTCTCATCGACGAGATGACGCTGGCCGAGAACCAGGCCAAGTTGGCAAACATGATTGCCTACTCGCCGACCAATCCCGATGCCTTTGCAATGATTGACGCGGAGATCGCGCCCTGGCTGTCGACAAGCCCGGAAAATGCCGAAAAGGGCATGCTGATCAATGCCGCGTTCTGGGAGGAACGGCTGGCGACACTGGCCGAGAAGTGGGAAGCCTGGAAGCTTTCCTGAGACGCGTCGAGGTTGATCGCAGGGAGGCGAGGAGGTGGCACGCCCGGTCAGGCGCGGCGGCTACGGCTGGCTGATCGCGCCTGCAGTCGGCGTCCTCCTCGTCTTCTTCGCGTACCCCGTGTTCTGGCTGCTGCTGAGAAGTGCAACCGATCCGCACTGGGGCATGCAGAATTTCGTGACCGTGTTCGAGCGGCCGGTCTATCTACGGGTCCTGTGGAACACGGTCGCGATCAGCGGAATGACCACGCTGTTCTGCCTGCTCATCGGTTATCCGCTGGCCTATACCATGGCGAACAGTTCCGAGCGGGTGCGACGGCTCCTCGTGTTCGTCGTGCTGATCCCGTTCTGGACGAGCCTCCTCGTACGCACCTTCGCATGGATGGTGCTGTTGCAGAAGCAGGGGCTCATCAACGAGGTTCTGGTCGGCATCGGCCTTCTCGAGCGGCCGGTGGCGTTGATCTACAACCGGCTCGGCGTCCTGGTCGGCATGGTCCAGATCCTGCTGCCCTTCATGGTCTTTCCACTGTACGCGGTGCTGATCCGCATTGACGGGAGCTTCACGGCAGCCGCAGCAACTCTCGGGGCTACGCCGGTACGCAACTTCGTTCGGGTCTATCTCCCGCTGAGCCTGCCTGGCGTGCTCACCGGCTCGACACTGGTTTTCATCATTTCGCTCGGCTACTTCATCACGCCGGCGCTTCTGGGTGGCGCGGGAGACCTGATGATTGCCCAGATGATCGAGCGCCAGATCGCCCACTTCGGGAACTGGGGGCTTGCCGGTGCACTTGCCGTCCTGCTGCTGGTGCTGACGGTCCTGCTGCTCGCCGCGATGCATCGTCTCGTGGGCGTGAGGACGGTATGGGAACGTTAGCTGCAGTGCCGCCGGGCGCTTCGGCCGAGCGCTGGTGGAGCCGGGCGCGAATCCTCGTCTGTGTTCTCGCGGCCATCTATCTGGTTGCGCCGCTCGCCATCGTTCTCATAATTTCATTCAGTTCGGCTCCCTTCCTCACATTCCCGCCGCCCGGGTTTTCCCTGCAATGGTACGAGAACCTGATGCGGAATCCGATGTGGTTCGGTTCGCTGCTGACCAGCGTCAAGGTCCTGGTACCGACGGCAATCCTTGCCACTGGGATGGGTACGGCCGCGGCCTACGGCCTCGCGCGTACAAGCTTTCCGGGCAAGGCCGCGGTCACCGGCTTCCTGATGGCTCCCCTGGTGGTGCCCGTCATCATCGTGGCCGCGGGGGTGTTCGGCGTGTTCCGGAAATTCGGCCTGTACGGCACGCTGACCGGCCTTATCATCGCGCATACGGTGCTGACGATACCCTACGTGCTCGCGACGGTGTCCGCCGCACTGGCTGTCGTGAACCGCCAGCTGGAAGACGCTGCACTGACTCTCGGCGCCACGCCATGGAACTGCTTCCGGCGGGTGACGCTGCCGCTCATCCTGCCGGCGGTCCTGTCGGGCCTCCTGTTCGCCATGGTAATATCGTTCGATGAACTGGTCGTCTCCCTCTTCATCAGCACGCCGATAGTGCGTCCGGTCACAGTGCAGATGTGGTCGAACATCCGCGGCGACGTCGATCCCACGATAGCGGCCGTGGCCACGGTCCTCTTCCTGTTCTCGCTGTGCGCTCTGCTGGCGGAACACGTCGCCAGACGCCATTCCCGGGCGACAGGGCATGTCTAGGGCCGTCGACAACGCAACGGCTGAGGTGGTGGGCGGGCCGAGGCCAACCGAACCGGCTCCACCAACCCTCGAACTCAAAGGTATCCGGAAGGTGTTCGGCCCGATCGTGGCCGTCGACAGGGTCGATCTCGAACTCGGCAAGGGCGAGTTCGTGACATTTCTCGGCCCATCGGGATCAGGCAAGACCACCACGCTGGCAATGGTCGCGGGGCTGCAGATGCCGACCGAGGGTACCATGCTGCTGGACGGCCGACCGCTCGATCCGTTGCCGCCATACCGACGCAACATCGGTATGGTGTTCCAAAACTACGCGCTGTTTCCGCACATGACGGTCGCAAGGAACGTCGCCTTCCCGCTCGAGATGCGCAAGGTTCCCGGCGACGAGATCCGCAGGCGCGTGGCCGACGTACTGGACCTGGTCGGGCTTCCGGATTACGGCGATCGCTACCCGCGCCAGCTCTCGGGCGGCCAGCAGCAACGTGTCGCTCTTGCCCGCGCCATCGTATTCCGTCCTCCGCTTCTCCTGATGGACGAACCATTGGGTGCCCTGGACAAAAAGCTCCGGGAGCAGATGCAGTTGGAAATCATGCGCCTGCACCGCGACCTTGCGGTGTCCGTCCTCTACGTGACGCACGATCAGGAGGAGGCGCTGGTGATGAGCGATCGGATCGCCGTGTTCAATGCGGGCAGGATCGATCAGATCGGCCCGGCCCAGGAGCTTTACGAAAGGCCGGCCACCAAATTCGTCTCAGGCTTTCTGGGCGAATCCAATTTCTTCGAAGCGACGGTTACTGCGTGCGAAGGTGAACTGTGCATGCTCGAGGGCAGGAACGGGCCGATGCGCGCGTTCAACGCTGCCGGACTGGCATGCGGCGACAAGGCTGTCGTGGCCGTGCGTCCGGAACGGATCCACATCACCACCGCTGCCAGCGAGACATTCGACAATTCCGTAACGGGCAGGGTAACGGACATCATCTATCTCGGTCAGTCGAGGAAATACGTCGTCAGAGCCGAGTGCGGCACCGAACTGACGGTGCTCGAACAATCCTTTGGCATCCGGCGTCACTCGATTGGGATTGGGGAGGAGGTGAGGCTGGGCTGGCAGGGCGAAGAAGCCAACGCACTCGCCGAAGACATGCGGAAGGAGGCAGGATGACGAAGGTACCGCATCCCGTGGACAGGTTTGCCGATGCGAACGGCATTCGCGTGCGTTACCGGATCGAA
>DATGQI010000107.1:0-2698 GCA_035304285.1 Woeseiaceae bacterium
GCCCCGTCATCGCGAACTCGACGGTGGAGAAGTCGCCGAACTTTGCAATGGTCCTGGCGCGTGCCTTGAAATCCTCTATCTCGGGGATCGAGAACGTCATGTTCTCGGTGCCGATGCCGGGCGCACTCTGGCCAATGTAGACCAGGCGTTCCGCGTCACGATTCGCCAACGGGTCCAGCAGCACCCCGCGGACAACGCTGAAGATCGCCGCGTTGGCACCGATTCCGAGTGCGAGCGTCACCACCACCGTAAAGGAAAGCGCCTTCGTGCGCTGGAGGGAGCGCATTCCGATTCGCATGTCGCGCCCGAGACCCGCGATCGCGCCGAGCCAGCGACGGTACCAACGACGTCGGGACGGCTGGTCAATCTCCCGGCACGGCGCTCGCTTCACTTGGTCGCGCTCAGGGTTACGCGATTGCGAATCGTTTGGCAGCATCGTCAGTCCTTCCGCGCCTGCGGAAGTTTGAGGTCGCGTCAGTACTGCGAAGACCGTGCCAATGGATCTATTCACCGCGGACACGGCGTCGACGGTTCGCGAAAATCGTTACGCGCTTGTATTCACAGAGGTTATGCCACTGCCGCTGGACTTGCCAGCGCGAGGGGGATGGTAGCGATGCGTGGAGGTGCGTCCCGCATTCGCAACAGCGTGCCCGGTTCCGGGACTGGTCTGGAGCAGTATTGCGCGGACTCTGGAAAGCGGGCAATGTCTGGCCCGGACTATTTTTAATTCGCCGCGATCGAGCCAGGGACTGACTCGGTAGAACCGGCAGGGTTCGCGCTGTTTCGGAGCCATCGACAGAAGGAGAGCGGTGACGTCATGCCTGCGCGTCTAATCCACCACCGCATGCGAAAGCTTGTTGAAGCCTTCGCACGATGCCGTTCAGTAGAGGCCGCAATATCCGCTTTGCTGTTCACTCTACTCACCATCCAGGTCTTCGCGGCGCACGCAGGCGACATTCTCATCGAGGACGTCACGGTCGTTACGCCGGATCTCGAACAGCCGCTGCCTCATCGCCACGTCCTTATCCGTGGTGAACGCATCGCTGCGGTTAGCGTGGAACCAATAGAAGCGGCGCCGGATGCACAGCGCATCGACGGGCGCGGCAAATTTTTGACACCTGGCATCATGGATTCGCACGTACACGTCTCTCACCCGCCGGGACTTCCGCCTGCAAGCGATGATCCGCTGCTCGACGCCTTGAAGGAGTCGTTCGTCCGGCAGCAACCTCGCAGCTACCTGTACTTCGGCGTCACGCAGATACTGGATACCGCCAACTCGCCCGAAGGCATCGCCGCCTTCGAGGCGCAGCCGATGCATCCCGATGTGTTCCGCTGCGGCGCGGCGCCCGCGCTCGACGGTTACCCGGCCGTGTTCGCGCCGGCACCGGCCAGGTACGAAATGATGCCCGATTACATCTTCGAACCCGCCAACGCCGATCGGTACCCGCTACCCGCCGGTGCCGACGCTTCCCGGCATACTCCCGAGGCTGTCGTGCGCGGGATTGCTGCAAGCGGCGCACATTGCGTAAAGATATTCATCGAGGACGGCTTCGGCGGTGCCACGCACTGGCCGATCCTCAGCATGGAGAGCTTGCTCAAGGTTCGCGCGGCGACACGCAAACACGGCTTGCCCCTGGTGGCACACGCAAATGCGCTGGGCATGCAGCAGATAGCACTCGCGGCAGACGTCGACGTGATTGCTCATGGCTTGTGGAACTGGGATGCCCTCGAGGGGCGACCGGGCGTGCCGGAAGGGATCGCCGCTCATCTGCGGAAAGTGCGCGAAGAGCAGACAGGCTTTCAACCGACCATACGAGTGATCCCGGGTATGGGCGACCTTTTTCGCCATGACACTCTCGAAGATCCTTTCTACGAGAAGGTGGTTCCGCCGGACCTGCTCGAGTGGTATGCCAGCGACGCGGGCGGCTGGTTCAAGGACGAGCTGCGCCAGGACTTCGGCGATGAAACGGATATGGAGATCGCGCACATCTACGTCAAAGTTGCCGCCCGGGGAATGCGTGCCGCGGAGTTCCTGCACGACCTCGGTCATCCCTTGTTGCTCGGGAGCGATACGCCGTCCTCACCGACCTACGGCAACCAGCCCGGCTACGACACCTACCGCGAGATGCGCTTCATGGCCCAGTCCGGCATCCCGCTCGACGCGATCTTCCGTGCTGCAACCATCAACAATGCGCGGCAGTTCAAGCTCGACAGGGACTACGGCACCGTCGCGGAAGGAAAGATCGCCAACCTTCTCCTTCTCGATGCAAATCCCCTCGAAACCGTCCGCGCCTTCAGCCTCATAGATAAGGTGGTGCTCAGGGGCACCGTAATCGAAAGAGAGACCCTGGCAGCGGACCGATGACTGTCCGGGAGGTTTCAGTAACTGTTGATCGCGGCGCAGTGCCGGCGACATACTGGAGCGTCTGAGGGAACCTGGGTCGGGTGATGAAGAAAGGGAACATCGACACTATTTTAGCGCGGCTGCGGCGCGAGCTACGGGACGTGAAGGATCTTGATCCGGATGCGCAACGCAAGTCCATGGAGCTGCACCGTTACGTGGACGAGCTCGAAGATCCGGAAAACATCGACTTCGACTTCATGCGCGACCGTGTGAAGGAACTGGAGGCACGTTTCGCCGCCACCCACCCGCGGCTCGAGCGCATTGCCAGGGAATTGGCTGACGCCCTCGCAAAAA
>DATGQI010000108.1:0-11343 GCA_035304285.1 Woeseiaceae bacterium
GGCTTTCAGTGACGAAACAGGATATCGAGCGGATGCAGGAGTACGACCCGGCGCGCTACCAGCAGTTCGGCCTGGTGCAGTAACAGGGTCACGGTCACGGGTAGATCTGAAGGGGGCGGCCTGGCCGCCCCTTTTTTCTTCAGGTCTGCTGCCGCAAAGGAGGTGGTACTCCCTACCGGATTCGAACCGGTGTTACCGCCGTGAGAGGGCGGCGTCCTGAACCACTAGACGAAGGGAGCACTTGAGGGTCTTCTCGAATCTGCCCCGGTCGGGCGCAGGCTGCTATTATACGGCCGCATTATCATAATCCAAGTCGAATCTATTTGAAAAACAGCGGGATCCAGAACGCCATCGAACCAACAATCATCCCCCGCGCGGCCCACAACGTCTCCCGGGCCGAAATATCGAAGAACGCCCTGAAAGTCCTGTACCGGCTGCACAACGCCGGGTTCCAGGCCTTTCTGGTGGGTGGCAGCGTGCGCGACGCGCTCCTCGGCCTGCATCCGAAGGATTTCGACATCGCGACCGACGCGCACCCGGAAGAAGTCAAGGCGCTGTTCGGCAACTGCAGGCTGATCGGACGCCGTTTTCGCCTGGCGCACGTGCGCTTCGGACGTGAAATCATAGAGGTGGCAACGTTTCGCGCCGCGTCAACGCTCGAAGACGATCCCGACGTCGCGCACGATCTCGAAGGACGAATTCTCCGCGACAACGTCTACGGGAAGATCGAAGAAGACGTCTGGCGCCGGGATTTCACCTGTAACGCGCTGTATTACAACATTGCCGACTTCAGCATCTGGGACTATGTTGGAGGCGTCGAGGACGTGCGCCTCCGGCGGCTGGTCCTCATTGGAGACCCGGACAAGCGCCTGCGCGAAGATCCCGTGCGGATGCTGCGAGCGGTACGTTTCGCGGCAAAGCTCGACTTTCGAATCGACGCATCCGTTGCGGATGCGATCGCGGAACGTCGCGCCCTGCTCAGGAACGTCCCGCCGGCACGCCTGTTCGACGAATTCCTCAAGCTGTTCCAGTCCGGTCATGCGCGCAAGACGTTTGACCTGCTGCGCGAGCATAAGCTGTTTCGGGAGCTGTTCCCTGAAACGGAAGAGTCGATCGAGAAAGATGACGCTTTCCTTCGCTTCGTGCAGGCTGCCCTCGAGAACACCGATGAGCGCGTTGCCCAGGGACAGTCCGTTACGCCGATGTTCCTGCTCGGTGTGTTCCTGTGGTCCCCGGTGCAGCGCCACGCGAAACGCCTGCAACAAAAGGAGAAGCTGTCGGACACCCTCGCGCTGGGACTTGCAGCTGAGGACATCGTCGCGATACAGCAGTCGCGCGTGTCGATGCCGCGCCGCTTCACCAGCCCCATGCGCGAGATGCTCGCCTTGCAGCCCCGCTTCGAGAACCGAAATGGCCGTCGCGGTATCAAGTTCCTGGAGCACCGCAGGTTCCGTGCCGCCTATGACCTGATGATGCTGCGCGCTGAAATCGGTGAAGTCGATCGGGAGACCGCGGACTTCTGGACCGACGTACAGACGCAGAATGAAGAGCAGAGAGCCGCAAGCTTCGGTCTCGCCGGCAAGGCGAAGAGCGGCAAAGGCAGGCGACGTCCGCGGCGCCGCCGCCCGCCGCAGGCAAATAACCCGTGACCTGCCGCGGGCAACACTGGCGCCCAGCCTATGTCGGCATAGGCAGCAACCTGAGCGACCCGGCGACCCAGGTGCGGAAAGCCTTCGCAGCGTTGCAAAAGCTGCCGCACTCGGGCTTCGCCCGCTGCTCGGCGCTTTATCGCTCGGCGCCAATGGGGCCGCCGGACCAGCCGGACTTCCTGAACGCAGCTGCCGTAGTCCTTACCCGGCTGAGCCCCAACGAGCTGCTGCGCGAATTGCAGGCAATCGAGAAAGCACAAGGGCGGCAGCACGAGACGCCGCAGTGGGGGCCGCGCATCATCGACCTCGATCTGCTGGTGATGGGTCACGTTATTTTGGAAGAGGAGGGCCTTACTATCCCGCACCCGGGCATCGCCGAGAGAAATTTTGTATTGTTTCCGCTCGCCGAAATTGCCCCGGGTCTGCTGGTGCCAGCGATGGGCAGCGTGCAGAAACTAGTAGCGGCGCTCGGTACTACCGGCCCGCGGATCGAACGCATAGACTGAAAGCTCGAGTGACTTCAGAACAAAACAGGGAAGCCGGCGCCGCGCCACGCTTTATCGTCGTCGAAGGTCCGATCGGTGTCGGGAAAACCAGCCTTGCAAAGCGCCTGGCGGAGAGTTTCGGCGGCGAGGTCGTGCTGGAACACGTCGAGGAGAATCCGTTCCTGGAGCGCTTCTATCGCAATCGCAAGGACGCCGCCCTTCCGGCGCAGCTGTTTTTCCTGTTCCAGCGCGCGCGCCAGCTCGAGGAGCTGCGACAGTCGGACCTCTTCTCGCCCGTCCGGGTTGCTGATTTTCACTTCGCGAAAGATCGCCTGTTCGCTGAAATAAACCTCGACCGGGAGGAGATGTCTTTGTACGAACAGATCAACGCGAAGCTCGAGGTAGATGCGCCGGTGCCTGATCTTGTGATTTACCTGCAAGCTTCAATCGATACGCTGTTGCAGAGAATCATGCGGCGCGGCATCCATTACGAGCGGGCCATCGACCGCCATTACCTGGAGAAGCTGGCCGAGGCATACGCGCGTTACTTCCACAGCTACGACGAGGGACCGCTCTTGATCGTCAACGCATCGTCTATCGATCCGGTACACAACGACGCAGACTACGAGCAGCTTTACCGGCAGATTCGCCGCACGTCCGGCGGACGCCACTTCTTCAATCCTGCCGCCGCGGCCCTGGCCTGATGTATACGCAGCTGGAACAGCGCGGCATGGCCGAACCGCCGGTGAACATAGCCACTTTGCGCCAGATGAAGCACGATGGCAGCCCGATCGCCTGCCTTACCGCCTACGACGCCAGTTTCGCGGCGCTCGTTGACGCCGCCGGTACCGATCTCGTGCTGGTCGGCGATTCGTTGGGCATGGTGATACAGGGTCACGACACCACTGTTCCCGTTACCGTTGCGGATGTCATTTATCACACCCGCAACGTCGCCCGCGGGTTGCGGCGCGCCTTTCTCGTAGCGGACATGCCGTTTATGAGCTATACGACGCCCGAACAGGCGCTGACAAACGCCGTGCAGCTGATGCAGGACGGCGGTGCGATGATGATCAAACTGGAAGGCGGCGAAAGCCAGGTCGAGATCGTGCAGCATCTTGCAAAGCACGACATTCCGGTGTGCGCGCACCTTGGACTGAAACCGCAGTCGGTGCACAAGATCGGCGGCTTCAAGGTGCAGGGCAGGGAGCCGAACGCCGCGAAGCGGATGGTCGACAGCGCGCGGCGGCTGCAGGACGCCGGCGCCGATATCGTCCTGCTCGAATGCGTACCAAACGAAGTAGGCAGCGCCGTCACGCGCGCTCTGCAAGTCCCGGTGATTGGTATTGGTGCGGGACCGGAGGTCGACGGGCAGATTCTCGTCCTGTATGACATCCTGGACATCACGCCCGGGAAAAAGCCGCGCTTCGTGAAGAACTTCATGGCCGGGCTCGACGCGCCGCTAGCCGCACTGACGGCCTACGTCACTGCCGTCAAGGATCATACTTACCCGGAACCTCAACATTGTTTTTCCTGAGCCGAGCGGCGAGAGCGGAAATCGATGTCAGGGTGCTGACGACATGCACGTAGAGAAAACGGCCGACACCTTACGGGAACGGCTGCACGAGTGGCGTCGTAAGGGAGATCACGTTGCGCTCGTGCCGACCATGGGCAACCTCCACGACGGTCACCTCAGCCTGATCAACCTGGCTCGCGAGCACGCGGAACGGATCGTCGTGTCCATCTTCGTCAACCCGACACAGTTCGAGCCGGGCGCTGACTTCGAGAACTACCCCCGCACGCTCGCCACCGACAAGAGAAAGCTCAAGCGCGCGAGCGCGGACGTCCTGTTCGTCCCCGAAGTGGAGACGATGTATCCGTTCGGTATCGAGGGTGCCACGATCGTTTCGGTGCCAAAATACCGCGAAGATCTCTGCGGCGCGTTCCGGCCGGGGCACTTCGACGGTGTGACCTCGGTCGTCAGCCGGCTGTTCGGTCTCGTGTCGCCGGACGTGGCGGTGTTCGGACAGAAGGACTTCCAGCAACAGCTTGTCATCCGGCGGATGGTGGAGGACCTGCACTGGCCGGTAAGCATCGTCACGGGAGAGACGGTGCGCGAAGAGAGTGGCCTTGCCTATAGTTCGCGTAACCAGTACCTCACCGACGAGGAACGGCAGGTGGCGCCCGGCCTGTACTCGGTGTTACGGCAAGTGGGCCGCGACCTGCAGTCCGGTCGCAGGAATTTCTCCGAGCTCGAGAGCCAGGCTATGACAACGCTGTCGGGGCAGGGGTTTTCCCCGGACTACGTCGCAATCCGGCGCGCGGCGAACCTGGAGCCACCGGACCGGGACACCGACGCGCTGGTGGTCCTTGCCGCGGCACGATTGGGCAGCGCGCGGTTGATCGACAACCTCGTGGTGGATGTTTGAATCCTCATGGCACCGGGCTCGTTGTCGCCCGTGGGACGGGCTCCTGCAGTGTGCTATTCCGGCCGAGTCTCAAGCTGGCTTGGAACCGAGCGCTGTAGGAACCCGTTCCACGGGCGACCCTTCCCGACGCCCCTTCGGTCGGGTCATGAGAGCCTGATTGCGGCAATGGCACGTGGGCGGTGACTACGGGCGACCCTGTCACTTCGAGACGGTGTTGCGGCCGGCGCCTTTTGCGCGGTAGAGCGCTTCGTCAGCAGCGCGTAGCAGGGAATCGAAGGTACCGTCCTTCGTCAGTTGCGCCACACCCATCGATATCTGCACCGGAATCTTGATCAGGGAATCGGTGCTGCCGGTGGTGCTGCCCGATACCGCATCGCGGACGCGCTCTGCAACAGCGAGAGCCTCGACCTCCGCGATTCCCGGCAACAGCACCGCGAATTCATCGCCGCCGAATCGCACCAGGTGGTCGCGCGGGCGAAACTGCTTCTGCAGCACATGGGCGACGGCCGACAGCGCGCGGTCTCCCGCAACGTGGCCGAACTTGTCGTTGAAAGACTTGAAGCGGTCGACGTCGATCATGATCAGCGATACCGGCTGATCGTTCTGCAGGCACCTGGCCACTTCTCGCGGAAAGGTTTCTTCCATCGCGTGTCGGTTGCTAAGGCCCGTAAGCGCGTCGGTGGTGGCGTTGCGTTCGAACTTCTGCAGGTCGCCGAAGCTCGCCGCGATAAAATGGTTGTGACTGCGGACCCGTTCCGACAGAACCACCAGCAGGTTCTTCGAGAACTCGTGCGACGCGTCAACCATGTCCCACAGGATCGACTGGTGAATGACGAGCAGGTGAGTCGGCTCGGCAGCCACGACATAGGCCGACGGATCGCGATCTTCGATGATCGACATTTCTCCGGCGCAGGACCCGGATTCCATGGTGACGAGTATCGGCGCATCGGGCGAACCGACATGCACGTTGAGGCTTCCCGAGAGCACCACGAAGACGAACTCGTTCTTCGAACCCGGAGAAAGCAGCAGTTCTCCCGTCTGGACGTCGCGACGGTCGCACCTCTGCAGCAGGTCTTGCACGTCCTCCGGGCGTACGCCGCGGAACAGGTCGAGCCCGGCCAGGAGAGACCGCTTGTAATCCGAATTAATGCTAAGTACCTGACCTGTCACGAAGTAATCCTTTCAGTAGGGTCTATTTACGTTATTGCCGGACCAATGACAACGAATTGCGGCACAACTTTCCGATGAAACCGGTTTTGGTCACTCTTCCTGCAGCTTTTCGCGAGCCTCGCCGAAGCCGACCAGCGCCGTGGCATCGGGCTCGGGATACCTGAGGTTGAGCGACGACAGCGACCGGACAATGATCTCGGCAATGGCGGCCCGCATGTACGGCTTGCTGTCCGCCGGTATTGCATACCAGGGAGCCCAGGGACGTGACGTTGCATTCAACGCTTCTTCGTAAGCGTGCATGTAGCGGTCCCAGTGTTGTCGTTCGGCGACGTCGTCGGGATTGAACTTCCAGTTCTTGCGAGGCTCGTCGAGTCGGCTAAGGAATCGGTCCTTCTGTTCGTCCTTCGAAATGTTCAGCCAGAACTTCAGGATGGCGACGCCATTGCGCGCAAGGTGCTGTTCCTGGTTACGAATGGATTCGAGGCGCTCGTTCCAGAACTCATCCGAATCCGCCTTGTATGGCAGCCGCTGGCTTTCGAGAATTTCCGGGTGTACTCGCACCACCAGTACTTCTTCGTACTGGCTGCGATTGAAGATTCCGATACGGCCGCGTTCGGGAAGCGACCTCGACGTTCTCCACAGGAAGTCGTGAGCGAGTTCCGTGCGCGTGGGACGCTTGAAGTTGAAGACCTGGCAGCCGGTGGGGCTGATACCGCTCATCACCGCACGAATCGTGCTGTCCTTCCCGGACGCATCCATGCCCTGGAATACGAGGAGCAGTGACCAGGTCTTGTTGGCCAGCAGAAGGCGTTGCAGGTCGTCGAGCTGCCGTTCCGCGACTTTCAGTCGCTTCTTTGGGTGACGCCGGTCTTCATCGGGCGGTGACGTACTCGTATTCTCTAAATGGAAGCTGCCGTCAAAAGGGACCAGGAACACCGATTCCGGCGCCGTGAACAAAGGCCTCGTTGGCATTACCTGTCGTTCCCAGGGTCTTCCGCGCGTGTCGCGGGGCGCATCGATGCGGTCATTATTGTTGGTGTTGTCGAAGTGCCCACTCTACATGCTCTCGCACGATTGGCGAAGCGTTGTCACGTCGCGACTGTAGTGCTTTGATTACGGCCTCGGTTCCCGTGGCATTTCCCAGCGCCACGGCAATGTTGCGCAGCCATCGTTCATAGCCGATCCGACGGATGGCGCTGCCTTCCGTCCGGGATTCCCAGGTCGCTTCATCCCAGGCGAACAACTCGGTGAGATCCGCCGAATCGAGATTGTGGCGCGGCGCAAAGTCCTGCTCGTCCGAGCGCACCGCAAACTTGTTCCAGGGGCATACCAGCTGGCAGTCATCACAGCCGTAGATCCGGTTGCCGATCTTGCTCCTGAACTCGAGGGGTATGGAACCTTTCAACTCGATGGTGAGATAGGAAATGCAGCGTCGTGCATCGAGTTTGTAGGGACCGACAATCGCACCCGTCGGGCACACATCGATACACGCGCGGCAAGTTCCGCAATGCGACTGCTCCGGCTGGTCGACCGGGAGCTCGACGTCGGTGTAGAGCTCGCCCAAGAAAAACCAGGACCCGGCGCGCCGATTGAGCAGGTTCGTGTGCTTGCCGATCCACCCGAGGCCCGCTTTTTCCGCGATCGGCTTCTCCAGTACCGGCGCGCTGTCGACGAAGACGCGATAGCCGAACGGCCCGATCTCCTCCTGGATGCCTTGCGCAAGCTTTCGCAGGCGACTCCGCAAGACCTTGTGATAGTCACGTCCCAGGGAATAGCGTGAGATATAGGCCTTGCTTGGATGGTCCAGCAATTCCCGCGCCGCCTGCTGGTCCTCCGGCAGGTAGTCCATGCGAACGGAGATGACGCGCAGGGTACCCGGCACCAGCTCCTCGGGACGGCTGCGTTTGATGCCGTGGCGCGACATGTAGTCCATTTCCCCATGAAACTGCCGCTCGAGCCACTCGGCCAGGCGCGCTTCGGCCTGTGAAAGGTCGATGTCGCTGATACCGGTCTGCTGGAAACCCAGCTGCCGGCTCATGTGACGAATCCTCTCCGCAAGCTGCTGCTTTGGCGGGGCTCGCTTCGTGGTTATCGTGGCTGGATCGCTCAATATTCCTTCGACGGTAGTTGGGTTCGGGGCTTTAATAATCAGGATGACGCAACTTGAAGTTAGCGGACATCCTCGCGAGGGCTGGTGCGAGGTACCAGTATAATTGGCTGGAGGTTACCAATTTGAAGCTCCCCGTCGAGATATATTCCACCGAAAGCGTGCGCCGCATGGACCGCAATGCCATCGCTGTGGCCGGTATACCCGGCTACACCCTGATGGAGCGCGCGGCGACGGCGGCGCTGGAGCTCGCCCGGGGTTCCTGGCCTGAAGCCGGGCGCTGGCATGTCGTTTGTGGTGGCGGCAATAACGGCGGCGACGGCTTCGTGCTGGCGCGCCTTGCGGGACAGCAGGGAATAAGCGTTCGCGTAAGCTGGCTCGTTCCTCCCGATGCGCTTCGAGGTGATGCCGCGACGGCGTACCGCGACCTCGTCGATTCCGGGGCTGCCCCGGCTGAGTGGGACGGGCAGCTGGATGAGGAAGCCGACTTGCTGGTGGATGCGATCCTCGGCAGCGGACTTGAACGAAACGTTGAAGGTCGCTTCGCCGATGCGGTCGGGGCTTTGTGCCGCCATGCCGCCCCGGTGCTGGCGCTGGATATCCCGAGCGGCATCTCGGGAGACACGGGAGAGGTCATGGGCTGCGCCGTCCGTGCCGCGAAGACCATCACTTTCGTCGGCCTGAAGATCGGGCTGTTTCTCGGCGACGCGCCTGATTTCGTCGGAAGGCTTTCCTTCGCCGGCCTCGGCATTCCTGACTCAGCCCGTACTCTGCCGGCGCTGCTGCGGAGGATCGACGCCGCGGCCATCAAGCCCTTGCTGGCGCCGCGACCGCGCGCATCCCACAAGGGCGACTTCGGGCATTTGCTGCTGGTAGGCTCCGGGCCCGGCATGGCGGGAGCGATACGACTGGCGGGCGAAGCGGCATTGCGCACCGGCGCAGGGCGGGTAAGCATCGCCACGCATCCGGCGCACGACGCCACCGTCGCGGCCGGTTGCCCGGAACTCATGTGCCATGGCGTCAGGGACCGAAAGGACCTGCAAACCCTGCTTGAACGCACTGACACTGTTGCCATTGGCCCGGGCCTTGGCACTGACGGCTGGGCGAAGGACCTGCTGGAGGCAGTGCTCGCATCCGGCTTGCCCACGGTGGTCGATGCCGATGCCCTCAACCTGCTTGCGCAGAGCCCGGTACGATCTGAGACCTGGATACTGACACCCCATCCCGGCGAGGCTGCGCGCCTGCTCAGGTCGTCCGGCAGCGCAGTGCAGGCCGGGCGCATCGATGCCGCCAGGAGACTGGCGGAGCAATACGGCGGCACGGTCGTGCTGAAAGGGGCAGGTACGCTGGTGAGCTCGGTCGACGGTCCGCCCTGGCTTTGCACCGCGGGGAACCCGGGTATGGCGGCACCGGGCATGGGTGATGTCCTGACGGGAGTCATCGGGGCGCTCCTCGCGCAGGGGTTTGCCCTGGAGGAGGCCGCGGTTGCGGGAGTAAGTGTGCACGCGCAAGCAGGGGACAGGGCCGCGGGAGCGACGCCCCGGGGGCTGATGGCCTCTGACCTGATGCCCGCCTTACGCACAGAGGTGAATCCCTGAACAAGGCAGACGACAAGGCGGCGCGATCGGGTGAACCAGCGTTCGAGGCGCAATTACCGGATGCCGCCGCGACCGAAGCGCTTGGCCGGCGGATTGGCGGGGCGTTACCGGAGGACGCTTCCGGTTGGTTGCTTCTCCTGAAGGGAGAACTCGGCTCGGGCAAGTCGACCTTGGCGAGAGCGCTGTTGCGCGAGCTCGGCGTCGCAGGCCCGGTGCCGAGTCCCACCTACACGCTGGTGGAACCGTACGAGGTGCGTGGGCGCCCGGTATATCATGTTGATCTCTACAGGATTTCCGGGGAAACCGAGTTGCCTTACCTGGGGTGGTCCGAACTCCGGCAGGGGCTGGTGCTGGTCGAGTGGCCGGAACGGGTGCCGGGCGTGGCGCAGGGTGCGGACCTCGCGATAGAACTCGGCTTTGACGGCAGCGGCCGCCGCGTCTCGGTGAGGGCGCTGTCAGACCGCGCCGCCACCTTAAGCTCGGGCTCCGCACCGCTTTGGGTCCGGTAAAACCTCAACTAGTCCATCTATCTGCATAATAATGAAAGACAAACGTTGGTTTTTCCGCCAGTATTTGTATACTTCGTCCAGACATAATCACTAACCATAACTACCAACAGAATCGGCGAAGTGGCGCAACAATCCCAATGAAAGCGGCTCGTCTCTTTCTTACCGTCTCGCTGCTGCTCGCGGTGGGCGTGTCGAACGCAGCAACGGTCGAAAATATCCGTGTCTGGTCCGAGGACGGACGGACGCGGGTCGTGCTCGACCTGAGCGGCCCGGCAGATCACAACATCTTCACCCTGCGCGGGCCGGACCGGCTCGTGGTGGACCTGAAAGACAGCCGGCTGTCCGACAGCATCGACGCAAACCCGAAGGGGACCGGGGCGCTTGATGGCATTCGCAGCGGCCTGCGGTCCAACGGGCAGTTGCGCGTCGTTCTGGACCTGAACGAAGCTGTCCGCTCGCGCAGCTTTACGGCGGGACCGAACAGCAAGTACGGCGACCGGCTGGTCATCGACTTGCAGCGCCAGGGCAGCCTGCATGCAGTCAAGCGCGCGTCCGAAGGTTTCAGCGCGGGACGCGACATCGTTATTGCAATCGACGCCGGCCACGGCGGGCGCGATCCAGGGTCCATCGGCCGCGACAAGACCTTCGAGAAGGACGTGGCGCTCGCGGTTGCCAAGAATCTCGCCCTCCGTATCGACCAGGAACCCGGTATGAAAGCGGTACTGGTTCGCGATGGCGATTACTACGTCGAGCATCGCGAGCGGATCGCAATCGCGCGCCGCAACAAGGCGGACCTTTTCGTCTCCGTGCATGCGGACGCGGTAAAGGACCGGCGTGCCAAGGGTGCCTCGGTCTACGCGCTGTCCCTCAAGGGAGCGACCGACGAAGCTGCCATGCGCCTCGCGCAACGCGAGAATGCGGCGGACCTCGTGGGCGGCGTATCGCTTGCGGGCAAGGATGACGTACTCGCGTCTGTGCTGCTGGATCTCTCCCAGAACGCCGCTCTCGGTGCGAGCCTCGACGTCGGGGCGAATATACTCGACGAACTTGCGAAAGTGGGGTCGATGCACCGCCGCACCGTGCAGCAGGCGGGGTTCATCGTGCTGAAGTCGCCGGACGTGCCGTCGATCCTCGTGGAAACGGCGTTCATCTCGAACCCGGCAGAAGAAGCCAAGCTGAAAAGCGACTCTCACCGCAACAACCTGGCAAATGCGATCCTTGCGGGCATTCGTACATATTTCTATACGAATCCGCCCCCCGATACACAGATCGCGATGAACCTCCGCGGCTCCTCGAGCGCCCAGGTCGATTACGTAATTTCCAGTGGCGATACGCTGAGCGAAATTGCCGCGCGTTACAATGTCAGCGTTACGGAGTTGAAGACAGCGAACCGACTTTC
>DATGQI010000109.1:0-29158 GCA_035304285.1 Woeseiaceae bacterium
TCACCATGTCGCGCACCGTGATACGCGGAAAGTCTGCGCGCCATCTTTTCCCGCTGCCATCTTTCAATGAGGCCGGTCCGGTCGTGCCGTAACAGCTACCCAGAATGTTGCTGCAGACGACGAAATCGGTTTCGGGATCGAACGCGCCATCGCC
The DNA here is from genome assembly GCA_035304285.1 of Woeseiaceae bacterium. Classification (GTDB taxonomy): domain Bacteria; phylum Pseudomonadota; class Gammaproteobacteria; order Steroidobacterales; family Woeseiaceae; genus IDS-8. The sequence goes on from DATGQI010000109.1 coordinate 155, forward strand.
GGAAATGATCCCGGGCCACCATGCGTCAACGTCAGCCGAACCCGTCAGCGCATGGCAAATGAGGATTGCATTGGTGGCGGCGTTCTCCGGATCGCCCCAGGTCCGGTACGCGACGGTAACCGTGTCGAGCGTCCGACCGCACTCGAGCAACAGCGGTTGCGGCAGCTCGAAGTACCGCGTAGCAGGCGACACGTGCTGCCGCAGATACTGCGGCAGCACTTCCTTACCGCCTATTGATGCAGCTCGGCGCATTAGTGCAGCCTTCAGCAGCCGGCGGCGGCGAGTGGACGCGGGTCGGCCACGGCGGTCGCCTCAAGCGCCGCCAGTACGTCTGCAACGAGGTCATCCCCGCTCTCGATACCCACTGAGAGACGGATCAGGTTCGGCTTGATGCCCGCCTCTTTCAGGGCCTCATCACTGACCGGCGCATGCGTCATCGAGCGAGGATGGCAGACCAGGCTCTCCACCCCGCCAAGCGATTCCGCCAGCGAAAAATACTGCAGGTGCTCGACGAACGTACGTACCGCCGGCTCGCCTCCTGCGATTTCAAAACTCACCATGCCGCCGAAGCCCTTTTGCTGACGGCGCGCGAGCACGTGGCCGGCATCGTGTGGCAGGCCCGGGTAATAAACCCGGTCGACACCCGGATGCTCGTCCAGGACCTGAGCCAGCCGATTCGCGTTCTCCTCATGCTGTCGCATTCTTGGATGCAGCGTGCGAACACCGCGCAACGTCAGGTAGCTGTCGAAGGGAGCGCCGGTAACGCCAAGGCAGTTGCCCCACCAGCCGAGCTGCTCCGCAAGGTCGCTACTGGCGGCAATGACGGCGCCGCCCACGACGTCGCTGTGCCCGTTCAGGTATTTCGTCGTCGAATGGAGGACGATGTCCGCCCCCTGGCCAATCGGTTGTTGCAGCGCCGGGGACAGGAACGTGTTGTCGACAGCGAGCGTGGCGCCGCAGCTTTTCGCCAGTTCGGCAAGGCGCGAAATGTCGACGATGCGAAGCAACGGGTTCGACGGCGTCTCAACGAGGATCAACCTCGGCTTCAGGGCACAGACCGCTCGCAACGCCACAGGGTCGGTCTGGTCGACGAACTGCAGTTTGAAATGACCCTTGGCGGCGAGGTGCCGGAACAGCCTGTGCGTGCCGCCATAGCAATCGTGCGGTGCGACGAGCAGGTCACCGGGCTCCAGCAAATGTACAAGGAGCGTGAGCGCCGCCATGCCCGATGAGGTGACGGTGCAGCCGGCCCCGCCCTCGAGCGCGGTCAAGGCGTCGGCAAGCGCATCGCGCGTAGGATTGCCGCTGCGACAATAGTCGTAGCGGCGCTTCTCACCGTAGCCGGCAAACGTGTAGTTGGACGAAAGATGCAGCGGGGGAACTACTGCGCCGTGCTGCGAGTCGGATTCGAGCGACGCGCGCACCGCGAGCGTCGCCGGATCAGGGAAGGAATTCATGCTGTTCAAGTCTCCGCGTTTCGTCCAATGTTGCGGCGTCTACAGCCGCGCCTTCTCATCGGATTCCCGCGAAGCCCCTGGTCAGGGGACGAGTGAGGTGTCGAGTCCACCGCAATTTCATTTCACATGAAACTTGCGTCACTACGACACTCATCTCTCGGATGCGACCGCGTCGCACCGCAGGAGTTGGCACCGTTTCAGGATGGTTAGTCCTGAAGGTTGCCCCGGCTTCACTGGGCCTTTCCCTCAGCCGGTCTCGATGAGTACCCGGGAAGTCTAGATGCATTCCCTGAAGAGCGTCAAGCACTGCTGTCGATTCCCGGGAAAGGCAGGATCCTTGATCGCCGCGGCCAACTGCGGATCGGAAGTGCCGAGGCGCCGATAATCATCTTCGCTCAATCACCGGATAATGCGTCGCCAGGCCTTGTGCTGCGCGTGTGGATGTAATAACGTGCTATTACATTATTACGCTAAGTCAACAGTATGAAGCCCAACCGCGCCGACACCCAAGCCGAACGCCGCCGCAACGAAGACGCGTTGTTCCGGGCCGTCATCAGTCTCAAAGACGTCACTGAGTGCCGCAGCTTCTTCAAGGATCTCTGCACGCCCGCGGAGCTGCAGGCACTCGTGGATCGCTGGCAGGTCGTGCAACTGCTGCAACAGGACCTGCCGTACCGGCGCATCCACGAACTCACGGGCGTCAGCGTAACCACGATAGGGCGCGTCGCCCGATTCCTGAGCGACGGTTTTGGCGGCTATGCGACCGCCGTGGAGCGTACTACGCCACCGCGTCGCGCGCGCAAGACCCGACCGGCCCACTAGCCCCGACCAGGAAACCTCATGAGCGATAGCGAGCCGCGCATCAAGATTGCGCTGCAGAAATCAGGGCGTCTCACCGAGCATTCGATGGATCTTCTGCGCCGCTGCGGACTTAAATTCACGCAAAGCAAGGATCAGCTGTTCTGCTTCGGGGAAAACATGCCGGTGGACCTGTTGCTGGTCCGGGATGACGACATCCCCGCGCTGGTGAGCGAGGATGTATGCGACTTGGGGATAGTCGGGCTCAACACGGTGGCGGAAAAGCGTCATTTCATGCAGCAGGATGGGCAGAGCGCGCTTTTCGACGAGGTATACCGGCTCGACTTCGGTCATTGCCGTTTGGCGATCGCGGCGCCCGAAGAGGCGGAATTCGACGGTGTTGGGAGCCTCCAGAACAAGCGTATTGCGACAAGCTACGTGGCGACCCTGAAGGATTTCCTGCAGCGCAACTCGATCGATGCGGATATCGTGTTTTTCTCCGGGGCGGTGGAGATTGCACCGAAGCTCGGCCGGGCCGATTACATCTGTGACCTTGTATCGACCGGAGCGACGCTGGCCGCGAACCAGCTGCGCGAAGTGCAGACAATCCTCGAAAGCGAGGCGATTATCATCCAGACGCGCGCGCCGCTCGCCCCGTCAAAGCAGGATTGGGTCAATCGCATCCTGCAGCGGCTGAATGGCGTGCTGCAGGTACGCGAAAGCAAGTACATCATGCTGCATGCGCCCCGCTCCGCGCTCGCCGAGATATCAGCGCTGTTGCCGGGCTCCGAATTCCCGACGGTGATACCGCTGGAGGGTGACGGGGACAAGGTTGCGGTGCACGCCGTCTGCCGGGAGAACGTTTTCTGGGAGACGCTGGAAAATCTCAAGAAAGCCGGTGCGAGTTCGCTGCTCGTGTTGCCGGTCGAAAAGATGCTTTCCTGAATGACGGGTATCGCTATCCATCACTGGAGGGCACTTGGCGAAGACGAACGCCGGCGCCTGCTCGCCCGGCCGGAGTCGCTGAGCGACCCGGCCCTGGAGGCAGGCGTCCGCGACATTATTCGCCTCGTGCGCGAAGGAGGCGATGCGGCAGTACGGCAGTTGACGCAGCGCCTCGACAAGGTTGCGGTAAACAACTCGCGAGTGGAGGAAGGTGAGTTCGACGCAGCCGAGCAGGAGCTGTCCGCCGCTGCGATCGCTGCCATCGAGATCTCGATCGGCAATGTACGGCGCTTCCACGAAACGCAGCAGCCGGTCCCGGGCAGGATGGAAACGATGCCGGGTATCGTGTGTGAACGCGTGTCGCATCCAATCGATTCGGTGGGGCTCTACGTCCCGGCCGGCTCGGCGCCCCTGCCCTCGACTGCGATCATGCTGGCGGTGCCCGCCGCGATAGCTAATTGTCCGCGGCGTGTGATGTGCACGCCGCCGCGGGCCGACGGCCGGGCGGACGCGGCGGTACTCGCAGCGGCGCGCCGGGCAGGCGTTCAGGAGGTTTACAAGATCGGCGGAGCGCAGGCGATCGCCGCCATGGCATTCGGCACGCAGTCCATTCCGCGGGTCGACAAGATCTTCGGTCCCGGCAACGCCTGGGTTACGACCGCCAAGACGCTGATCGCCTCCGCCTCGAACGGACCTGGCATTGACATGCCTGCCGGCCCATCGGAAGTGCTGGTGATTGCGGACCGTTCGGCGAACGCCGAATTCGTGGCGGCAGACCTCTTGTCCCAGGCGGAGCACGGCGCCGACTCGCAGGTTGTGCTCCTCGCGACCGATGAGGAACTGGCCCGCCGGGTTGTCGTGGAGGTGGAAGAGCAGCTCGAACTGCTGGAACGGCGTTCCATTGCTCGTGCTGCGCTCCGCGAGGCCCGTTTCATTGTCGTCGACAACCTGGAACAAGCCGCGGAGATCAGCAACGCCTACGGTCCCGAGCACCTGATCCTCCAGGTCGAGAATCCCCGGCGTGCGCTGCCGAAGATCCGTAACGCCGGCTCGGTGTTCCTGGGTCCCTGGTCGCCGGAATCAGCCGGCGACTACTGCAGCGGGACGAACCACGTGTTGCCGACGGGCGGCCTCGCCCGCAGCTACAGTGGCCTGTCGGTCGAACACTTCATGCGGCAGATGACCGTCCAGGAACTAAGCGAAGAAGGCTTGCGGTCTGTTGCGGACACCATCACCGAACTGGCTCGGCTCGAAGGGCTGGGGGCACACGCGTCGGCAGTGACCCGCCGCATCAAGCGCGGCGCGACCGCGGGGGGAGCGAGTTGAACATCGAGAACCTCGCGCGGCGGGAGATACTGGAACTGCGGCCGTATGAGACGGCGAAACAGGTTCCGGGGCTGGTACGACTGAACGCCAACGAAGCGCCGTGGCCCGCCGACGGCAGCGCGGCAGATGGATTGAATCGCTACCCGGAGATACGCCCTCTCGAACTTCACGCGCGGCTCGCCGCGCATTACGGCGTTTCGCCGGACATGATCCTCGCAACGCGCGGCAGCAGCGAGGCGATCGATTTGCTGATCCGCGCGTTCTGCCGTGCGGGCATGGACAGCATCATGGTCAGTCCGCCAACGTTCGCGATGTACCGCGTTTACGCAGACATCCAGGGCGCACGGACGCTCACGGCTCCCTTACTGGCGAACGACGAATTCGCACTGGATATCGCGTCAGTTCTTGAAGGGTGCACCGCAGAGACGAAGCTGGTGTTCATCTGCTCGCCGAACAACCCGACCGGCGGACTGGTTCCGCTGTCTGCGGTCCAGGAGCTTTGCCTGGGACGCGCCGATCGCTCCGTCGTCGTCGTCGACGAAGCCTACGCGGAGTTCAGCGAGGCGCCCTCTGCCGTATCCCTGTTTGGCGACGACAGCGGGCGCTATGACAACCTCGTCGTGCTGCGCACGCTGTCCAAGGCGCATTCGCTCGCAGGCGCGCGCTGCGGCGCCGTAATCGCCTGCCCCGCCGTGGTAAAGCTGCTGAGCGGGATCCTCGCTCCTTATGCACTGGCCACGCCGGTCGTCGACTGCGTGCTTCACTCGCTGGAGCCGGCGAATGTCGAGCGAGCGCAAACGGCGGTCGGCAATATTCTGCGTGAGCGTGAACGACTGGGCCTCGCCCTGCGACAGTGCCCGGAGGTCGTAAAGGTCTGGCCCAGTCGCAGCAACTTCCTGCTGGTGGAATTCCAAGACCTTCCCGAGGTAGAGCGTCGCCTGCGAGCGCACCGCATCCTGATCCGCGAGTTTGGCCGCGACGTGTCGTTGCGAAACTGTGCACGTATCAGCGTAGGAAAGCCGCAGGAGAACGACTTGCTCCTCGCCGCGCTAGACGCCTCTGCACAACGGAGCTGATATGGAGAAAGTGCTGTTCATAGATCGCGACGGAACGCTGATTGAGGAACCGGCGGACAACCAGGTCGATGCGCTCGAGAAGGTACGACTTGTCCAGGATGTCGTACCGGCATTGATCAGTCTGCGAGACGCCGGCTTCCGCTTCGTGATGGTGACGAACCAGGATGGTCTCGGCACCGAATCGTTCCCCATGGAAGCTTTCGACCGTTGCCACGGGCATGTTGTTTCGATATTCGAAAGCCAGGGCGTCACCTTCGACGAAGTGTTCATCTGTCCGCACCGCGAAAGCGACGGCTGCGCCTGTCGCAAACCGAATGCCGGGCTGCTGACGCGGTACCTCGCTGCAACCGTGCTGGACACGGAGCGTTCGGCAGTCATTGGCGATCGCGAGACCGACTTGCAACTGGCGAAGAACATAGGCATCCGGGGACTGCTCGTCCGGCCCTCGGACGGGTTCGCCTTCAGCTGGCCGGGCATCGCACAAACACTGACTGCTACCACCCGGCTGGCGACGGTCGCGCGAGATACGAAGGAAACCCGGGTCCGCGCGACCGTCGATCTCGACACGTCCGACCCCATTCATGTCGACACCGGGATCGGCTTCTATGATCACATGCTGGAGCAAGTAGCCAGGCATGGCGGCTTCAGCTTGCGCCTCGACTGCGGAGGCGACCTCCACGTCGACGAGCACCACACTGTGGAAGACACGGCGATATGCCTCGGCGAAGCCGTCCGAAAAGCGCTGGGAGACAAGCGCGGCATAGACCGCTATGGATTCCTCCTGCCGATGGATGAAAGCGAGGCACGGGTGTCGCTGGATCTCTCCGGCCGTCCGTGGTTCGTCTTCGAAGGGCAGTTCAACCGGGAAAGTGTCGGCGGACTGGCGACGGAACTCGTGCCACATTTCTTCCGGTCATTCGCGGAGTCGCTCGGAGCCTCCCTGCACATCGCCGTGCAGGGCGAGAACGCTCACCACATGGTCGAGGCCTGCTTCAAGGCCGTCGGACGCGTGCTGCGCCAAGCGATACGGCAGAGCGGGCACGAGATGCCGTCGACCAAGGGAATGCTCGGATGAGAAGCGACATCGCGATTATCGACAGCGGCGGCTCCAACATTGCATCCTTGAGATGCGCCCTGGACCGGCTTGGCGCAAGCAGCATACGCACAACCGACGCGGACACGATCCGCTCCGCGAGCCATGTCATTCTCCCGGGCGTCGGCGCCGCGGCGGATGGCATGCAGAAACTCGAGGCCGCGGGGCTGGCCCAGGTCATACCCGGCCTGACGCAACCGGTGCTGGGCATCTGTCTGGGCCTGCACCTGCTCGCGCAACGTTCAGAGGAGGATGACGCGGACTGCCTGGGAGTGCTGCCCGCCGCAGCTGTTCGGCTGCAAGCCTCGCCGGACCTGCCGGTGCCGAACATGGGCTGGTGCCGGGTGACAAAGGTCGCGGAGCATCCACTGCTGGAGGGTATCGACAGTGACAGCTACTTCTACTTCGTGCACAGCTATGCGCTTCCCGTTGCGGATTTCACGCTCGCAACCGCCAACCATGCAACGGAGCTCAGTGCCGTTTGTTCCTCGCGCAACTTCGTCGCCACACAATTCCATCCGGAGCGTTCCGCGGCGGCGGGTGCACGGCTGCTTGCCAACTTCCTGGCGATGCGCTGAGGTCTACGTTATGCGCGTGATCCCCGCAATCGATCTGAAGGGAGGCCGCTGCGTGCGCCTCTACCAGGGCGACTTCGATCGGGAAACGTGCTACTCCAACGATCCTCTCGAGGTAGCGAGGCGCTTCAGCCTGATGGGTTTCGATCACCTGCACGTCGTCGATCTTGATGGCGCCCTGAGCGGTGAACAACGGCATCGCGACATCGTGTCGAGGATCGTGGATGAGACGCCGTTCAGCCTGCAGATCGGCGGTGGTATTCGCAGCCGCGACGCAGTTGCCGAATGGCTCGATGCCGGCGCCACACGCTGCGTGATCGGCAGCCTGGCGGTGACACAACCGCAAACGGTCGTGGAGTGGTTGCGCGAGTTTGGCGGCGGCCGCCTGGTGCTGGCCCTCGACGTCCGTACAGAGGAGGATGCTCCTCCCGTGCTCGCAACCCACGGGTGGACGACGACGAGTTCCCTCACGCTGTGGGACTGCGTGGATGCCTACGCGGGCGCCGGACTGAAGCACGTCCTGTGTACCGACATCGGCAGGGATGGCGCCCTGGCCGGGCCCAACCTGACCCTGTACAGGCAATTCCTGCGGCGCTACCCGCAGATCGAACTTCAGGCTTCGGGCGGCGTGCGGCATCGCGCAGACCTCGAGTCGTTGCGCCACCTTGGTTGCGCCGCGGCAATCACAGGACGCGCACTGCTTGACGGCCGGATCTCTGGTGAGGATGTTTCGCTATTTCTGCAAAACGCATAATCCCCTGCCTCGACGTTCGCAACGGCCAGGTCGTCAAGGGCGTGCGCTTCCGCGACCACAGGGTCGTTGGCGAGATCGTCGAACTTGCGGACCGGTACTGCCAGGAGGGCGCAGACGAACTGGTGTTCTATGATATCAGCGCAAGTCCCGAAGGTCGTTCGGTGGATCGCGCCTGGGTAAGCCGAGTCAACGCTGTGCTGGACATTCCATTCTGCGTGGCCGGCGGCATTCGTAGCATTGCGGATGCCGAAGAGATATTGAACATGGGCGCCGACAAGATCTCGATAAACTCCCCGGCGCTGGAGAACCCGCCACTCATAACCGAGCTTGCGAAACGTTTCGGCTCGCAGTGCGTCGTAGTTGGCGTGGACAGCCGCGAAGAAGGCAGCGCATGGCATGTCTTCAGCCTGACTGGCGACCCTGACATGACGAAATCGGCGCATCGCGACACGATGGAGTGGATTCGGGAGGCACAGGATCGCGGCGCCGGCGAAATTGTCCTCAACTGCATGAACCAGGACGGCGTGCGGCAAGGCTATGACGGCAGGCAGCTCAAACAGGCGCGGGCTTTGTGCAGCGTACCCCTCATAGCCTCGGGCGGTGCGGGCAGCCCGCAGGATTTCCTCGATGTCTTCAGAACTGCGTCAGTCGACGGCGCGCTTGCCGCCAGCGTTTTTCACAGCGGGGAGATCGTTATCAGCGAGCTGAAGCTGTATCTGGCGTCCAACGGCGTAGACATCCGGGTGTAGGGACACTGCAATGACTAACGAAAGGCACAGCAGCCACGACGGCGCTCGCTTCCTCGAGAACCTCGATGAGCTGATCCGGGAACGGATAACCGGGAAACGGGACAACAGCTATGTCGCCTCGCTTGCCGCCGCCGGCGACAAGCGGCTGGCACAGAAGGTCGGCGAAGAAGCCGTCGAACTGGCCATCGCTGTCACCGCAGGAGACCGCGACGAACAAGTCGGGGAAGCCGCAGACCTGCTATTCCACATGCTTGTCTTACTGAATGCGAAAGGCATCCGCCTGGAGGACGTCACCGCGGTACTGGCACAGCGCCATGCCAGGATGACCCTGCAAAAGTCCGACGAAGCGCTGTAGGAGCCACGCCGAAGGAACCCGCGGCGATGTCGGATCCGGGGTCGTCTTGCGGGCCGCGAATGCGGACGAGTGCTTTAGATGACTACTTCTTTCGCGATGCCGCGCATGTTGTAGTTCGACCCCATCACGTAGCCATACGCGCCGGTGTTCAGCACCAGGATGACGTCACCTTCTTTGGACGCGGGCAGCAGGCGGTCAATGCCGAGTCGATCGCCTGTTTCACAGATGGGCCCTACCACCGTTACGGTGTCCGTTGCAGGCTCGTCCAGCCGCGAAAGGTTCACGATCTCGTGATACGCGCCGTAGAGCGCGGGACGAATGAGGGAATTCATACCGGTGCCCACGCCGATGTAATGCATTTCACCCTTGCCCTTCGTCTGGGTCACGTGCGTCAGGAGCACGCCGGCCCGTGCCACCAGGAAGCGTCCTGGCTCCAGCCACAGCTCGTAGTCCGGACAGGCCCTGCGGATCTCGATCAGCGCTTCATCGAGCTGACGCAGGTCGAACTGGCGGTCGCCCGGGCGTTCGGGAACGCCCAGCCCGCCACCCAGATCAAGAGCGCGAACATGCGGAAAACGACGGGCGACCTTGATCAACTCGCCTGCCACGGTGCGCCAGTTCTCCGGGTCGAGGATGCCGCTGCCGCTGTGCGCGTGTATGCCGACAACCTTCGCACCGGCTGCGTCCACCAGCCTGACCAGTTCATCCAGCTCGAACCGCGGAATGCCAAACTTCGAGTGCACACCTGCCGTACGGACGTGGGCATGATGTCCACGGCCGTGGCCGGGGTCGAGGCGGATAAATACTTCCCGGTTCCTGAAAATCTCCGGCCACTCGCGGAGCGGATGAAGGTTGTCCAGGGTCAGCAGCAGGTCGTTCTCGACCGCCCACTCGTACTCGTCGCGAGGGGCGAAGTTCAGGGTCAGGAGTATGCGCCTGCCCTCGATCCCCGGTATCACTTTGCGCAGGTGCTCCACTTCACCGGGAGAAACGCAATCGAAGTCCACGCCGAGGCCCGCGAGTGTTTGCAGGATTTGCGGATTGAAATTTGCCTTCATCGCATACAGGACGCGATCGAGCGACTTCATCTGCAATAAGTCCGTCGCAGCGCTGGTGACCGAGTCCAGGTCGTAGACGTAGGCGTTCGCCTCGGTCCCTGCAATATCGAGCAGGCGCGATTTCTTCCTGTGCCACCATGCATCGTCGCGCGGCAGTGGCGCCGGACGCTCGCGAAACAGTTCCTCCCAGGTCGGGCCGAACGCGGTGCTGTTTCCGGACTGGCCGATCATCGACGAGTGCAGTTTCGACACGAGCCTTTCGACCTGGACCTGGTCGATAACGAAGCTGAAATTGAGGTCGTTCGATGCCTGCGACACCAGGTGGATCTTTTCCTCCTCGAACGACGACAGTGCCGGCGCGAGCCGCGGCAATATTGTCCGGATCTTTCTTCCCACGAGGCTGACGACGGCGCAGTCAGGGATGAGGCGCGCACGGCAGAGCGACTCGAGGTCGCGCATCAGTGCCCGGCGGACCTCCTCGGAAAACATCTCATCGGCCGTATCGATCGACACCGTCACGTTCGTCTGCGACGTCGACACCAGGTCCACCGATATGCCGTGCTTGCGAAACGCCGCGAATGCTTCCGCAAGAAACCCGACCTCGTGCCACATCGCAGTGCCTTCCATCGAGATCAGCACGGTCCCCGAGCGGGTCGAGATGCCTTTGACCTGCGGCTCCACCTCGAGGGTGACAGCGGACACGACGGTACCCTGGATCTGCGGAGCCGTCGTGCAGCGGATAAAGAGGGGAATGCCGTGCGCCCGCAACGGCGACAGGCATCGCGGATGCAGAACCTTGCTGCCCATCGACGCCAGTTCCTGCGCCTCGTCGAAATGCAGCTCGACCAGCAGGCGGGCCGATGGCACCAGCTTTGGATCGGCCGTGTACATGCCCGGAACGTCCGTCCAGATCTCCAGGCGGCGCGCCTGCAGCATCGCCGCGAAGTACGCGGCGGAAGTGTCCGAGCCTTCCCTGCCGAGCAGCACGGTTTCGCCGCGCGAGTTGCTCGCGATGAAACCCTGCGTGAGTACTACCTTGCCGGACGCACCGAGCGAGGCCTGCAAGTTCGGATCGGCGGAATACCCGCAGGTCGCCGAAAGGTAGTTCTGCGCCTCCGAACGACCGACGTGATCCTCGCTCGCAAGCATCTTGCGCGCATCCCGCCACTCGCAGTCGATACCACAACGATTGAGCCAGGCCGCCCCGAGCGCCGTCGACATCAGCTCGCCCATCGCCATCACACGCACTCGCACTCGTGGGCTGACTTCCTGTATCAGCCGCACGCCCGCCAGAAGCTGTCCCAGTTCCTGCAGAACGGGATCGAGCAACGCGTGGCGGTCGAGCCCGAGGTCGTCCGCAAGCCGGTAATGTTGTTCCCGAATGGCGTCGACATTCGCTTCGGGGCCGCCTGACACAGCGGCGTCGAGAGCAGCCGCAAGTTCGTTGGAGATGCCACGCAACGCCGAATGCACGATCAGTACCCTGAAGTCTTGCGCAAGGCGGTTGCGGACGAGCGCGGCGATAGTGCGCCAGTTGTCTGCCGTGGAGACACTGGTACCGCCGAACTTCATTACCACCCAGGCGGACTTGCGGACCGCCTCGTTCGCGCCCAGAGCGTCCGAAAACGGCGCCTCTTCCACTTGTGAGTGCGGCATCGGTTCAGTCCGTTGCGGCACTGTCACTCCACGGCGGAGCGACCGTTATGGCTCCCTGCGATGCGGAACTGACTTCGGCCCGATACTTCGCCAGCACGCCGCCGGTTACTGACGATGGAGGCCTCCTCCAGTTTTTGCGTCGTGCCGCCAGTACTTCGTCCGTGACATCCAGATCGACGCGCCTTGCAGCCGCGTCGATCGTTACAGTGTCTCCATCCTCGACCAGCGCAAGCGGGCCGCCGACCGCAGCTTCCGGCGACACATGACCCACGACGAACCCATGGCTTCCGCCGGAGAAGCGGCCGTCGGTGATCAACGCGACGTCGGCGCCGAGTCCCTTGCCTATGATCGCCCCGGTCGGGCTCAGCATCTCTCGCATACCCGGTCCGCCCTTCGGGCCTTCATAGCGAATCACCACAACGTCGCCGGCTTTGACGACGTCGTCGAGAATTGCCCTCAGGGCAAGCTCTTCCGAATGAAAAACGCGCGCGCTACCCGAGAAGCGAAGTCCCTCCTTACCGGTGATTTTCGCGACGGCACCTTCCGGAGCGAGGTTGCCATAGAGAATCACGAGGTGACTGTCGGGCTTTATCGGCTTGTCGAACGAATGCACGATCTCCTGGTCTTTTGGGTATGACGGCGCGTCGGCAAGGTTCCCGGCGACCGTCTTGCCGGTGACAGTCAGGCAATCGCCGTACAGGAGGCCACGTTCAAGCAATCCGCGCATCAGCGGGCGGATGCCGCCGATGGCAATCAGCTCCGACATGAGGTATCGCCCGCTTGGCTTCAGATCGGCCAGCACGGGTACGCGTTTGCCGACACGCGTGAAGTCGTCTAGGTCAAGGCGGACACCGGCGTCGCGCGCAACCGCCAGCAAGTGCAACACTGCATTGGTCGAGCCCCCGAGGGCAATGACGACGGTGATCGCATTCTCGAACGCCTCCCTGGTGAGGATATCGCGCGGCGTTATGCCGCTTCTGATCAGTTCCACAACCGCCGCGCCGGCACGCATGCAATCGTCGGCCTTTTGCGAAGATATCGCTTCCTGTGCCGAGCTGTTCGGCAAGCTCATGCCGAGAGCCTCGATCGCGGACGCCATGGTGTTCGCGGTATACATGCCGCCACACGCACCCGGGCCAGGGATCGCGGTCTGCTCGACTTCCAAGAGCTCTTCGCTGCCGATCTTGCCGGCGGCCGCAGCGCCGACCGCCTCGAACACGGATACGATGTCGCGCCGGTTGATGCCGGGCCTGATCGTGCCCCCGTAGACGAACACCGACGGGCGATTGAGCCGGGCCATGGCCATCAAGCATCCCGGCATGTTCTTGTCGCAGCCGCCGATCGCAACGAGGCCGTCAAATCCCTGCGCGCCGGCAACCGCTTCGATCGAATCGGCGATGATCTCGCGAGACACGAGCGAATAGCGCATCCCGGGGGTGCCCATCGAGATGCCGTCGGAAACGGTAATGGTGTTGAAAATGACACCCTTGCCGCCTGCCTCGTCAGCGCCGGCTGCCGTCTGCCGTGCGAGCTGGTCGATGTGCATGTTGCATGGCGTGATCATGCTCCAGGTGGAGGCAATTCCGACTTGCGGGCGTCCGAAATCGGCTTCCTCGAATCCCACCGCGCGCAGCATCGCCCTGCTCGGCGCTTGCTCAACGCCATCGACGACGATACGCGAGTATCGCCGCAGTTCCTTTTCTTCCATTGCTATTTTCGCTCTGCCGGAGTTGTTGTTGTGTCAGCCATCGTCGTCCCGGATGATAACTTCGATACGACGGAAGATGTTGGCCGGGACTGGTCCGGAATCAGTTCGGAGTTCCAGAATAAACGTCTCGTCTGCTTCGAGAACGGAGTCCTGCACCAGCGGGATGAGCAGGCGCGCAGAGCGCTGCCCGGGTTCAAAAACGAGACCGGTCGAACCCGGGAGAAAGTAATCCTCGCCTTCAGTGGCACTTCCGCCGGCAACAAAGTAACGGAGCTCGAGTTCGTTAGGACCAGGGTTGTACCTCAGCACGTCGACCTGTATCGCCGCGTCGCGTTCGTTGACATACATGCGGCCGGTCGCGAAGCCGACCGTGTCCTGCGGAAGCGTCGATTCGAACGAGCGCTGGTCGTCATCCTCCAGCACGAGGTTGATGAGTGCGAGTTCGGAACCGGGATTCTCGATATCCCTGACGAGCAGCGCGGCCTGCACATCGGGATTCCGAACATCGTCGGAAGGCATCGAGATGTTAATCCTGGCCCTTCCCTGGCCGGCATCGAATACTGCAATACCATTGTTCGAGAGACGGTACCGTCCCTCCTGCAATGGCGAACTCGCGCCACTGAAGCCGACTTCCTCGAGCCGTACAGAAAGAGGTGTGCCAAGGTCCACCTGGCGCACGAGATCGATGGCAAGCTCATCTTCACCTTCGAGCAACGTCAGGTCGGCTTCCGTTCGGAAGGACCCGGGACTCGCCAGCGGTACTATGGCCGTTGCCGCAGTTGCGGCAGCTGCCGCAGGGGCCGGTTCAGCTGTCCCGGCGCCCTGCTGCTGCGTTTGAGGCTCGGAGGGAGCGGGTTGCCGGACCACCTGTTCCTCCGGCCGACCGGCGGTAGGAGCTGCCTCGTCGTCTGTTTCCATGGGGGCTTCGACGAAAGGATCCTCAGCAGCCGGGTCCTGTTGCCGTGGCGCCCGGGTCACGGCCGGGTCGCCCGGCCGCTGCTCCTGCGAGACGGCAGGATCCTCATCCGGCGTGGCAACGCCACCGGCATCCCCGGAAGGAACCCCGGCTTCATCGGCGGGATCCGCAGGGTCTTCGACAGCAGCATCGTCCGGAAGCGAACCGCTGCCGGTTGCATCCTCAGGTCCCGCGATATCCACTACGTCCGACGCCCCGTCGGAGGCATCCCCGGCGGTTACCAGGTCCCTTGCACGGTCCAGCAACTGAGGCTGCGCAACCAGCGCAAGCGCCACCGCCACTACCGCCAGGAAGATGATGGCAGTGGGCCAGTAATGACGTCCCTCCGGCGGCCTCGGCTTCGGATCGACCCGAATGGGATTCTCGATTGCTCCCCCGAACTCCCGTTCGTATCCCCGTGAGCCTGTGTGGCGGGAGCTCTCATCCGACTCGAGCGCCAGCAGGAAATCTGCCGGCGTCGCGAACCGCGCGACGCGCGAAAAGGCCAGCGATTTCTTCAGAGCGCGCCACTGCGAATCGCTGAGCCCCTGCGGCCGCTGCGGTTCCATCCCCTGCTCTGCGGCTTCGGCGGCGTTCCGTGGACCGAACACCCGATGGCCGGCAACCAGTCGGTACATGAGACAGCCGAGCGAGAACACGTCGTCGGTCGGAGCAGGATCCTCGCCCGTCAACACCTGCATGCTGGAATATGCCGGGGTGATCGCGCCGAGCACACCGGGATCGAAGCTGCTGCGCCCATCCTGTTGCTTCTGCCGGATGCGCGCGATGCCGAAATCGAACAGCTTCACCTGGCCCGAGGATGTCAGCATGATGTTTGCGGGTTTGACGTCCGCGTGGACCACGCCGCACCGGTGTGCATAGTCGAGCGCGAGGCCCACCTGCCTGACAATGTCGAGTGACGTCTCGAGATCGATCCGGGTGTTCTTGTTCTCGTCGAGAATTGCCGCGAGCGAACGTCCCTCGAGCCACTCCATCACGATAAAATAGATATCGCCGTCACGATCGAGGTCGACGAAGCGGACGATGTTCGGGTGCGACAGGCAGCGTCCCTTCGCCGCCTCCTGCTGCAAGGCACGCAAAGCATGTGCATTGCGTGAAAGCTTCGGTGACAGCACCTTGATGGCCACCCACGGATCGAAGCCGTCCGCCTCCGCGAGACGCCGGTCATGAGCTTTGTAGACGACGCCCATGCTCCCCCCGGACACCCGTTCCTGGAGCAGGAAACGATCGCGCAGAAGCGATCCTATCTGCAGGTGCTCCTGGCGGGGTTCCTGTTCGCCGGCCCCGCCTTCGATAACGGTCGTTTCGCGATACGAGCTGTCGGTGTCGACGTCGTCGACGGCATCCGGCATGGTCACCATGCTTTCGATGACAACGCGATCCAGCACGTTCCTGACTAGCTGGTAGGTTTCGAGTCTCAGTTTCCCGGCGTTGTAGCGCTTCTGGAGGATCTCGCGGATTTCTTCATCGTGATCGCCCGACCGCGCAATCAGCACCGTCAGGGACGCATGTATCTCGTTCAGCAGCGACGCGTTGTCCTCTTGCGTCTTTATCTTTGCGTCGAACTTGGACAACTGGTCCGAAAACGACTGCTCGATGCTGTCAAGATTGGCGCTCATGGTTTCAAAGGCCGCACTGCGGCTGTACTTCTCCACTTCCTGTCGGACTTTGGCAGTTTCCTGAGGGCGTATTGTGCCTCATCGCGAGCAGTCTGTACGCTGCTAAATAACCTTGCCGGGGTTCATGATATTAGCCGGGTCCAGCGCCCTTTTTAGCCCCCGCATGAGAGCCAGTTCCGTTTCACTACGGTATTGACGAAGGTTCTCGCGCTTTGCCCGCCCGATGCCATGCTCAGCGCTGATACTGCCGTTGAAGGAGGCTGTCACGCCATAAACCACATCGGCAATCTCGTCCCGACGCTCCAGGAAGCGCCCAGCCGGCCAGGATTCCGGCTGGCTGATGTTGAAATGCACGTTCCCGTCCCCTACGTGACCGAAGGCGACGACGCGAGCTTCCGGGATGCGCTCGAGCACTCGCGATTCCGCCGCGCTGATGAAATCGCCGATCTGGCTTATGGGCACGGCTATGTCGTGTTTGAGGCTCGCTCCCTCGTGCTTCTGTGCTTCCGATACCGAGTGACGAAGCCTCCAGAAGTCATTTGCCTCCGCCGCGCTCTTCGCCACGACGGCGTCTGCGACGATCGATTTTTCCATCGCCGCAAGCAGCAGTTTCCCTAACGCTTCGGCGTCGGGCGTATCGGACGTCTCCATCAGCACATACCAGGGGTAACCCGGATTGAACGGATTTCGCGAAGCGGGAATATGATCGACGACGAACTGCAGCGCCCTGTGCTGGATGAGTTCAAACGCCTGCAAACGGTCGCCCGCTTCCTCCCGGGTATACGAGAGAAGCGATATCGCGTCGGCGACGCTTGCCACGCCGACGAACGCGGTTTGCACATTGCGGACGGGGGGATAAAGGCGCAAGGTTGCTGCCGTAATGATGCCAAGCGTACCCTCGGCGCCTATGAAAAGCTGTTTCAGGTCATAACCGGCCGTGTCTTTCCTCAACGCGCGCAGACCATCCCAGACACTGCCATCCGGCAGTACGACCTCGAGGCCCAAAACCTGGTCTCGCGCCGTGCCATAGCGCAAAACATTGATACCTCCTGCATTGGTGGAAAGGTTTCCTCCAATCTGGCAACTACCTTCCGGAGCCAGGCTTAACGGAAACAGGCGGTCAACCTTTGCTGCCGCCGACTGAATCGTCGCCAGTATGCAGCCAGCTTCCGCCACCATCGAATAGTCGAGTGGCGACACGGAACGGATCTTGTTGAGACGGGCCAGCGACAGCAGGATCTCCCTCCCCGATTCGTCGGGAATCGCCCCACCGCAAAGGCCGGTATTCCCGCCCTGCGGCACGACCGGGTTGCCCGCTTCGGCACAAGCCCGCACCACCCCGGCTACCTGCTCCGTCGTGGCAGGCGATACCATGATCGGCGTACTGCCACGGTAGCGGTCGCGCCACTCGGTAAGATGTGGCTCAAGCGCTCCCGGGTCGCTGGTCCAGCCGGAGCCGCCGACGATGGACTTCAACCGGTCAAGCAGCAAGAGGCCCGCCTCCGTCCTTGTAGATTGGCAGGATTCTAAAAGACATAGGGTGGTTCCTGAACAGCACTTGCACAACGACTCGCAGTTGATTACTTTGGCTGGACGGTACACATAATATTGCCAATAGCAAAGACCGTCCCGGGGCTCCGACCTGATGTATGCTGCAGCGCTGTTCCGCAGGGTTTGGCGGCGGCCGCATGCCGCGCAGGATCTGCGATCGTGGACCTGAGCGCCAACGCAGGCAAAGATGCTCGCCTCGCCACCGTGCCGGCTTCAAGCGACTGACAAATGGAATATGACGAACTATCGCAATCGGGCATCCGGCGAATAGCCAATTATTCGCCGTACCTCGATCAGCTCGCCGGCCTCGCCAGCGAGATGGGGCTGCGGCAGCGGAGTAACCTGGTTCACCTGGAGCGCTGCCTGAACCAGGAATGGTCGCTCGGCCAGAACAGCATCCTTAGCTGGGCGACACTCGACGACGGCATCTTGATCCTCGTCGTCCCGCACTACGCCATCGCGGAATATACGGCCGCTCCGGACGCGGACCCGCGGCTGCCGCAGCGGGTCTCGGCAAGCTTCATCACGGAACTGATCTCGGGTGACCGGCAGCTGACGCTGCTGCAGATGCAAAAAGTGGCACGCCTCCTCAACGTGGAACCAAAGTTCATCCCGTTGCGCCAGCCCCTGACCGGCCGGTCGGTAGAGACACAGATCATAGAGAAGATGATTCGCCGCTACGGCATCAATTACGTGGCCAGTCGCGCGGTAACCCTGTTCGACATCGTCGGCTTCGGGCTCCTGACGCCGTTCGAACAAATGACCCAGTTGAACAGCCTCTCGTACTCGCTCAACTCCGCGCATGCGAAGATGATGGAGAAGGAAGTCGGCATCAACTTCGCGAGGTCTTCGAGCGGCGACGGCTTCTACGTCTGGAACCGGGATCACGGGCTCGAGGCAAACGTCAACCTTTACCACTTTATGCATATCGTGCTCGCCGACAATGCTATCGCCCGCAGCAAAGCGACATCCAATGCCGTGCCCAGGCTGCGCGCCTGCTTCCACGTCGGCAGTTGCTACGAATTTCACCAGGCAGAAGGATTGAATCCGACGATTCACGACTACATCGTCGGCGACGTAACGATTGAACTTGCACGCATGATCGAGGCTGCGTTGCCCGGTCAGATCCTGGTAGGAGACTTCCTGGCGAAGCTGTCGACCGACGTGCTCGGACACGAAGAATCGCAGGTACACCTCGATGCCGTTGCGTTCCTGCAGAGGGCACAGGGGAACCTTGCAAAACTGAGCGGACTGGAATTCTCCGGTGAGAAGGTCTCTGCAATAAAGTGCTACCTTACGGGCGAGCGCCTCGAAAGCGGGGAATTCAATATCCGCAAACTGCAAATCCGCGACAAGCACGGCCTTTCCCGTGCGGCGTACAACGCGAAGGTAAACATCTATCGCGTGCTGGCGCAGCCGATACTGCTGGGCATCGAGGACAAGAAGCTCGGGCAGATATTGGAACCCGCGTAACGGATCGACAAGCGGTAAAGGTTTGTCGCCCGTGGGACGGGCTCCTACAGCGTGCTATCTGCATCGCCAGGGGAAAGTTACTTAGTCGTTTTCGAAAAATGGTCGGGGCGGGGACGCCAGGCGAGGACGATACCGTAAACGCGTTCAACGCGATTAGCGGATGGTCGGGGTCGTAAGGTTTCGCGGGAAAACTTACTTAGTCGTTTTTTGAAATGGTCGGGGCGGGGAGATTCGAACTCCCGACCCCCACAACCCCATTGTGGTGCGCTACCAGGCTGCGCTACGCCCCGACCGGGCAAAAATGTTCGAGGGCGGCCATGATACTGGGCGCCCTGCTCAGTTGAAAGACGATTGCTAAGGTCGATCTACCGCCGCAGTATCTTCAGAACTTGTTCAAGTTCCAGGCGTAACTGCTTGATAATTTGCTGACTCTGGCTTACGTCCGTCTTCGCTTCATCACCAGTGAGACGCTGGCGCGCCCCGCCGATGGTGAAACCGTCGTCGTACAGCAGGCTACGAATCTGGCGAATGATCAGCACGTCCTGACGCTGGTAGTAACGGCGATTGCCTCGCCGCTTTACCGGTTTCAGTTGTGGGAATTCCTGCTCCCAGTAACGAAGTACGTGCGGCTTGACAGCGCACAAGTCGCTGACTTCCCCGATCGTGAAATATCGTTTACCAGGAATAGGAGGTAGTTCGTCGTTATTCCCCGGTTCCAGCATAGGCCTCTACTCGGGCTTTTAGTTTTTGTCCGGGACGGAAAGTGACAACACGGCGAGCCGTGATTGGAATCTCTTCTCCAGTCTTTGGATTTCTGCCCGGACGTTGGTTTTTATCCCGAAGATCAAAATTTCCAAAACCCGAAAGTTTGATCTGCTCACCTACCGCAAGTGATGCGCGCAGCTCTTCAAAATATAAATCGACGAGCTCGCGTGCTTCGCGCTTGTTTAATCCCAGTTCATCGAAAAGGGATTCTGCCATGTCTGCTTTCGTCAGTGCCATTCGTCTTTGGTTCTCGACTGATTCGAATGTGTTGGTATCATTCTCTTAAAGTCGCGGAGCATTCTTGTTTCAGTTTTTGCACCGCTTTCGACATCGCGGTGTCCGCGTCGACGTCAGTAAGCGTGCGCGAAGTTTCCTGCAAAATCAAGCCTAAAGCTACGCTTTTTAGCCCAGCTTCTATACCAGGCCCGCGGTACACGTCGAAAACCACAGCACGCCGGATTATATCCGGAGCCGCCGATAACGCCACCTGAATCAGTTGCGCCGACGTTATGTCGTCTTTGACGATGACGGCGATGTCGCGGCGAATGGCGGGGAACCGTGACACAACCGTGGCGGCAGGCACGCGTGCGGCAAAGGCTGCCGCGGCATCCAGCTCGAAAAGCAATACCGGACGGTCGATATCCAGTGTGCGCGCTGTGGATGGGTGCAGCTTTCCCGCCACGCCAATGGACTTGCCGCCGCGCAAAATCTGCGCGGATTGGCCGGCCTGCAGCGCCGGATGGGTGGTCTCGGAAAAGGTCAGTTCGCCTCCCGCACCCGCGAGATTGAGCAGCGCTTCGAGGTCCGACTTGAGGTCGAAGAAATCAATCTCCTTCGGCACGACGCCCCATTGTTCGGGCGCGGCCGTTCCGGTAGCCAGCCCTCCTACCCGCACCACCTCTTGGGTGTCCCCGAGCGATCCGTGAAACGTCTTGCCGATTTCGAAGAGCCGCACCCGGTTCTGCTGACGGGCCAGGTTGGATGCGGCAACCTTGAGCATGCCCGGCCACAGCGACGCGCGCATCACCGACATCTCCGAAGAGATCGGGTTGCTCAATGCAAGCTTCGACTCGCACCCGCTGACGACCTGGTCGGACGCGGCGTCGATGAAGCTGTACGTGATGACCTCCTGGTAGTCGCGTGCAACGAGAGTGTCGGCGACACGTTCGAGGTCGACGCGGCGTTCGGTCACGGGCCTCAGCGGCAACGCGGCAATCGCGGTCGCCTCCGGTATCCTGTCGTAACCATAGACGCGCGCGACCTCCTCGATGAGGTCGTCTTCTATGGCGATATCGAAGCGGAACCCGGGCGGCTGGACGGTCCACCCTTCCGCCGTTTCGACCACCGCAAGGCGCAGGCTGCGAAGGATTCGGCCTACCTCCGCATCATCCAGTTGCAAGCCGAGCAGGGAGTGCAGCCGTGAGCGGCGCAAGGCGACATGGCCGCGTTTCGGGAGGCGATCCGCATGAACAATGTCTGTCAGCGGCCCCGCAGAACCCCCGGAAATCTCAAGAAGCAGGGTTGTCGCTCGCTCGATGGCTCGCGCCTGTCCCTCCGCGTCCACGCCCCGCTCATACCGAAGGGAGGCGTCTGTATGGAGGCCATAAGCCCGAGCCCGCCCCGCGATGACCTCCTGTGGCCAGAACGCCGCCTCCAGGAAAACATTGCTGGTCTCGCCGGTCACCGCCGTGGGGAGCCCACCCATGATGCCCGCGAGTCCTATGGGACCGGAATCGTCGCTTACAACCACCGTGTCGGAAGCGAGTTCGACTTCCCTCTCATCGAGCAGCGTGAGCCGCTCACCCGCGGTCGCAAACCGCGGCCGGATGGTTCCGGCAAGCCTGTCCAGGTCGTACGCATGCAGTGGTTGACCGAGTTCGAGCATCACGTAGTTCGTCACGTCCACCACGGGATGAATCGCGCGAATGCCACAGCGGCGGAGGCGTTCGGTCATCCACAACGGCGTCCGGGCTGCGCTATCGATGTCCCGGACAACGCGACCGGCGAAGCGGGGACAGGCTCGCGGGTCCTCGAGCGCCACCGGGTGTTGTGCATCGGAAGAAGGCTCCACGGCAGTTATGGCGGGTTCTGTGAGTGTCGCCCCGGTGAGCGCCGCGATGTCCCGGGCCATGCCGAGTATGCTGAAACAATCTCCCCGGTTTGGCGTCAGGTTGATCTCGTAGACAACGTCCGGAAGCCCCAGGTAGAGAGCCAGAGGCGTGCCGGGAGACGCATCATCGGGCAGGCTCAGGATGCCGCCGGAATCGTTCCCGAGTTCGAGTTCGGCCGCTGAGCAAAGCATTCCCGCGGACTCGACTCCCCGGATCTTGCTCCGTCGCAGTTTGGTGCCGTTCGGCAGCGTAGTGCCCGGCAGCGCCAGCACGCTTTTCATCCCTGCGGTCACGTTCGGAGCGCCGCAAACGATTCCGTACTCGTTCCCACCACCGTCGGAGACGCGGCAAACGGAAAGTCGGTCGGCATTGGGATGCCGCTCCACCGCAAGCACCTCGGCAACGATAACGTTATCGAGGCCCGTGCCCAGGATCTCGATATCGTCCACTTCATGGCCCGCCATCGTGAGTCTTTCAGCGAGATCTTCTGCAGCCGCTGATGGAGCTACGAAGGCGCGCAGCCAGCTATCGGAGAACTTCATCGGTTTTCAGTGAAACTGGCGCAGGAAGCGCAGGTCGTTTTCAAAAAAAGTTCGAAGGTCGTGAACGTCGTAGCGCAACATTGCCAGGCGCTCAACACCCATGCCGAATGCATAGCCCGTGAATTCTTCGGGGTCCACGCCGGCATTTCGCAGCACATTGGGGTGCACCATGCCGCAACCGAGAATCTCGAGCCACTTGTCGCCCCCCCACAGCACGTCGACCTCCGCAGAGGGCTCGGTAAAAGGGAAATACGAGGCACGGAATCGCAACTTCGCGTCGCGCTCGAAGAAACTTTCGACGAACTGGTGCAACACCGCCTTCAGGTTGGCGAAGCTGATGCCACGGTCAACGACCAGGCCCTCGACCTGGTGAAACATCGGCGTGTGGGTCTGGTCGGAGTCACATCGATACACCCGCCCCGGCGCAATGATACGAATAGGAGCTCCCTCCTCCACCATCGAACGGATCTGCACCGGCGAGGTGTGCGTTCGCAAAAGTTTTCCCCCGGGAAAGTAGAAGGTATCGTGCAGCGCTCGCGCCGGGTGATTTTCCGGAATATTGAGCGCGGTGAAGTTGTGGTAGTCGTCCTCGATCTCCGGACCGGTACGAACCCCAAAACCGGCATCGCGGAAAATTCTTTCGATGCGCGCCATGGCGCGAGTGACGGGATGACGTCCGCCGAGAGACATGCCGCGACCCGGCAGGGTCACATCCACCCGGTCCTGGCTTAGCTTCTGCGTTAGTACCTCCACTTCAAGGTGCTGCCGCCTGGCCTCCAGTTCTGCCTGGATCTCGGATTTCACCTTGTTGATCTGCTGGCCGGCCGCGGGGCGCTGGTCCTGCGGCAACGAGCTCAGTTGCTTGAGCCTCTGCGTCAGAATTCCCTTCTTGCCGAGCCAGGTTACCCGGACGGCATCGAGAGCCTGCAGGGAAGCGGCAGTTTCAATTTCGGATTTCGCCCGCTGAACGAGCTCATGCAGTGCCTGCATCGGAGTCCCCAATAAAAGCGGCGCGCCGGACAGTAGAGATACCCCTACTGCCGCGCACCGCTCCCGATTCAGGTCAGCTTTCGCCGAGGCCTGCTTTCGCCTGCGCGGCGATCGCGCCGAACGCTTCCGGATCGTGAACAGCGATATCGGCCAGCACTTTACGATCGATTTCGATCGCTGACTTGTGCAAACCATTTATCAGCTGGCTGTACGAGATGCCGTGCAGGCGGGCCGCCGCGTTGATGCGCGTGATCCACAGCGCGCGGAACTGCCGCTTGCGCTGGCGCCGGTCCCGGTACGCGTACTGGCCGGCCTTGATGACGGCCTGTTTTGCTACCCGGTAAACTTTGCTGCGGGCACCGTAATAACCCTTCGCTTTGCCAAGGACCTTCTTGTGGCGCGCCTTTGCGGTTACGCCGCGTTTAACTCTTGCCATTTCAGATGACTCCTCTTAGCTGTAAGGGAGCATGCGGCGCACACTCTTCTGATCGCTGTCCGCAACCTGCTCGGTCGTGCCGAGCTGGCGCTTACGCTTCGATCGCTTCTTCGTAAGAATGTGGTTCAGATGGGACTGGGCTCGCTTGAATCCGCCCTTTCCCGTCCGGCGAAAGCGCTTTGCAGCGCCCCGGTTGGTCTTCATTTTAGACATCTCTGTCTCCGAATTTTATGGCCTGAAACGAACGCATGAACGCCGCGGCAGGCGGGTAAATAGTCACGGCTTTGCAGCCGTACCGTTACTCACTTTTTCTTTGGCGCCATCACCATGACCATCTGCCGCCCTTCCAGTTGCGGCATCTGTTCGACGGTACCAATTTCATCCAGGTCGTCCCTGACCCTTGCCAGGAGCTTGGCGCCCAGTTCCTGATGCGCCATCTCGCGGCCTCTGAATCTCAGGGTGACTTTGGTCTTATCACCACTTTGCAGGAAATCGGTCAGTTTTCGCAGCTTGATCTTGTAATCGCCTTCGTCAGTACCCGGACGAAACTTGATTTCCTTTACGTGTACCTGCTTCTGCTTGCGCTTCGCGGTTTGTGCTTTCTTGTTCAGTTCGAACAGGTACTTGCCGAAATCCATCACCCGGCATACCGGCGGGTCGGCTGTCGGCGAGACTTCGACGAGATCAAGCCCCTCCGCTTTCGCGATCTCCAGCGCTTCCGCCAGAGGCATCACTCCCGCCTGGTTACCGGCGGAGTCGATCACCCTGACCGTGGGTGCTTCAATCTCGTCATTTCGCCTGATGCGCTTTGTGGATGCGATATGTGGATCCTCCTTGTTGAACAGAAAAGCCCCGAACGCTGCAGCGACCATCGCCGGTCGTCACATGCTCGCCTGAAAAATCGCAGGATTTTCAAAGCGTCAGTTGCTGACGAACGGATGCCGCCCATCAGCACAGATTGCGGGACGCGAATTTTAAAGCCCGGACGCGCCGGAAACAAGCCCGGAAATGACTGATTTTACAAGAAGTCTGGGTCGTCGACCCGACCTTCTTCCTTGGATGGTGGGCGATGGTGGTCTCGAACCACCTCAAAAAGCACCCAGACCCTTAGCACTGGCACGACGCATTGTAATTGTGGAGGTCGTGACCCCACATGGGACGAAGGTCTGGATGGTGGTCTCGAACCACCTCAAAAAGCAC
Source organism: Woeseiaceae bacterium (assembly GCA_035304285.1). GTDB lineage: Bacteria > Pseudomonadota > Gammaproteobacteria > Steroidobacterales > Woeseiaceae > IDS-8. The sequence continues at coordinate 25,368 of DATGQI010000109.1, forward strand.
CCAAACCCTTAGCACTGGCACGACGCATTGTAATTGTGGAGGTCGTGACCCCACATGGGGCGAAGGTCTGGATGGTGGGCGATGGTGGTCTCGAACCACCGACCTCCACGATGTCAACGTGGCGCTCTACCCCTGAGCTAATCGCCCTGCGATTCCGACCCGCCGCCCGGAACGGGCGCACAAGATACTTGAAGCGCCACGACTCGGCAACTCGGCGAGCGCCGAGGCTCCCTTAGCCTGCGAGCCGGTCTGGCAGCCCGAGTCCGGTCTTTCGCAGCCGCTCAATTTCGTCGCGCAGCCTCGCCGCTTCCTCGAATTCGAGGTCGCGCGCGTGCTGCAGCATCTTTTTCTCCAGCTGTTGGGCCTTTCGCAGCAGCTGCTCCGGCGTCAGTTTGTCGTAATTGCCTGCGTCCTCGGCGATCCGTTTGCGCCCCCGTCCCGGCACGGGGTAGGCCCCTTCCATGATGTCGGCCACCTGCTTGATGATGGTCATCGGCGTTATGCCAAGACGCTTGTTGTGCTCGATCTGGCGCTCCCGCCGCCGGTTCGTTTCCTCGATTGCACGCTTCATCGATCCGGTCACGTTGTCGGCATATAACAGCGCCTTGCCATGCAGGTGCCTCGCCGCCCTGCCGATGGTCTGGATCAGGGAGCGATCCGAACGCAGGAAGCCTTCCTTATCCGCATCCAGTATGGCTACCAGCGATACCTCCGGCATGTCCAGGCCTTCCCGCAGCAGGTTGATGCCCACCAGCACGTCGAACGCCCCCAGCCGCAGGTCCCGGATGATCTCCATCCGCTCGACCGTCCCGATGTCGGAGTGGAGGTAGCGCACCCGGACCCCGTGCTCCTGCAGGTAGTCCGTCAGGTCTTCCGCCATCCGCTTGGTCAGCGTCGTGATCAGCACGCGCTGGTCCGCAGCAGTGCGCAGTTTGATCTCGGAAAGAACGTCGTCCACCTGGGTTCTCGCCGGCCGCACTTCGACTTCCGGGTCCACCAGCCCCGTGGGACGAACCAGCTGTTCAACTACCTTGTCCGAATGTTTCAGCTCGTAGTCGCCGGGAGTTGCCGACACATAGAGGGTCTGTGGCGACAGGCGCTCGAATTCGTCGAAGCGCAGCGGCCGGTTGTCGAGCGCCGACGGTAGTCGAAATCCATACTCCACCAGCGTTTCCTTACGCGACCGGTCTCCCCGGTACATGCCGCCGAGTTGTGGAACCGTTACGTGGCTCTCGTCGATGATGAGCAACGCGTCGTCCGGTACGTAGTCGAACAGGCACGGTGGCGGCTCGCCTTCCGCCCGGCCCGACAGGTAGCGCGAGTAATTCTCGATGCCCTGGCAGTAACCCAGCTCGCGTATCATCTCTAAATCAAATAAGGTTCTTTGCTCAAGTCGTTGTGCTTCAAGGAGTTTGTTACCCTGACGCAGATACTCCAGCCTTTCTCTCAACTCGATCCGGATCTCGTCCACCGCGGCCAGGAGGCGCTCCCGCGGCGTTACGTAATGCGTCTTTGGAAAGATCGTCAGTCGCGGCACCCGACGCAGTACCTCGCCCGTCAGCGGGTCGAAGTAGGACAGCGACTCCACTTCATCGTCGAACAGCTCGATGCGGACCGCGTCACGCTCCGATTCGGCCGGAAACACGTCGATGACGTCCCCCCGGACCCGGTAGTTGCCTTGCGACAGTTCCAGCTCATTGCGCTTGTACTGCATCTCCGCCAGCCGGCGGAGAATCTGGCGCTGGTCGATGCGCTCGCCGCGGTCGAGGTGCAGCACCATGCTGAAGTAGGCTTCCGGGTCGCCCAGGCCGTAAATCGCCGATACCGTTGCGACGATGATGGCGTCGTTGCGCTCGATCAGCGCCTTGGTGGCGGACAGGCGCATCTGCTCGATGTGCTCGTTAATCGAAGCGTCTTTCTCTATGTATGTGTCGGAACTCGGTACATAGGCCTCCGGCTGGTAGTAATCATAGTAGGAGACGAAGTACTCCACCGCGTTTCGCGGAAAGTATTCACGCATCTCCCCATAAAGCTGGGCAGCCAGCGTCTTGTTCGGGGCGAGAATGATGGCCGGCCGCTGCACCTCCTGAATGACGCTCGCCATCGTGAAGGTCTTGCCGGAGCCCGTCACACCGAGCAGAGTCTGCCGCGCCAGGCCGTCCCCCAGTCCTTCCACCAGGCCTGCGATGGCGGCCGACTGGTCACCCGCCGGCTGGTACTTGGACACGAGCGTCAGGCGCTCGCGTTCGTCTACCCCGCTCTTCTTGGGCAGAGTTGTTGATTGACGTACTATGCGTGACGGTTTCATGGAGTGTTATTCGGTGAGTAGTGTAGCAGTTTCAAAACGTATGGCCCGGGTGAAGCCCTCGCCGACCAGTGCTGTCGTTGCACTCGCCGCAGAGCTGCGTGCCGCTGGCCGCAATATCATAAGTCTCGGTGCGGGCGAGCCGGATTTCCCGACGCCTGACCATATCCGCGAAGCCGGCAAGAAGGCGATTGACGACGGCGAAACCCGCTACACGCCCATTGACGGAACAATGGACCTCAAGCGTGCGATACAGGCCAAATTTGCCCGCGACAATTCGCTTCACTACGAGCCGGCGCAAATCCTGGTATCGAGCGGCGCCAAGCAAACCTGTTTCAACGCGTGCCAGGCAGTCCTCGGGCCCGGCGACGAAGCCATCGTACCGGCACCTTACTGGGTATCGTATCCGGACATGATCAGGCTCGCGGAAGCCGAACCAGTCATTATCGACACTGATATCGACAGCGGGTTCCTTATCTCTCCCGGGCAGCTCGAAAAAGCCATCACGCCGAAGACGCGCTTCCTGTTCCTCAACAGCCCTTCGAACCCGACAGGCGCCTGCTATTCGCGGCAACAGCTCGTGGAGCTGGGCGAGGTCCTGAAAGCACACCCACGCATCCTCATCGCGAGCGACGAGATTTACGAGCACATCCATTGGGCGGAAGAACCTTTTTGCAGCTTCGCGGAAGCGTGTCCCGAACTATACGACCGCACCGTGACCATCAATGGAGTGTCGAAATGCTATGCGATGACGGGCTGGCGAATCGGCTATGCCGGCGGGCCACCTGCCATCATCTCGGCGATGAAGACGATCCAGAGCCAGAGCACCTCCAATCCCTGCAGCATATCCCAGGTGGCCGCAACGGCCGCGCTGAACGGCGACCAAACCTGCGTGGGGCAGATGCGGGATGCCTACAAGGAAAGACACGCTTTTATCGTCGCCGCGCTCAATGACATTCCGGGCTTCGAGTGCCGCGAGACGGACGGCGCCTTCTACGCATTTCCAAGAGTCACGGGCGCCCTCGAGAAGCTGGGGATCGCCAATGATGCGGAACTGGTGTCCTTCCTGCTGAACAGGGCGGACGTCGCCATGGTGCCCGGCAGCGCGTTTGGCGCCCCCGGCTGCCTCAGGATCTCGTTTGCCTGCTCTCTCGACACATTGCGCGAAGCGGTGGCAAGGTTGAAGAAAGCGCTGACCTGATGTCGGCCTCTGCAACCGTAACTGCTGTGTTTGCGCGGGTTTGCTTCCCTTGACTTGATTTCCGGGCTGGACCAGAATGCCAGCCCTGCCAAGGATCGCACATCCTCACATCTATTCCCCGGTAGCTCAGTTGGTAGAGCGATTGACTGTTAATCAATTGGTCGCTGGTTCGAGTCCGGCCCGGGGAGCCATCTTCCGATTGCTTGCTGCCAATTGCCCGTGACTCTAACGGGCAATTGCAGCAAACGCGAATGACTAAAGATCAAGCAGTCTGTTAACGCGGCG
>DATGQI010000110.1:0-20614 GCA_035304285.1 Woeseiaceae bacterium
CATCTCCGAGTCGACATGGTGGGCAATGGGCGGCAACTTTGCCCGCCCTTTGTCGCCCGCAACGATCATTCTTCCTGCCTCATGCGTCTCGCGAGCTCTGGCCGTGTCTCAATCGTCGCGTTCCGGAGCGCCACTCGCAAATCCTCGAGCGCAGCGATGTCCGCCGTTGCGTTCCATTCGTCCATGAAAAACTTCTTGAATTCAAGCGACAGGACGCAGACGTTTTCCTGGTACTTCGAATGCAGCCACAGCGGAAAGAAACCACCCGTGAATTTCACGTTCTCACGCACATCGAGCGGGCGCTTTTGGAACTGCTGGCACTTCAGGGACGCCACGAAGGTGTCGACGAGGGTTGCCCAGCGTTCACGGTCCATGGTGCCGGTTCCTACATTGACCTCCGGATTCTGCACGATGCTTTCGCGCGGTTTGTCAGGACCACGGCGGCGATGGTTGTAGCTGTGGATGTCCAGGACGAGAATGCTGTTCCATCGCTCGACCAGCTCATCGAGAAACTCCGCGACTTCAGCATAGAAGCTGTCGTACTGCGCCAGCGACCGCTCGATTACGCGTTCGGGAGGGCGCTCGCGCCACAATTCGAGTCCCCAGCAATCTTCCGGGTGCAAAGCAATTGCCTTGTCCCTCGGTCGATTGAGATCCATCTCGAAGCGTGAGCGATAAACGCGAATCGAGGAATCGCCGACCGACGTCCAGAAGCTAGTCAGCGGGTCCTCCTCACGCAACCGCTCGGAAGCGTCGATCGCCATCCATTCCGCGACGTCGGGCCGAACTTCGTGACCCGCATGAATGGAGGTGGCAACAACGGGACCGTCGCCGATCTCGAATGACCATGGCGGTGAGACGGGATCCTCGTCCGGGCAGTCTCCGGGTGTACGCACCTGGCGCTTATCAGGGCTTTGCGGGGATTCTGCGACCAAGAAACCCTCCTTCGATGCAGTCGGGCTCATGGGGGTGCAACTTGCATGCCATGCGGAAGGGGCGACAGTTGGCGATCGTCCCGCGCCCGACGGGCGCCGGAGACGCGTGGTAATTGTTACTCAGCGCACTGGCAAAATTACAAGTCTGCCGGCGATCCGGGAAAGGCGCCCAGCCGCGGGAGCGGTTGTTGTGTGCTAGTGTACGCGGCGAGAATTGCACCGGTGTAACCCGTTCAGCTATAACATCTTCCGAACCTGAAGAAGAGGACCACAGTGACCTATTCCAGACTGATTTATTGCAGCTTGCTGCTGGGCATGAGCCTGTCCGGCTGCGGCAGCGAAGAGCCGGCCGGCACTCCCTCCGGGGAGCCGGCAAGGGGTACCTCCGGCAGCGAGATGGCCGGTGCGAATCCCGCCCAGGAAGCGACGAACGAGATCACGGCAGATCTCATGCGCGGGTACGTCATAGAGCTTTCCGACGACAAGTACGAGGGGCGGGGTCCTGGCAGTGCCGGCGACGAAGCTGCGCGCGCGTACCTTGTCTCGGAGCTCAAGAAGCTCGGACTCGAACCCGGCGGTCCGAACGGTTCCTGGGAGCAGCCCTTCGACCTGATCGGTGTCACGACGGAGCCGCCAGATCAATGGACCTTTCGCCACGACGAGGGAGAGGTGACGTTGAAGCAGTGGGACCAGTTCATCGCCTCCAGCGGCGTACAGCAGGAGCAGGCGAGTATCGAAGACGCGGAACTGGTGTTCGTCGGTTACGGCATCCAGGCACCTGAATACGAGTGGGACGATTTCAAGGGACAGGACCTCAAGGGCAAGGTGCTCGTCATCCTGAACAATGACCCTGCCTGGGACCCGGACCTTTTCGCCGGCGAAACCCGTCTCTGGTACGGACGCTGGGACTACAAGTACCTGAGTGCGGCTCGCCAGGGCGCTGCCGGCGCTATCATCATCCATACTATTCCGTCAGCGGGCTACCCGTTCCAGGTCGTGCAGACTTCGTGGACGGGCGAGCAGTTCGAACTGCCCGCAGGTGACGAGCCGCGCAACCAGGTGAACGCGTGGGTAACCGAAGATGCAGCCCGCGAGCTTTTCGAACTCGCAGGCCTTGACCTGGATGAACTGCGCACGGCGGCCGACAACCGCGACTTCCAGCCGGTGTCCCTGGGTATTACGACATCCGTCTCGATGGATGTGTCGCTGAACAGGACTTCCTCGGCGAACGTCCTCGGGTTGATCCCGGGAAGCGATCCGGAACTGCGTGACGAGGCGGTGATCTATACCGCCCACCACGACCATCTCGGCATCGGCACGCCCAATGAGGAGGGAGACACGATTTATAACGGGGCGATGGATAACGCCGCCGGTGTAGCCCAGGTGCTGGCAATCGCGAAGGCGATCAAGACGCTGCCGGAAGCGCCTCGTCGGTCTATTCTGGTAGCGCTGGTCGGGGCGGAAGAGCAGGGCCTGCTGGGCTCCAGGTACTATGCCGCGAACCCGACGTTCCCGCCGGGCAAGATCGCCGCGAACCTGAACTACGACGGCGGCAACATCTGGGGTCATACACATGACGTTACCTACATCGGCCTCGGCAAATCTTCCATCGACGAGATTGTCGAAGGTATCGCGAAGGAGCAGGGGCGCGTGGTCAAGCCCGACCAGTTCGCGGATCGCGGTTTCTTTTATCGCTCTGACCAGTTCAGCTTCGCCAAGATAGGCGTGCCTGCGATGTACCTCGACACCGGGACGGACTTCGTCGACCGGCCGGAAGGCTGGGGTAAGGAGCAGGTGAATCACTACACGGACGTCAACTATCACCAGCCGAGCGACGAATACGACGACAGCTGGAACTTCGACGGCATGATCGCCGATGCGCTGCTGGGCTACTGGGCCGGTCTCGCTATCGCAAACGGCGAGGAAATGCCGACGTGGAACGCAGGCGACGAGTTCGAAGCCGCCCGGCTGGAGGCTCTCGCAGCAGAAAACGACTGACCGAATGGAATATGGAGCGGATTCTCGTCATTGCTGTTCCGGGCATTGGGGACGTAATCCTCGTCGCGCCCCTCCTGCGCTCGCTGAGATGCGCCTGGCCTGGCGCACGCATCGATTTGTTGGTGAGAGACGGAAGGTCTGAGGGTGAAAGGAACCCGGACGTGTCACGCGTCCTGGTACAGCCAAGGAGGCCCTCGTTCGTTGACAGCGTGAGATTCCTGGCAAGCATCTTTCGGCGCTACGACCTTGCGATCTCAACGTCTACCACCGACCGCTCGTTCATCAACCTGTGGTTTGCGGCGCCGCGCAGGATCGGCAAAATCGCATCCCCGGGATTCAAAACGTGGTGGAAACGGAAAGTTGTCCGGACCGCATTGCTGGTCGATCCGGACACCCATGTGCTGGTCGAAAACCTGCGCCTTGCGGATCTGCTGGGTATCGAGCGGCATTATCACTGGGAGTCGCCGCAATCAGCTCTTGCGCCGGCATTCTGCAATGGCGCAGTGGAACAGCCCTTCGAGCCTTATGCCGTCGTTCACCTGATGCCCGGCAACGTCCTGAGGCAGTGGCCGGACGAACACTGGCGAAGCGTCATCGATGCGCTGAGGAATCGCGGTATCGCGGTCGTGGCGACAGGCAGCGGGGATCCGGCCGAGGTGGCTTACGTCGACAATATCCTTGACGGATGCTCCCGGGGAGAAGGGCTGGCGCCTCTTGGCAGCCTCGCCGGCCAGCTGCAGTTGAGCGAGGTTGCCGCACTGATACAGCGCGCCGTCCTCTTCGTCGGGCCCGACACGTCGGTGAGCCACATCGCGGCGACCACGGGCATCCCTGTTGTTGTATTGTTCGGGCCGACTGATGTGGCACGCTGGGGACCCTGGCCGTCGAAATGGCTATCGAAGCCAGGCCGCGACGACTCGCCTTGGCAGCGGGACCTGTTGGAGCAGACGCAGGGAAACGTGACCATATTGCGTATCGCCTGTGAGTGTGGCTCGCGAACGCCGGACTGCAGGCTGACACCGTCTACCAGGGCCTCGTGCATGACCCGGCTGGCTCCGGAGCGGGTGCTCGAAGCAGTCGGCCGCCTCCTCCATCGCCCGGAGAACCTCTTGCGTCCTGTCGAGGTCGCTACGCAGGAGCCAGACGAGGCGGCGATAACGCTGGAACTCCTTTCAGGCAATGTGCCGACAGATCGGGCGCCTGCACAAGGCTGGTAACCAGCCCGGGCCAGGTTGGTGTGGCGCCGGTTTCGGCGCCGGGTGTCCAGGCGGCTTAACTTCCCCGATCACCGTGTCTTGCCTGGAACGTTGCGAGCCAGTAAAGCGCAAGCCCCGTAAGCAAGAGCACACCTGTGACCTGCCACGATTTCGGCGTCGACTGCATTGCAATCCAGATGCACAGGACCAATGCGATCAGCGGAATGGTATAGCCGCCTTTCAGGTGAAACGCGTGCGAACGGGCTTCATCATCGGCCCTGCTGCGTATAACCGGTAGCGCACCGATACACAGCACGTAAACTATCAGACGCGTAAGTGAGCTTGCCGCGGCCAGCCACGCGAACGAGCCGGACAGCGCAAACACCAGCGACACCGCGCCGAGAAACAATATCGAATTGGAAGGCGTCGCGTGCTTTTCGTGCACTGCACCGAACCACTGGGGCAGCATCCTTTCGTTTGCCAGCGCGAAGGTCAGCCTCGGCACCGTGATCATGATGCTCGCGAGGTTTCCGCCTATGGAGAATACGGCGGCGGCCGTGATCACGATGGCGCCAACCGGTCCGGCAAGCTCGCGGCCGACGTCGACGAGCGTCGCTCCGCTGTCCCCGGCGGCCGGCAGCACCGATACATAAACGAGCACGATCAGGAAATACAGGATCCCGGTACCGATGATTGTCGTGACCAGTGCACGCGGCAGGTTGTAACGCGGTCTCGCCGTTTCCCCGGCGGTTATCGTGGCAGCCTCAAAACCGACGAACGCGTAGATCAGCAACAGTGTCGTACCGCCGAGGTCGTCAATCGTCGGCAGTTCGGCCGGGAAGAGCGTTGTGCCGCTGACGTAAGGCAGTCCGAGCAGTATGAGCAATAACAGCGGCGCGATCTTGAACAGCGTAAAACATCCGATCGTCCTGACACCGTCCTTCACGCCGCGGTAGTTGGCGTACGTCAGCACAAACGTGACCGCTACGATGATTGCTGTGCGACCGGCACCCTCCTCGAACCAGGGCCAGATTGCGCCAATGTAGAGCGCCATCACGTTCGAATTTGCGGCGAAGGCCGTCATGCGGCTCAGGAACAGTACCCACCCCGTCGAGAAGCCGGCGAGAGGCCCGAATGCGGCGGTCGTATACAGGACCGGTCCGCCGGACTCGCGAAAATAGCTTGCAAGTTCGGAGTAGGTGAGAACCACAGTGATGATCAGGAGACCGCAGGCGAGGAACAGCCATGGACTCAACACGCCGGCGCGTGCAGCGACCTCTGCGGGCAGTGCGAATATCCCGGCGCCGATGACCGAATTGAGCGCAATCAGCGCAACGCCGATAAAGCCGATGCCGCGAAGGAGCTGACGCTTCCCGGCGAGACTGGTTGTGATGTCCTTCACCTGCTCCCCCGAACTTCTTGTAAACCGCGCCCGCATAGTACATCACTGGCGTATCACCGCCATGGCCCGAAACCGCAGCCCTTTGTCAAGTGCTTGAACGCGCGGTCGCCGGCGCAATATCCGAAGAAATCGCCTTCGGCCTGCTCGCACGTGTGCAACTGCGGTGGACATTGCACATAAACCACCGATAATGCTGGCTGGTTATGTCCTGTCCGGGGCCGGGGCTCATGAAACACCTGATAATGTCAATCGCCGTTTCAGCATTCGTCACAGCATGCTCGGCTGAGAAACCTGAAACTCCTATGCTCGCGAAAATACCTGAAAAGCTGGAAATCCATGGCGATGTACGCATCGACAACTACTTCTGGCTGAACGACAGAACCAATCCCGAGGTAATCGAATATCTCGAGGCGGAGAATGCCCACGCGGATGAGGTGATGGCCCCCTTCGAAGGGTTGAAGAACACGCTTCTCGAGGAGCTGAAGTCACGCATCAAGCAGGACGACCAGTCTGTCCCGTACCGCGACGGCGACTACTACTATTACTACCGCTACGAGGAAGGGCGCGAGTACCCGATTTACTGCCGAAAGAAGGGCTCGCTCGATGCGGACGAGGAAATCCTGCTCGACGTCAACGTCGGTGCCGAGGGCAACGAGTTTTACTCCGTGCGGGGTTTCTCGGTCAGTCCCGATCACAAGCTGGCGGCGTATGGAGTCGACACGCAGGGACGGCGATTCTATACCCTGCATTTCCTGGACCTCGAAAACGGCCGGTTGCTGCCACGCCAGATCGAGAAGGTTACCGCCGACGTCGAATGGGCCAACGACAGCAAGACCATCCTGTTCACGAAGCAGGATCCGGAAACGCTGCGGTCGTACCAGGTTTACCGTCACACGCTGGGTGAGGATGGCGACCACCTCGTCTACCAGGAAGACGACGAAGCGAACTCCATCTTTCTCGAAAGATCGCTCACCGGCAAGTTCCTGTTCCTGACGAGTGCGGAGACAGTTTCCACTGAAGTACGCTATCTTCCGGCCGATGCGCCGTTCGAGGATTTTCGCGTCTTCCTGCCTCGCCAGGAAGGACATGAGTACTACGTAACCGACGGCGAAGACCGCTTCTACATCCTGAGCAATGAAGGCGCGATGAACTTCCAGGTTCTCGAGGCGCCGCTGGACGAGACCGCGAGGGACGGCTGGAAAGTGGTCGTCCCCCATCGGGATGACGTACTGGTCGAGGGATTCGATGTACTGAAGAACCATATCGTCGTGGAGGTCCTGCACGGCGGGCTGACGCAGCTCGAGGTGGTAAATCGGGCGTCGGGTGACTCGTTCCGAATGGCGTTCGATGAGCCGGTGTACACCGCGTATGCGGACGACAACTATGTCTACGACACCAACTGGCTTCGCTATGTCTACGAGTCGATGACCACGCCGGAGTCAACCTACGATTTCAACCTCGATACCCGAGAGCACAAGCTGATTCACGAAGAGGAAGTGCCGGGCGGATTCGATCGCAACAACTATGCAACAGAGCGTGTGTTCGCCACCGCTCGCGACGGTACTGCCGTACCGGTCTCACTGGTGTACCGGAAAGGCATGGAGAAGAACGGGAGCAACCCGCTGCTGCAGTACGGGTACGGCTCCTACGGGGCGACCATCGATCCCGACTTCGATCCTGACGTTCTAAGCCTGCTGGATCGCGGCTTTATATTCGCAATCGCGCACATTCGCGGCGGCTCACTGATGGGCCGCGACTGGTACTACGACGGCCGCCAGCTCAACAAGAAGAATACGTTTAACGATTTTGTCGATGTCAGCCATTACCTCATCGAGCAGGGTTACACCTCGCCTGCTCACCTTTATGCCAATGGGGGAAGTGCCGGCGGGCTGCTGATGGGTGCGGTCGTGAACATGGCGCCGGAGCTCTACCACGGGGTTGCGACGCGTGTGCCGTTCGTCGACGTCGTCACCACCATGCTCGACGCCAGTATCCCGCTGACGACGAGTGAGTGGAACGAGTGGGGCAATCCGGCCGACAAGGAATTCTACGACTACATCAAGTCTTATTCTCCGTACGACAACGTCACGGAACAGGACTACCCGCACCTGCTCGTTACAACAGGGCTTCACGACTCCCAGGTGCAGTACTGGGAGCCGGCGAAATGGGTTGCCAAGCTTCGTGAGCTGAAAACGGACGACAACCTGCTGCTCCTGAAAACGGACATGCAGGCTGGACACAGCGGGAAGACCGGGCGCTTCCAGAGCCTCGAGGACACGGCGCTTTACTACACGTTCTTCCTGGCGTTGGAAGGAATCCGGGAATAGTAACCGCTTCGCTTTGACAGTCGCCCGCGGGGCGGGCTCCTGGATTCTCAATGATCCGGCCTCACGATGAGGATGTCGCAGGGCAGGTGATCGAGCACTCTTTCCGCGGTGCTGCCGATCGCCGAGCGCTTCCCGCTCCAGCGGGCCACTGCGCCCATGACCACGAGGTCCGCCTTCCGGTCTCTTGCGAAGTAGGGGATCACGTCCCTCGCTGCTCCGGGTAGCTGATGCGTGTGGTTCTCGTCGATCCCGGCCGATGCTGCCAGCGCGTCCAGCTTTTCGCGGTGTTCCCGGGCGATACGTTCGCTCAGTTCCTCAACCGGAAGCCGGATCGGCTTGAACGTCTTCGTCGCCTCCGCGCCGATGCCTCTCAGGGCCTGGTACGTGTGCAGTAAATGAACATCGCCGTCGACCTCTGCCGCAATGACCTGCGCCTGCTCGACGATCAGCCGGTCAACGCTTGCGCTTTTATCCTCGCCGTGGGTCGGGTCCACCGCTGCGATGATCAGCGGCTCTGCGGGCATTTCATGCGGCTTCACCAGCCATAACGGGTAGGGACAACTGCGGATCAGGAACCAGTCGGTATCGACGAAGATCGCGCGCCGCGCGTCGCTGTGATACTCGGTGCCCTTGACGACGAACCTGGGGTTGATGTCGAGCGCGCGGGCAAGGATGGCATCCCCTGCCGGTCGCTCGTCCAGAACGTCGAGGGCCAGGTCGATATTGGCGGCCCTCGCAGGTGCCGCGAGGTCATCGAGAATTTCCCGCTGAGCTGTGCGCAGGTTATCGGCTAAGGTCCGGGTTTCGCTCGATACGTAAAAATCCGTCGCGAGCGCCGTGACGTCGGCATCGACGAGCAGCAGGTTGAGTTTGCATCCGGTCCGTTCGGCGAGCCAGGCGGCCCGCGCCACGACCTCCTGCGGGATTAAGCCGGGTTCGATCACGGCGAGTATTACATCCGCGTCTTTCATGCCATTCGCCAGTTGGTCGGTTTGTTCATTCCGCGTGGTCCTTGTATTCCTGTGTCTTAAGCTGTTACTTGAACAGCGACTGAAGCCGCTCGACATCGAAATCTGCAGGATTCTTCGGCACCTCGAAACTCAAAGCTCGTTTCAGGGGCGGCGAGAGCTTCCTGCGGAGGAAGCCGAGTACGGTGGGTTCCGCCACCAGTACGAGCTGACGAAACTGACCAGCTGTATGCGCTTTGCTCAGGTACTGGGCTATATCGCCGGCGAAGGTCTGCAATTCATGGTCGCGGACACTTTCTTCCTGCGTCATGGCGTGCCTGCCCTTGCCGAAGCTGTCGAACGCTCTCCCGGGGCGATCGGTGTTTCGGTCCTGGTCACGTAATGTTGCGCCGGGGTTTTCAAGGTGCTCGAGCTGCTTCCAGTTGCCGAAGCGTCGCTCGGACATGAATATCCTCGCTTCCGCGCCGCTGCAGGCAACGATGAAGGTAGGTTCGTTGGGTAGCAAATTCCCGTCGGAATTGTTGTTTGTCGGCACCATATGTCTCTAACGCTGCGGATATTCGGTGCGAGTGACGACTGGTGCAGCCAGTGCAAATTATGAACCGTGCGCGCGCGCCAAGGTTCCATTTTTGCGCCGGGTGCACCAGCGGCGGTACTCGCAGCACGAACTGACCTACTGCGGCTCCCTTGGTTGCGACTGAAGCTTGAGATACTGCAGCGAATGCACACCGTCGTCAAACAGGCGATAATTCACAAAAGGGCGCGGAACAGAGCAGTTTACAAAGTCAAGCCCGGGCACAAGTACCACGCAACCAGCAGACCACCAGACACGGGGGACAGATGAACAGGATTGGATGCAGCTTCCTCTTTTGCTGGTTCGCGCTTGCGCCTGCCGTACACGCCGAGGAAGCGGACCTCGTGCTCCGTGGTGGCGTCATCTGGACCGTCGACGACGCCAACCCTCGCGCGGAAGCGATAGCTTCGGTACGCGACCGCATCGTATATGCCGGTTCGGACTCGGGTGTGGATCCGTATATAGGCGCCAGGACGCGGGTAATCGACCTGGACGGCAGACTGGTCGTACCCGGCTTCAACGACAACCACGTACATTTCGAAAGTACGGGGCAGTTGCTGTACGGGCTCAACCTGCTGGACGTCTCCAACGAGCGTGACTTCGTCGCGCGTATTCGGGAAGTGCATGAGCGCTATTCACCAGGATCCTGGATCGTCGGCGGCGACTGGTCTGCCTATGAAACCTGGGCCGAAGGCGACGTAGCGGAGGCGGGTCGGGAAGTAAATCCTGACGATCTCTACGGGAACCTGTTCCTGCCGAACAAAAGGATGATCGACGGTTTTACCCGCGACCGGCCGGTGCTGGCGAGGCGTTTTGACAGGAAAGTGTACCTGGCAAACTCTGCCGCGCTCGAGATCGCAGGCATCCGCAAGGGGACGCCCGACCCTTCAGGCATTTCGGTCGAACGGGGTCCGGATGGCGAGCCGACCGGCGCCCTGTTCAATCCCGTGGCCGGAGCGGTGGAGTCGACCGTGCTGGTGCAGGACAACGTCCGTGCGTTGTTCGAGCCTCTTATCCCCGAACCATCCCGCCAACAGCGTATCCAGGAAACCCTGAGGGCATGGGACCAGATGAAGCGCGTGGGGGTAACGAGTTACTCCGACGTCACCTCGGCGCCGATACAAGTCGACATCTACAGGGAGCTACGTGAAAGCGGCCGCATGACGGCGCGGGTCAGGTATCGGCCTTCGCTGGAGGACTGGGGATCCTTGGCCGGCTTAGGCATCCGCGTCGGATTCGGTGACGAGTGGATCCGTTTCGGTGCGGTCAAGGCGTGGATCGACGGCATCATGGGAAACAGCTCCGCGCGCTTCTACGAACCTTACACGCACAATCCGTCGAGTCGCGGTATCTGGCGCGACATCATGTTCCCTTTCGAGCGCAGCCCGGATAACCCGGAGGATATGCAAAGCCGCCTCGAGCGTCTCGCATTACAGGCCGATAACGCCGGTCTCCAGTTGACGGTGCATGCTATAGGCGATGAAGCGAACGGTTACCTCATGGACATGCTCGAACGCATCATCGCCAAGAACGGCGAACGCGATCGACGCTTCCGTCTCGTTCACTCGCAAGTGATGACCGACCGCGATATTGAGCGCGGCGGCAGGATGGGTATCGTCGCCGAGGTCCAGCCCTTTCACGTGTCGGACGACATGCGCTGGATGGAGGAACGCATCGGCCGCGAGCGCTCCCGCGGTGCCTATGCCTTTCGCAGGTTGTGGGACGCCGGTGCCATCGTGAGCTTCGGTTCCGATTCGCCTGGAACCAACGCATCGCGGTACTACCTCAACCCGATGCTCGGACTGTACGCAGCGGTGACCCGTAAAACCCTGGCCGGTCAGCCGGAAGGCGGCTGGTTTCCGCAGGAGAAACTCAGCATCGAAGAAGCTATCAAGGCCTATACGCTCAACACCGCCTACGCTGCGTACGAGGAGGACCTGAAGGGTTCGATCACGGTCGGTAAACTGGCCGACTTCGTCGTGTTGTCGGGCAACCTGCTGTCCATGGACCCCGACGGTATCAAGGACGTCAAGGTCCTGACCACGGTCGTCGGTGGCGAAGTCGTCTACGAAGCAAACTAGTCTTATTCCTGTCCGGAACTGATGCGGCAGGAGCGGGTCACGCGGGCGAGGGTCGTGTTCTGCCTGCAGCGGGGACATCAATGCGCAAGACGATAGCAATCGCCGGCAACATTGGCAGCGGCAAGTCGACGATGGTGGACTTCCTGAGCCGCACCTATGGCGTACAGCCGTTCTATGAGCCGAACGAGGATAATCCCTACCTTCCGGATTTCTACATGGACATGCGACGCTGGGCTTTCCACTCCCAGCTATATTTCCTTAGCAGCAAGTTCCGGCTGCACCAGAAACTGGATCGGACGCCGGGGGTGTCGATTCTCGACAGGACGATCTTCGAGGATGCCGAGATTTTCGCGACTGCCTTGCGCGACATGCGGCACATCGACACGAGAGACTGGGCGACGTACCGGACCTTCTACGAGGCGATTCTCGACGCAATCGAACCGCCGGACCTGATGATCTACCTCAGCTGTTCGGTACGTACCCTGGCAAAAAGAATCCGTCTGCGTGGCCGGCCGATGGAACAGGACGTACCCCAATCTTATCTAAGGCGATTGCAACGACTCTACGACCGCTGGATCGACAGCTACGTCCTGAGCGAGGTGCTGGTGCTGGAAACGGATGAGCTCGACTACGTCAACGACCTGATGCACAGGCTCGATGTCATGGAAAGAATCGAGTTGGTGCTGGCCGCGGATATAGGCAAACCTTCGTGCCGATAAGGCGGGACCGGGGCGCGGTCAGTTGCCATACGGTTCCACATAGGTCGAAGGAACCGGCTCCCCGTCCGCGAGGGCGGGGAAGAATACGCTGGACTCGGCCGAAGCAAGAATAGCTTCCTGGCAGCGCGGGGTAGGGCGAATGCCGCCGCCGTGCGTCAGGCTCAGGTTGCTGGGCGTACCATCCTCGGCAACGTGGGCCTTCAGCCATACGAGATAATCCGCGCGCTCAGGGCAGATGTCCTGCCATTCTTCTTTCCCGATGGTGCGCTGTGCGGCAACATGATCCGCGCCGTATGCCTCCACGTTCTCGGCAACGCCGGGATTCGGATAGACGTTGACGGTAGCCTCATCACCCTTCTTGACGAATTCCACGCGGTACTGGAAGTAAATTTCATTCGTGCGGCCATCCGCCTGCGCCGGCGCCAGGCGCGCTTTCCTGGCTGCCTTCAAGATCGGTTCGATGAACACCTGGTCCGCGGGCGAGGTCGCGGCGCAACCGTTGTCCTTCATTTTGCCGTTGCCCCCGACTCGCGCAGCGCAGCGGATCGTCGCCGTGGTGTCGCCCTTCAGTTCGGGGAACTTGATGAGTTCCTGCAGGGAGTTTTCGCCCGAGCCCAGTAATGCGGCGGTACGCTCGGCGCGACCTTCGCCGGGTGCGAACACTAAGGACGCAATCAGTATCGCAAAACAAAGATTCTTCATATAACTACGTGCTCTTCATATTGCCCTGCGGGCAAATCGATTAACAAAGATCCGATCACTTGAGGCAGCCATTCGGCAGGGAAAGTTCCGCCAGGCGAAGTCAAGCGCGGCCATGCGGAGCGAGGAAGTCGATCGTGGGGCCAGCCGGTACGATCCCGGTAGGATTGATAGTCTTGTGACTGCCGAAGTAGTGGCCTTTGATGTGGCTGAAATTTACCGTCGATTCGACCTGGTCCTGCTGATACAGGTCACGCGTGTATGGCCACAGGTTGGGGTAATCGACGATGCGCCTCAGATTGGCCTTGAAGTGGCTGTAGTAGACGGAATCAAAACGCACCAGCGTCGTGAAAAGACGCCAGTCGGCCTCGGTGATCGAGTCGCCGGTGAGGTAACGGCGGTCAGCCAGGCGGTCGTCCAGCCAGTCCAGCGTCTCGAAGAGCGGGAAGACGGCTTCCTCGTAGGCGTCCTGGGTCGTAGCAAAGCCGCAGCGGTACACCCCGTTGTTCAGGGTCGTGTAGACGCGCTCGTTGATCTCGTCGATTTCATTGCGCAGCGGGCCTGGATAAAAGTCCAGCGGGCGGACGCCTTCGAGCTCGTCGAAGGCGCTGTTCAGCATGCGGATGATTTCGGCTGATTCGTTATTGACGATCGTGCCGGTCTCTCGGTCCCACAGGACCGGTACCGTCACCCGGCCCGAGTAAGCCGGATTCGCTGCGATGTATACGTCATAGAGCTGGGCGGCACCGTTTACCGGGTCCTGGATTACGCCTTCGCCCTCGTCGAAGGTCCAGCCGCGATCGAGCATCAGCCAGTGCACGACGGAAATGGATATCTTGTTTTCCAGGTTCTTCAGCTTGCGCAGGATGAGCGTCCTGTGCGCCCAGGGGCAGGCCAGGGATACGTAAAGATGGTAACGGCCGGCCTCGGCCCTGAACCCGCCGGTGCCGCCTGGGCCGGGGCTGCCATCGGCGGTCACCCAGTTGCGGAACGCACTCTGCCAGCGAACGAAGCGGCCTTTGGTCGACTCCGTGTCGTACCACTGGTCCACCCATCTGCCGTCTACCAATAATCCCATCTCGACCTCGCATCGATTATGACTCTCTCAGATGGCACATGTTCGCATCTTCCGCTTCACAGGGTGCGGGAGGCGGCCCATCGGGCGAGTTTTACCGGCGGCGTTGCGGCATTATCGGCAGGTGCGTATCAGGCCCGTTCGACCTGCAGGATCTTTCCGGTAGTGGCGAGGCTGGTCTGGTTGCGACCACAGCGTTTGGATTCGTAGAGCGCCAGGTCTGCGCGGCGTATCCATTCATCGGGAGATTCTCCGATGGCAAGTTCCGCGACACCCAGTGAAATGGTGACAGAGCCTTCCGGCGCCAGCTCGTTCGCTTCAACAAGCGTGCGAAGTTGCTCCGCCATACGCCGCGCTTTGTCTTTCGTCTGCCCTTCAATCACTACTACGAATTCCTCGCCGCCGATGCGATAAAGGCTGTCGGTCACGCGGATACGGAGTTCGATGATCTCGGTGAGTCGTACGAGTATCTGGTCGCCGATGGCGTGGCCAAATTCGTCGTTGATCTCCTTGAAGTTGTCGATGTCGATGAGGACCAGGGAGGCCGGCGTATTCGCACGTGCCTGCGCGGCGCAGACTTCCGCGAGCTTCTCGTCCAGTGCGCGCCGGTTACCGGCACCCGTCAGCGGGTCCTTGCGTGCGAGCTGCAGCAACTGGTCGCGCTGGCCGCGCGACAGGAAGGCAAATGCGTAGGCGAAAACACTGGTCGCGATCAAAGTGACGAAGGTCGTGGTCAATATGATTCCGTCCATCTGCGGGACGAGGGCGGGTACGAGCGCAATGATCGTCAGCGTCGAGATCAGCACGGCCTCACCCGGTTTCGCCAGGTAAAACGTCGCGAGTAGCGCAGGGTAGGCCCAGAAGATCTGCTCTTCGCCCCGGATATAGACCGTAGTCAGTACGCCCACGACGCAAAAGATGGCGATGGCGATGCTGGCGAAGCGAACTCGTCGTGGCCGCAGGACGGAAAAGCCGAGAAACGCGAATCCCATGATGATGATCGTGTCGATGCCCGCCATGGTCCAGTCGCCGTTGGCGATGCGAATAAAGGCAAACGGCAGCACCCCCACGACGGCAACTGCGCTGAGGGCAAGAGGCAGAATGGCTTCGACCGGCACCTTGCGCATATTCAGGGCCTTTCGCCGGGTGCAAACCTATGCATGTTCGTCAACGACCATAATCAATCCGAAAATTCGCGAAAACGTCGTTATTCTCACGTCTCCGGGCGAGATGTCGAGTACATTCTATCGACCGGGGGAGGGGGCGTTCAGGATAGTTTGTCACAGTTTTTGCTTGTGACCTGTTCCGGCCGATCCGGTCCTTTGAAGGTTGGCACAAGCCCCCGCAGGATGGTATATCCGAAGAAAGCTGTAGGTGTCCCTTGGTCGGCTTCCATTCGCCTCCCTGAGTCGCCCGTGGGACGGCCCCCTGCCGGGGTCTGTTCCAGGCGCAGCACGAAACTCCCTAGCGGTAACCTTCTGCCTGCAGGCTGAAAAGGGTCGCGTAGCGGCCGCGCATGCGCATGAGTTCGGCATGAGTGCCGCGTTCGATGATGCGGCCGTTTTCGATTACCACGATGTGGTCCGCCCGCCTGACAGTAGAGAAGCGATGTGAGATGAGGATCGTAATCTTGCCCTCGGTCAGCTTGCGGAAATGTTCGAACAGGGCAGCCTCCGCGCCGGCGTCCATCGAAGCAGTCGGTTCGTCGAGCACGAGAATGTCCGCGTCCCGGTCCATGAAAGCACGTGACAAGGCGATCTTTTGCCATTGCCCGGCGGACAGCTCCTGCCCGTCCTTGAACCAGCTGCCGAGCTGGGTTTCATAGCCCGCCGGCAAATCCCCGATAAAGGCGTCGGCCATACCCTGGGCCGCTGCTTCCTGCCAGCGCCTGCTGTCGTGGAAATGCGCCACGTCGCCGACGCCGATGTTTTCACCGACACTCAGCTGGTAGCGTGCGAAATCCTGGAATATGACTCCGATCCGCCGCCGCAGCACCTCCGTATCCCATTCCTCAAGGGGAGTGCCGTCGAGCAGGATACGTCCGGTGTCTGGTCGGTAGAGCCCGGTGAGCAGTTTTATCAGTGTCGTCTTGCCGGCGCCGTTCTCGCCCACCAGCGCAAGGCTCTGGCCGGGTTGCAGGTGGAGATCGATTCCGGTCAGCGCAGGCCTTGCGCTGCCGGGATACCGGAAGCCGACCTCCTGGAAACGCACACCGTCGCCCGGCCGCGCTCCTCGAGTTACAGTGCCGCTTTCTTCCGCGCCGCCTTGCTCGAGATACTCATACAGATTCGACAGGTAAAGATTGTCTTCATACATCCCCCCGATCGCGGAAAGGCTTGCTGATACCGCTGACTGTCCCTGCTTGAATACCAGCACGTACATCGTCATTTCGCCGAGCGAAATGACCTGCTGCATCGTGGCGATGGCGATCCACACGTAGACGCCATAGAACGCGGCGGTACCGACGAGCCCCAGGAACAGTCCCCAGGTTTCCCGACGGATCGTGAGCGCCCGATCTTCTTTATAAAGTGATGCAAAGATGTCGCGATAGCGCTGCAGGAAAATCGGCGCGATGCGAAACAGCTTTACTTCCTTCGCGTGGTCCTCTCGTGCAAGAACGGTCTCGAGATACATCTGCTTGCGAGACTCGGGCGAACGCCAGCGGAAGAGCCGGAAAGCGTCGCCGGCGAATTTCGTCTCGGCAAAAAACGAAGGGAATCCGGCGACCAGCAGGACCAGCACCGCCCAGACAGAAAACTGGTACAACAAAACGGCATAGCTGACGAGCGTCACGGCATTCTGCCCGAGCGCAAACGTCCGGTTGACCAGGCTCAACGGCCGGCTCGAGGCCTCGCGCCGCGCCCGCGTCAGCTTGTCGTAGAAGTCCGCGTCCTCGAACTGCGCCATGGCCAGTTCCTGTGCCTTCTCGAGAATCAGCACGTTGACCCGATGTCCGAGCTGCGCGCGCAATAGCGACTGGCACATCTTGATGCCACGCTGCGCCGCGGCAACGACCGCCACGAGAAGAGCTTCCCCGGCAATGAACATGAGCGCGGGCCGGAACGGCGCCTCGTTGTTGATCGCAGCGACGACAGAATCGACGATCAACTGGCCGAGCCAGGCGATACCGGCCGGCAGCACGCCGGCCACCAGCGTGAGCAGCCCGAAGGCTACGGTCAACAGGCGGCTGGTGGACCACACCAGCTCTATCGCGCGACCGGCGTAACGCAGGACCCCGACGCCCGCGCGTTTGGCTTCGGGTTCCGTCAAAAGAGCAGGACCCTTAACCTCACCCGGTCACCACTGTCACGGACTACTGCGTGTCGGCTCGCGACAACGCTTTGGTCAGCCGGTACAGGAACTCCTGCCCTTCGAAATACGATCGAATGCGAATGCGTTCGTTCTGTCCGTGTGCGCGGTTGTCGTCGATGTCGCTGAACAAACCGGATACGCCGTACACCGGTATGCCGGCGTTGCGCAGGTAGAGTCCGTCGGTAGCTCCCGTACTCATGGTCGGCAGCACCGGCACTCCCGGCCACAGTTCTTCGGTGATCTTCTCGATCGGCCCAAGCACTTCGGGAGTGAGCGGGGAGGGTGGCGACGGCTTCGCTTCCGCGACAGGTACGACCGATACCTGGTTGTCGGCAATAGCATTCTCCAGCGCGCCTCGCACATCCTCAACCGGCTCCCCCGGCAGAATCCGGCAGTTCACGTTCGCACGTGCGCGCTGCGGAAGCGCATTCTCCGCATGCCCGCCGGAGAGCATCGTCGCGACGCAGGTGGTTCGAAGACGCGAATTGTAGAACGGCCGTCCGGAAAGGAAGGCGACCGCCGCAGGGTCGGGCGGCGACTTCAGGATGCCGCGCATCGCCTCGCCGAGCTCACCGCCCTCGATCGCCGCCGAGCGTTCGAAGTACACGCGCGTCACCTCGTTCAAGGAGACCGGGAAGTCGTAATCGCGAATCCGGGCGAGCGCGTCGGCAAGCCGGTAAATCGCGTTGTCCTTGACCGGCAGGGAACTGTGGCCGCCCGGATTCGTGACTTCCAGCAGGTAGCTCTGGTAAACCTTCTCGCTTGCCTGTACCGCATTGGAGATGCGACGGCCGTTTTGCATCGCACCGCCGCCGCCTTCATTCAGCGCGTATTCCGCATCGATCAGGTCGCGGTGGTTCTCGAGAAGCCACTGCACGCCGTTTGCCGTACCGCCCTCCTCATCGGCGGTCAACGCGATGATGATGTCGCGGTCGGGCTGGAAGCCTTCCTGTTTCAGTCGAATCAGGTTCGCAACATGGATCGCTGCTTCGTCCTTGTCATCCGTGGTGCCGCGACCGTAGTAGTAGCCATCCTGTTCGACGAAGGTAAAGGGGTCGAGCGTCCAGTCGGCCGGGTCGGCCTCGACCACGTCGATGTGCGCGAGCAGCAGTACCGGCTTCCGGTCCACATTGCGGCCGCGATAGCGTGCAACGAGATTTCCCTTTCCTGCCCTGGGCTCCAGGACCTTCACATCCTCTTCCGGGAATCCGGCGGCCAGCAAGTGCGCTGCCATTGCTTTTGCCGCAGCGGTGTTGTCGCCATTGCTGTCGGTGGTGTCGATTTCCACCAGCTCTTTCAATAGATCGCGCGCCAGTTCCTGGTGCGGCAAAAGAACGGAACCTTCGCCGTTCACAGCAGCACCGTTTGCCATCTTGGTCGTTGCTGCCCTGCTTGCCTCTGTGCTTGTTCCTGCCGTCGCGTCAGCCGATGCGTCGAGGCCTTCCTCCGCACAGGACGCGAGGAAACCGGCGGCGACGATCGACAGAATGGTTAGCGCCGTGTTTTGCCTTGGTACCATCTGAACCCTCCAGTGAGGGCCCGGATTATCAACGATCGAACGCTGTTTTGACAGGCAAGTGTGGAAATGCTGTCGCGATGACTCTCCTCCCGCTAACATCATTGGCATGAAGTGCGGATATCGGAATCGCCACCTCGCGTCGCTCGCAGCGTTCTGTTTCATATCGATGCCGGTTCTGGCGCAAAGCAGTGCAGTGGAACTGGGCCAGCGTTACACGGCGTACTTTTTCTCCGGGCGCGATGCCGTCATCTGGACAGCGGACGGCGAATCCATCGAACGCGGCGAGCCCGTACAGGGACAGCTGGTCGCGCCGCAGGCTGAAAGCCTCAGCCGCGGCGGATCAGGTAGGTGAGATAGGCGCCGTAAGTCAGGACGAAGATGACGCCGTGCACGCGTAACACGCAGGTTGCGCGACTGCTCACCAGCGCAAGCAGAAGGAGCGTGCTGGCGACGATCACCATCACCAGGTCGGCATTGCTGACGACTTCGAACGGCAGTTCCGTGATCACCGACGCGATCCCCAGCACCCAGAGCAGGTTGAAAATGTTCGAGCCGACGACGTTACCGACGGCGATGTCCGGCTGGTTCCGGTACGCCGCCACGGCGGACGCCATGAGTTCAGGCAGCGAGGTCCCGATCGCGACGATCGTCAGTCCGATCAGCGAATCGCTGATCCCGAGATTTCGCGCGATGCTGATTGCGCCTCCGACGACCCAGTCTCCGCCGAGCCACAGCGCACCTATACCCACCAGCAACATGGCCACCGGCTTCAGCAGCGGCTTGCGCTCGGGACGTTCCTCGTGGGGCACCGTCTGGCTGCGCGTGATGTTGTAGATATAGATGCCGAAGAGGAAGAAGAAAAACAGCAGTACCGCCCCGTCGACGCGGCTGATGCTGAGCTCCGGTTGAGAGCCGAACAGCGCGGCGTTCGCGAGGAAGCCCACCAGGAGTGCCGCTGTCAGGGAGAACGGGATTTCGGACACCACGGTTGAGTCTTTGACGGGCAGTGGCCGGATAATGGCTGCGATACCGAGTACGAGAAGGATGTTGGCGATGTTGCTCCCGAGGATGTTGCCGATCGCGAGGTCGGGGTGTCCTTCCATCCCGGAGATGAGGGTGACAACGACCTCGGGCATCGAAGTGCCGAACGCCACCACGGTCAGTCCAATCACGAGGTGGGAGATACCCAGCCGTTCCGCAACCTCGGACGCTCCTGCAACCAGGAAATCCGCACCCTTGAGCAGCAGGGCGAGCCCCGCCACCAGCATCAAGGCGTCAATCATTCAATGCTGTTCCGGTCACGCGGCGGCGCCTCTGCAAACCCTTCTGTAGACTATGCAGCGATGAACGTCGCAAATGCAACTGCGCACATCTGCATCCGCAGCCTCTCCCGAAGCTACCAGGAAGGGACGAAGCGGCACGCGGTGCTGTCCAGCCTGGACGCTGACTTCTCACATGGTGAAACCGTTGCGCTCCGCGGCCGAAGCGGTTCCGGAAAATCAACGCTCCTCAATCTCATCTCCGGCATCGACGAGCCTGATGAGGGAGAGATAAGGATCGACGGTGCAGCTATAACGGCGATGTCCGAACGCGACCGCACGCTTTACCGGCGGAGAAACATTGGTTTCGTCTACCAGGCGTTCAACCTGGTGCCGACACTCACGGCAGCAGACAACGTGCGCCTTGTGCTCGAGTTGAACGGCGTGGCGGGAGATGAGGCCGACCAGCGCGTGTTCGACCTGCTTGCCGCGGTCGGGCTCGAAGACCGGCACGCCAGTTATCCCGACGTGCTGTCGGGTGGTGAACAGC
>DATGQI010000111.1:0-7952 GCA_035304285.1 Woeseiaceae bacterium
ACCGTGCATCCAATGGGTCAGGAAGTCGACGCGCCGCAGGACTGGCGTACTACCAGCGTCGGCGGCAACAGCGAGGATTCTACCGGCTCGCCCTCGATCAGCTTGATCAGGTTCGTGACCAGCAGTTCACCGGCGCGTGCCGTGTCCTGGTGCACGGTTGTCAAACCGGGGTTTACATAGGACGCGGCCGGTATATCGTCGAAACCGACGACGCTGACATTCCGCGGCACGTCGAGACCCGCGTCCTGTAGCGCCCGGATGGCGCCGATCGCGATCAGGTCGCTGGCGGCGAAGATACCGTCGACCTGCTTGCCGGTTTTCAGTAACAGAGTCGCCGCGGCAGACCCGGAGCTCTCCTGGTTGTCGGCATCGACCCGCAGGTCGGGGTCCGGCGCGATACCTGCGCTTTGCAGCGCCCGCAGGTAGCCCCGGTGCCGATGCTCGAACTCCGGGCAATGTTCGGAGGCACCGCCCAAGAACGCGATGTGCCTGCGGCCGAGGCCAACCAGGTGCTGCGTTGCCCGAAACGCGCCGCCGATGTTGTCACAGCCGAGATAGTGGCCGGGCTGCTCGTCGATGATCGGGCCCCAGATGATGAAGTGCGCGCCCGCTTCCGCAAGCGCTTTCAGCTTTTCCCCATAGGTAACGTAATCGCCATAACCGAGCAGGATGATGCCGTCGGCGCGATGACTCGCTTCGTACCTGCCATGCCAGTGATTGCTCAGTTGCTGGAACGACACGAGCACGTCGTAATCGATACTGGCGGCGGCGCGGGTGATGCTGCCGAGCATCGAGAGGAAGAACGGGTTGATCTGCGAGTCGTCAGACGTCGGGTCTTCGAAAAGCAGTAACGCGATCGTGCGGCTTTGCCTTGTGCGCAGCCCGGCGGCGTGTTTGTCGACTCGATAGTTGAGTTGCTCGGCGATGTCGTGGATTCGCTGCCGGGTCTCCGGCCGCACGAGAGGGCTGTTGCGCAAGGCGCGCGACACGGTCGCCTGCGATACGCCGGCTTCGAACGCGATGTCCCGCGATGTAGGTTTAGGTGCTTTCATCCAGCAATTCTTCTGCCGCTTGCGCGGAAGGCACTGGAGTAAACCTACCACGCCTGGCCGCGGGTGGAACAGAGCGCTGTAGGAGCGCCTCCCATGGGCGACTGTCGGCAGCGCAAATCCCGAGGTAATGTCGCCCGCGGGGCGGGCTCCTACAGCGGGGCGTCGCTTACGGAAACGTCTTCGGTGAGGCGGAAGTCGGCTTCCAGGAGTTCCTCCGAGTTGCCGCCGACGAAAACCTTGAAACTACCGGCTTCGGCGCCGTAGCTCATGTCCTGCCGGTGGAACGCGAGATCCGACGGCTCGAGCGTGAATTCGACCGATCGACTTTCCCCGGCCGCAAGCGAGATCTTGTCGAAACCTTTCAGTTCCTTCACCGGTCGCGTCACCGAGCCGACCATGTCTCGCGTGTACAGCTGCACCACTTCCTCTCCGTCTACGTCGCCGGAGTTGGTTACCCGCACACTCACGGCAATGCTGTCGCCCTCGCCCATTGCCTCCCGGTCCAGCGCGAGGTCGGAGTAGTTGAACTCGGTATAGCTTAAGCCGTAGCCGAACGGGTAAAGCGGGCTGTTCGGCGTCGCGAGGTAACGCGACTTGTACTTCTGCTCCGCGGCTCCCGCATCGTACGGGCGTCCGGTGTTTTTCATGTTGTAGTAGATGGGCACCTGGCCCACGTTACGCGGGAAGGTGACGGGCAATCTTCCGGAAGGGTTATAGTCGCCGAAAAGGACGTCCGCGATCGCATGCCCTCCTTGCGTACCGGCGTACCAGGTCTCGAGAATCGCGTGGATGTTCTCGTCCGCCCACTCGAGCTCAAGCGGCCTGCCGTTCATCAACACCAGCACCACCGGCTTGCCGAGCTTGCGCAGTTCCTTAAGCAGCTCTACCTGGTTGCCCGGCAGCTCGAGCGAGGTGCGACTCGCAGCTTCGCCGGTCATGTCCCACCGCTCACCCATCGCGGCGATGATGACATCGGCGCGGTTCGCTGCCGCGAGCGCCGGCTCGAAACCGGAGCGATCGCCCTCATCCTCGAACCGGTAGCTCGCACCCTTTTCGAAGTGAATTTCTGCCTGCTCGCCAAGCCGTTCCCGAATTGCCTCGAGCAAGGTCACCGGCCGGTCCTCGCGTTCGCCGGCCGCGGACCAGGAGCCGATCATGTCGGCTTCACTGTCTGCCAGGGGGCCTATGACCGCCAAAGAGATATCGGTACGCAGCGGCAGCAGGTCCCTCTCGTTCTTCAGCAGCACGATCGATTTGCGTGCTACGTCCCGCGCCGCCTCGAGGTGCTCATCCGCGTATATCGCTGCGGCTTCCCTTGCTTCATTGGAATAGCGGTAGGGGTCTTCGAACAGTCCGAGACGGTATTTCATCTCGAGGATGCGCCGCACCGCGGCGTCTATGGTTTCGACGTCGACACGCCCTTGCTCCACGAGACCCGGGAGGTGCTTCATGAAGGTTGCACCCTGCATGTCCATGTCCACGCCGGCGTTGATCGAGAGCTCGGCGGCGTGCTTTTCATCGCGCGCGAAGCCGTGCGGCACGAGTTCGTTCACAGAAGTGTAGTCGGACACCACGAATCCGTCGAAGCGCCAGCGGTTACGCAGGATCTCCGTCAGCAGGTAGTGGTTCGCTGTAGCGGGGACGCCGTTCAGGTCGTTGAACGACGTCATGTAGGTTGCCACACCCGCTTCGCTCGCTGCGCGGAAGGGCGGCAGGTACGTATCCCACAGCTCGCGCAGCGACATATCGGTGGTGTGATAGTCCCGTCCCGCCTGCGCCTGTCCATACGCCGCGTAATGTTTCGCAGTGGCAAGGATGGTGTCGACCGCTGCAAGGTTTTCACCCTGGAAGCCGCGGACCCTTGCCTTTGCAATCTCGCTGCCGAGGTAGGCGTCTTCACCGGCGCCTTCCGAAATCCGCCCCCAGCGCGGGTCGCGGGCGATGTCGACCATGGGCGCGAACGTCCAGTGCAGACCGGACGCGGACGCCTCGATGGCGGCGACTCTCGAGCCGGTTTCAATTGCCTCGAGGTCCCACGAGGCAGCTTCGCCAAGCGAGATCGGGAAGATGGTCTTGTGGCCGTGGATGACGTCGTAGCCGAACAGCAGCGGAATGCCGAGGCGAGTCTCCTCCACCGCCAGCCTCTGCAAAGCACGCGTGAATGCCGCGGTGTGCGCATTGAAAATCGCGCCTACGTTGCCGGCTCGCACGTCCTCCTGGTATCCCTCGCGAAGAGTCGGGCCGGTGACATCCCAGTCGCTGCTCAGCAGGTTCAGCTGGCCGATCTTTTCCTTTAGTGTCATGCGGGACATGAGTTCGGCGATGAAGCTCGCCATGTCGGCTTCGCCGGGTTGTCGATCAGAAATCGCTGCAGGGTTTGCCCGCGCCTGGCCGGTCGCCTGCTGGGCACCGGCGGCTCCCGGGATCAGGAGCGCGATACTCAGGGTTACCAGGAGGTTGGCAAGGGTGATTTCGGTACGGTGTGTCATGGGTTTGTAGATATCGGCCCTGGCAGGATGGGTGGAACGGTCGCCCGCGAGGCGGGCTCGTACAGCCCGCGATCAGTACGCATCGCAAGCTGTGCGCCACCCGGGCGAACTCGCGCGATCAGTACGGATCGTGTGCTGTAGGAGCCCGCCCTGCGCGCGACCGCTTCAAGCAGAGCTCCGCTACTACCAGTCGAACGCGAGAGACAGTTTCGCCGTGCGCGTCGTTCGCACGCTGTCGAGATGGTTGCCGAAGTTCGGGTTTGGTCCGTTCAGGTCGCCGGGAAACGTATCGAAGGCGCTCCAGTTCCTCGTATTGAACACGTTCAGCACGTCGAGACGCACACGGAGCCCCGACTCCTCCGGCAGGAAGCCGAAGTTGAACGTTTTCGAAACCGCAAGGTCGAGTTGCCGCGTCTCGGAGTCGTCCGGCTCGATGCGACGCAGGACGCACTGGGTGGGTCCCGCGAGGCAATCGGTGTACTGGAATGCGATACCGGAGTCAATCGTCAACTTGCCGGACAGCAGCACCTCCCATGGCAAGTCATAGGTGCCCGTTACGACCAGGCGGTGGTCCGCGATGCCGACGGCATCCCGGGTACCGTAGCCCTCGATGCTTGGATAGTCGAGCGCAAAGGTATCGTCGAACTTGCGATTCTCCTCCGCATCAGTAAACGTGTAGGCAAGGGTCAGGCCCCAGTTCTCCTCGTGCGGGCGGTCGAGCTTGACGAAGACGGAATCGGCTTCCGTCTCCAGGTCATTGCTGGATAGCAGCACGTTGGAGAACCCAGGCGGCGTAAACCCGAACGGCGCTCCCCAGATCGCCCCGGGTTCGAAAAACTCGCCGTTCTCACGCCGGTTGCCCAGCAGCCAGTTGAAGCCGTTCTTGCTCTCAACATGAGAGACCGTGATGTCGGTATCCCACGCGCCCCAGGTGCTGCGCAAACCGATGCTGAACTGGTCGGAGTACGGAGTTTTCAGGTCGTTGTTCAGCAGGAATATCTCGGTCGGTGGATTTTCGAGTCCCGTGCTCGCCACCAGCGTGTCCAGGCCTTCCGGTGTGAGATAGGCGGGATCCCAGGGAACGCAATTCGTTCCCTCACAAGGATTGGCAGGATCGCCTTCGAAGAAGAAAGAAACCCGGCCGAAGGTACCGTTCGTGACCTCTAGCTGCACGAAATCGAACTGGTTGCGGTCGTAGGACCGTCCGTAGCCGCCGTAGACGGTATGCATCGCGTCTTCGCCGATGTCGTAGGAAAAGCCCAGGCGCGGCGCGATATTGTCGTTGTCGTGATCCCGATTGTTCCCGGTGCTGATCCAGTCGTTTATGTCGTAATTGGCATTCGCGATGTTCGGCCAGCTTTGGAGCGCGGCAACGACGTCGGGTGGAGTCACCCGGTCGACGTAAATGGGTGTCTCCTCGTAGTCCCAGCGAACGCCGATGTTGAGCGTCAGGCGATCCGTCACGTACCAGTCGTCCTGGATGTACAGGCCCCACTGCGTATTGTCGGTTTCGACGGCGCCGCTTTCAGCGGTCAGCGGCATGCCGAATTCCACCCGGTGCGGCTGTACCAGTTCGAACGTGCCGGGCCCGTTGAACTCGACGTTATAGAAATACTGCGGGTTCGCCGGCAACTGCTGCAAGGTGTTCAGCGTGATCTTCTTGTAACTGATCCCGGTCTTTATCGTGTGCCCGCCGAACCACTCCAGGTCCAGCAGGGTGAAGTCGTTCTGGATGCCCCAGCCGTCCTGTCCCTTCCTCTGCAGGTTCTGGCCGCCGCCGACATTCAGGATCGCCTCATCGGCCGCATTGACCAGCCTTTCGGCGTTACCGTTGGTCAGCGGGTTCGGGCTCCACATTGAATCCTCGTAGGTCACGCGGAACTCGTTCTGCCAGGCGTCCGTATTCCAGGTGTGCTTGATCTGGACACGCGTGTCTTCCTGGTCGACGCTGCCGCCGAAGGATTTCGTGCTGACGTTCTCGAAGCCCTGCTCCGAGGTCTCGTCGCGATACTTCACGGAGGCAGAAATATCGTGCGAGTCGTTGATGAACCAGTCCAGCTTGGCGAAGTAGAGGTCCTCCTTGAATTCCGCAACTTCCCTGCCTACCAGCGCAGCGTACTCCGCCGGTAGCGTCGCGGCGGTAAAGCCTCCGCCGGGGACGACATCAACCGGGTCTTCGTTATCCTTCGCCTCGTAGGCGAACAGGAAGTGCAGTTTATCCCGTATGATCGGGCCGGAAACGTTGGCGCCGTACTGCGACTGCGAAGAGGCTACCTTCTCCCCGCTCTGCTTCTCCAGCGGCACCGCCGCGCGAAGGTCTTCGTTCGTGTGGTCCCAGAACACGCTGCCACGAAATTCATTGGTACCGGATGCCGTAACAGCTGTGATCGCGGTGCTTCCCACGTGCGGGTATTCCGCCTTGTAGTTCTGCGTGATCACCTTGTACTCGGCGATGGCGGATTGCGGGAACGGGTTTCCCTTGCTCGTGTCCTGTCCGGTCACGCCGCCTTTTAGCACGTAGTCCTTCTGGCTGACGCCGTCGATGAACACGTTGACGGCGCGCTGGTGCTGCGCGCCGCCGCGGATGTTGGCGGTGCCGTCGGAGTTCTGCACGAACTGCACACCGGGAGCGAGATCGGCGAACGCGAGAAAGTTGCGGTTGACCTGCGGCAGCCGGTCCATCATCTCCGGCGTGATCGAGGTGCCAACCTCGCCGCCGGTGAAGGTCTCGACCTGCACCCCTGTCACTACGATCTCCTCCATCGGCGCCGGGGTCGGCATTCCGGGTTCGGCGATCTGCGGACGCTGCCCGTCCGGCTCGGGCTCGGCGGCAGCCGCACCGATCTGGAAGTTGAGGACGGCGCTCTGGCCGACCCGCAGTGTGACCTCTTCGCCTTCGCCCGTGGTCGCCACCTGGATGCGGTAGGTTCCGGGCCGGAGATTCACCATTACGTAAGAACCGTCGTTGCCGGTTCTCGTGCTTCGGGACTGCCCGTTGGCGACGTTCACGGCGCGAACGGTAATGCCGCTTGCCGGACCGTCCGGGCTCGAGATGACACCGCGAACAGTGGCGCCCTCGACCTGTGCCCACGCCGGCAGTGCCAACAGTGCCAGGGCGAACAGAAGAAATGCGGCAAGGCATAGCCGCTGTACGTCGAAGTATGCGCGACGATGCGCTTTGTGTACCAGGGAACGCTTTGTAAGGAATCTGTGCCGGACCAGCATGACAACACTCCTGCGAATGGCGTGTTCATGCTCCCCCCCGGGACGCCGCTTTTTTGGACGGCGTTTGCACACGATCATGGTAGCCCAGTGGTTTGCGAAGGTGCAACTGCGGAGACTAGCGGCAGCGTGTGGTTCGATATTTCGTTGCGCAAATGTGACACGAGCTACGCGAACTCGATCGCCTGTAAGACGGGCTCTACGGCGTTCGTTTCCCAGCTCACGTCCGGGTTTTACGAGCGTGCCTGGCGGGCGGCATTTCGAGTGTACCTGCGCCATCCGTTGTCGCCCGTGGGACGGGCTCCTACGGCGACTCTTTCGAGCGCCGGCGAAGTGCGCGGTGAGCTCCTGCGATTGGTCTTTCCGGCGCATTTATTACCGCTAACAGAAAATCAAGTTACATCCTGTTTTGCCGGTTGTGGTGACACCTCAGTCCGGTGTACCTTCTCCCAGCGCGAAGTCACGGAGCCCTCTCGTTTCCTTATGTAAAGAAGCGAGTGCCCTCGCCAGCAATCCAAGCGCTCCGGTCTTTAAGCCCCGTCTGGGCCCTCGCAATTACAATCAACGGATACGCTATGGGAACACACCCAAGGGGCGCTATTGACTCGCCGCCTGCTTTGCATGCCGACACGGAACTGAATCCGACGGTACTGCTTGCTGCTTTGCAATCGATGCGGAACGGCGATTTTTCAGTGCGGCTGCCCGGCGACTGGACAGGTCTCGCGGGCAAGATCGCGGATACGTTCAACGACGTCGTAACAGCAAACGATTACCTGGCCTCGGAACTGCAGCGGGTCAGTGAAGCCGTCGGTCGCCGCGGCAGGACGCGTGAGCGCGTGCGTTGTGAACGCCGCATCGGTTCGTGGGGCGCTATGGAGTCCTCCGTAAACGGCCTGGTGGATGATTTGCTCTGGCCGACCACTGCCGTAACCCGCAGCATCGCCGCCGTAGCCCATGGCGACCTCTCTGAAACGGTTCCGCTCGAGGTCGACGGGCATCGCATCGAAGGCGAGTTCCTTCGTTCCGCGCAGATCGTCAATCGCATGATCGAGCAGATGCGGGTGTTCACATTCGAAGTGACGAGAGTGGCGCGCGAGGTCGGCGCCGAGGGAACCCTCGGGGGCCAGGCCGATGTCCGCGACGTGTCGGGCGTCTGGAAGGACCTGACCGACAACGTCAATTCGATGGC
>DATGQI010000112.1:0-46703 GCA_035304285.1 Woeseiaceae bacterium
CATTACCCGCTTCGCCCAGATTCTCGAGCAGCACTTGCCCGGTAATGCGGTTGCGACACGCCTGACCGGAGACGACCTCGCGATCCTGCTTGCGCACAGCACGCTCGACGATGCGCTGCAGCTGACCACTGAGATTCGGGAGTCCGCCAGGTCGCTCCGTTATCTCGAAGGCGACAAGTCGCTCCAGGTTACGGTGAGTACGGGAATTGCCGCGCTCGACCGCAACACGGCCGGAGGAGATGCTTTGACTGCAGCAAGGATCGCCTGCGATTCCGCAAAAGATCACGGCCGCGATCGTGTGGAGGTTTACGACCAGGACGACCAGAGCATCGTTCGTCGTTACGACGACATGCACCTGGTTGCAGACATACAGAAGATGCTAAGTGGCGATGGCTTCGAGCTCCTTGCGCAGCCGATCGTGTCCTTGAGAAAAGAACATAAAGCACGCCGTTACGAAATATTGCTGCGCATGAAAGACAGCGATGGCAACCGGATTCCTTCCAGGTCGTTTTTCTCCGCCGCGGAGCGCTACCAGCTGATGCCGCAGATAGACCGGTGGGTCATCTCGACAACGCTCCAAAGGCTCGGACGACAGCCCTCGCTACTGCTGGAATCGGGAACCGCGTTCGCGATAAACCTCTCGGGGCAGTCACTGGGTGACAACTCTATCCTCGATTTCGTGTCTCGCCAGATCGACTCGAGCGGCGTGCCTTCCGAGTTGCTGTACTTCGAAGTCACGGAATCGGCAGCAGTTTCCAACCACGCTAAAGCGCAGGCCTTCATAGACGCGCTACGCAAGCGGGGCTGCAGGTTTTCCCTTGACGACTTTGGCGCAGGCTTGAGTTCGTTCGCTTACCTCAAGACGTTCCAGGTGGATACCCTCAAGATAGACGGCGGTTTCATCAAGGACATCGCGGAAAACCGGATATCAGAGTCCATGGTTGCGGCGATAACGCAGGTGGCCAAGGTGATGAACCTCGAGACGGTCGCGGAGTACGTCGAGAGCGAACAGATCCGGGCCTTTGTCACAAAAATGGATGTTGATTATGCGCAAGGGCATGCTGTTGGAAAGCCTGTCCCGCTTGACGACGTGCTCGCCGGGCTTGCCGAACCCGGCGCTTCCAGCCATCTTGCGGAAACGGCAGGCTGAAGGAATCCGTGCAGAACCTCTTCCGGTTCCGATAGTTCGGGTGTCCGGGCTAAACTGCGCCGGTGACTGCAACGGCGGGCAAGGAGATACCGGGGAGCATCAGGGACCTGCCCCTGGCGCTGCGCGATTCTGTCGACCTCTGGTTCAGGCATCTCCTTAAGGATCGTTCTCTGCAGGCAGGCTGGTCTGCCAACGAAGACGCGAGCCGCAACCTGTTGAGGCTGGTTGCCTGCAGCGAGTTTGCGGGTTCTACGGCCCTGCGCGACTGGGAATGGTTCGCGGACGCGGCGCTCGGCGGACGGCTGGCTGAGCCACCGCGGACGGCGGTGCGGCACGTGGCGTTAGAGGGCGACGGTAGCGATGCCGTAAAGCGGCGTCTGAGACAGTTCCGCAACCGGAAGCTCTTGCACATCCTTTGGCGCGACCTCGCAGGCGCTGCCACCGTAGCCGAGACACTCTCGTCGCTCTCCGCGCTGGCGGACAGCCTGATCCGCGCCGCAACCGGTTACGCGGAGGCGGATGCCGCCAGCCGCTTCGGCAAACCGCGGGATAAAGACGGCCGGGAGATGCGGATCGTAGTACTCGCGATGGGGAAGCTCGGCGGAAGGGAACTCAACTTCTCATCGGACGTAGACCTGATATTCCTGTTCCCCGGCGACGGCGAAACCGACGGCAAGCGGCAGCTGTCTGCGCAGGAGTACTTCACCCGGCTTTCACGCACGATCGTGGCACTGCTGGACGAGGTGACCAAGGATGGATTCGTGTATCGCGTGGACACCCGGTTGCGGCCATTCGGTTTGAGCGGCCCGCCCGTTGTGAGCTTCGGCGCGCTCGAGTCTTACCTGTTGCGTCACGGCCGCGACTGGGAACGCTACGCGTACGTCAAGGCGCGCGTGGTCGAGACAGGCGAGGATGGCGATCTCGCAGCAGAACTCATGCAACAGGTTATCCACCCGTTCGTCTACCGCCGCTACCTGGACTACGGGGT
Organism: Woeseiaceae bacterium; assembly: GCA_035304285.1. GTDB lineage: Bacteria > Pseudomonadota > Gammaproteobacteria > Steroidobacterales > Woeseiaceae > IDS-8. Next base: position 2,139 of record DATGQI010000112.1, read on the forward strand.
GTTCGAATCGCTGCGGGAGATGAAAGCCCTCATAACCAAAGAGGCGAAGAAGCGGAAGCTACAGGACAACATCAAGCTTGGTCCCGGCGGTATCCGGGAGATCGAGTTCGTCGTGCAGTCGCTGCAACTGGTGCGCGGGGGGAGCGATCGAAAGTTGAAGACTCCGTCCCTGAGGCAGGCGCTGCAGCACCTTGGTCGGACAGGTGCGATCGGGGTAATGGAGGCGGAAACCCTGCTCAATGCGTACGATTTCCTGCGTCGCCTGGAAAACACTATCCAGGCTATTCGCGACCAGCAGGTTCACGACCTGCCCGCAAAGGCGCCAGACCAGGATAGAGTGGCGCTCGCAATGGGATACCGGTCCTGGACGAGTCTGCTGGACGACTTGCAGGAGGCCCGGCAGGACGTTGCAACCGCTTTCGCCGAAGTGGCGTTCCGCGGCGCCGATGCCCCGCGGCCCGACGCCGATGATCCTGTCGCGGAGCTGTGGAATACTGCGGCCGAAAAGGACGAGTGGGAAGCGGCGCTTGCGCGCCTGGGATACGCCGAGAGCGTTGAACTGGCGTCTGCCCTGGTCGCCTTCTCCGGGAGCGGCGGCGTCGCCCAGTTGGGGAAAGCCGCACGCAGCCGCCTGCGCCGCTTCATCCCTGCGCTGCTTTCCGCACTCAGGGATCGATCACAACCTGCCGTCGTGCTGAAGAGGGTGCTCGGGGTGGTCGAACACGTAATTCGCCGTAGCGCCTACGTCGCCTTGCTCAACGAGAACCCGGTCGTCCTCGACCGGCTGGTCGATCTTTGCGAAACGAGCGCATGGCTTGCCGAGGAGATCGGGCGGTATCCTCTTCTGCTGGACGAACTGCTCGACCCGCGCCTGTACACGGCGCCTCTGACACGCGAGAACATGCTCGCGGAGCTGCAACGCCGGCTCGACAGCCTTCCCTCACCGGAGAGCGAGCAACAGATCGAAGTGCTTGCGCAGTTCCAGCGCGCTGCCTTGTTCCGCATTGCGGTTGCCGACGTTACCGGCAACCTGCCAATCATGAAAGTCAGTGACCGCCTGACAGAACTTGCTGAAATCGTGCTGAGCCGGACGCTGTCAATAGCGTGGCAGGATCTCGCTTCGCGGCACGGGCGTCCGGTGGTGCGCGGCGAACAGGGACCGCGGCCGGCAGGCTTCGGCGTGATTGCCTACGGCAAGTTTGGCGGGATGGAGTTGTCGTATCGTTCGGACCTCGATCTCGTGTTCCTGCACGACGGCCATGGCTCGGACCAAAACACCGACGGGCCGAAGCCCCTGGAGAACAGCATGTTTTTTGTCCGGCTCGTCAGGCGCGTGGTGCATTTCCTGACGACCCAGACGCACTCCGGCGCGTTGTACGAGGTTGACACGCGCCTGCGTCCCAGCGGTCGCTCAGGTTTGCTCGTTACAAGCGTGGAGGCGTTCGAGCGCTACCAGGAGGAGAATGCCTGGACCTGGGAACACCAGGCGCTGCTGCGAGCGCGTCCTGTTGCCGGCAGCGCCACGGTCGCGCGGGAATTTGAGCGAGTGCGGGCCGAAACGCTAAAGGAGCGCGTGCGCCGCGACCGGCTGCCGAACGACGTGAAGGAGATGCGCGCGAGGATGCGAGACCGGCTGGACAAGAGTGATGGCGAACGCTTTGATCTCAAGCAGGGAGAGGGAGGCATCGGGGATATCGAATTTCTGGTCCAATATCTCGTACTCGAGAATGCCGGTACACATCCCGCGGTAATTCACTACCCGGACAACATTCGCCAGCTCGGCACCCTGGCGGCAGCCGGGTGCCTGGATGGAGAAGTGGTGGCGCGCTTACAGGACATTTACAAGCGTTATCGGCTGCGGCTGCACCGCCTGGCCCTCGATGAGAAGCCGCCGTTTGCAGCCAGCGGCGACTTTGTCGAGGAGCGCGAGTTCGTAGTGTCGGTGTGGAACCGGGTGTTGCTTGCCGCGCCGGAGTAGCCCGGACTATCCATGAATAGTCCGGGCCAGGCCGCGGTGCGCCCTGCCGCGTCACTGAGGCCTCGCCGCTCCGCCTTCGGCTCCTCGCCGTTGCTATAATGCGGTATTTCCCGGTATCAACAACGGTGACCCGAAGTGGCGACGACAAAGGCCGGCACGATCGACCAGAACCTCATTCCCGCAAATGCCCAGCACAGGTACGAGGTGAGGTATTCCGACCTTCCTTTGTCATGCCCTATGCCGGGAATGTACCTGTGGAATTCCCATCCGAAGGTCTACCTGCCGATCGAGGAGACAGGAGAGGCAATGTGTCCGTACTGCGGCGCGGCTTACTATCTCCACAAAGGCTCCGAGTAACACCGACGTGCATATAGTGACGGGCGGAGCCGGATTCATCGGCAGCAACCTCGTCCGTCGCCTGATTGAAGAAACCGGGGACGATGTCGTCGTCGTCGACGATCTCACCGACGGGCACAAGTTCCGGAACCTGGCTGCGTTGCCGATAGCAGATTACCTGGACAAGGACGAGTTCCTGGAACGCCTCGATTCGCAGTTTTCCAACGGCGTCGATTCTGTTTTCCACCAGGGCGCGTGTTCCACGACGACAGAGTGGGACGGCCGGTACATGATGAAGAACAACTACGGGTATTCCCGGACGCTCTTGCATCACTGCCTCGGACACAACATCCCGTTTATCTACGCCTCGTCCGCCGCGGTCTATGGCAGTTCTGACAGGTTCAGCGAACGCCACGAAAACGAGTTGCCGCTCAATGTCTACGGCTGGTCGAAGTTGCTGTTCGACCGTTATGCAGAGCGGCTGGCGAAAAAAGCGCCATCGCAGGTGGTTGGGCTGCGCTATTTCAACGTGTACGGGCCAAACGAGCAGCACAAGGGTTCGATGGCCAGCGTAGCGTGGCATTTCAACCAACAGATTCTCTCCGATAACGAAATCCGACTCTTCGAAGGCTCGGGCGGTTTCGCAGACGGCGAACAACGGCGCGATTTCGTTTATGTGGACGACGTCTGCGAGGTCAACCTTTGGTTCCTACAGAACCGCAACGCTTCGGGAGTGTTCAACACGGGAACCGGGCAGTCGCAAAGCTTCAATGAAGTGGCCAACGCGGTGATTGGCTGGCACGGACGTGGCGGAATTCGCTACATACCGTTTCCCGATGAGCTCGCCGGCGCCTACCAGAGCTTCACCGAAGCGGATCTGTCGAAGCTTCGCAGCACAGGCTGTGACGTCACCTTCCGCAACGTTGAAGCCGGTGTTCGCGCCTATCTCGATCGCCTTGCCGGGTAGCCGGGTGTCCTGCTGAGACCGGACGACGACAGAAGTACTACGGTGGACAAGCCGGCCATATTGATCGTCGGCCCGTCCTGGGTTGGCGACATGGTGATGGCGCAATCCCTGTTCAAGCTGCTCAAGGGACGCTTCCCCGAGACCGAGTTGGATGTACTCGCTCCGGCATGGTCACTGCCGATCATCGCCCGCATGCCGGAGGTCCGAAAAGGAATCGTTTCACCCGCGCGGCACCGCGAAATCGGGCTTCCCGCTCGCTGGCGGCTGGCCCGCTCACTCCGCGCCGCCGGGTATCAGCAGGCGATAATCCTGCCGCGGTCGTTGAAGGCCGCATTGGTTCCGTGGATGGCCGGGATACCGCGCCGCACCGGGTTCCGCGGTGAGATGCGCTATCACCTGGTCAATGACATGCACGAGTTCGACGAGCGCAGGCTGGACCAGACGGTGAAGCGGTTCGTGGCGTTAGGCCTCGAGCCTTCCGAATCGATGCCACCAGTGCCGCAGCCTGCGCTCCGGGTCTCGGAGGCGCACCAGCGGGAAATCATTAAAAGGCTGGAGCTCACGACAGACCGTTCGGTTATTGCCATGATGCCGGGCGCGGAGTACGGACCTGCAAAATGCTGGCCGCTCGAATATTTCGCGGCACTCGCAGGAATGCTGGCGAGCGAGGGCTATGCCGTCTGGATTCTCGGCTCGGAGAAGGACCGTGCCGCAGGTGATTCCATAGCGGCGGGAGGGCAGGCGCAGAATTTGTGCGGCCGCACGGAACTCGAAGACGTCATCGACTTGCTGGCGTTTTGCGAACAGGCGGTGAGCAATGATTCCGGGCTGATGCACATCGCTGCTGCAGTCGGCACCCGCGTTGTAGCGCTGTATGGCTCGACCAGCCCTGGATTTACGCCGCCACTGACTGAGAACCGGGTCCTGCACTACCTCGGGATCGAGTGCAGCCCCTGTTTCCAGCGCGAATGTCCATTGGGGCACTTTCGCTGCATGCGCGAGATCCTGCCGGCGGCGGTACTGGAAACCATTTGCACCGGTGCATCCCACTCACGCCGCCTGTGAATGAAACACCTGCGAGCGTGGAACGGAGCGCTGCAGGAGCCCGCCCCACGGGCGACTCTCCTGGACATCGAAGACGCCAAGGCGTTGCTACCCGCTGTCACGCCAACTTCGCGGACCGTGCGGCAGGCCTGTGCTCGAATACCTGGTCGATCTTTTCATTGACCCAGGCGAGCCGGATCAGCCCCATGGCGTGCGGATCACGCACTCGCTGCCCCCAACGCACTTCGTCGACTGGTTTGTCGAGGTATTTGAGTACTGCCTGCGGATACGCGTTGATGGTGTACTCCCGGCTGAAATACGGCCCGGTGCGCTCCGGGTTCGACGTCGCGTAGAGGCCGATCACCGGTGTTCGAACTGTAGTTGCCATGTGCGCGGGTCCTGAATCCGGACAAATGAGCGCGGTGGCAACGTCGAGGATGGCAAGCAGTTGTTTCAGGCTCGTCTTGCCAATCAGGTTGATGAGACTCGGGTCGCACAGCTTGCGTATCGTGTTGCCATACTCCATCTCCGTCTCCGAACGTCCTCCTGTCAATATGACCCGGCAGTTGAATTTCTTTTGGGCATAATTTGCTGCTGCCGCATAGTTCTCGGCGCTCCAGTTGCGAAAGTTGCGGCTGCGCTCGCTGCTGCATGGACTGATGACGAGAATCGGCCGTTCCGATGACTCGTACTGCGCGGCAAATTCGCGGTGCGCGGAGGACAGCGGGATGTCCCAGCGCAACTCCCTGCGCGGCACGCCGATGTGGCGTGCGAATTCCAGCATGCCGTCCTGGACGTGCTGCCTGCCTGTTCCTTCGATCCGGTGGTTCGTGAAAAGCCACTGGAAATCCCTGGCGCGCCCGAAGTCGTAGCCGAGTCGCTTTCGGGTCTTGACCAGGCGGCAGATGAGATTGGCCCGCATCGACGCGTGCATGCACAACGCAACGTCGAAACGTTCGCCGCCCAGTTGCGAGCGGACCTCGGCGTAGGCTCGCGCCCCTTGGGCTTTGTCGAAGATGATAAACTTGATGCCGGGGATATCCGACATCAGCGACGCTTCCGTTTTACCGATAACCCACGTGAGCCGCGTTTCGGGCCACGCATCCTGTATGGCCCTGACGACTGCCAGCGCGTGACAGGTATCGCCTATTGCCGAAAGTCGGATGACACAGATGCTTTCTGGCGGCGCTTTCTGGAGCATTATGAGTCAGGTGAGTAAAGGCCGGTTGCGTCCGAACGGGACCGTCGAGAAGACTAAAACCGGCGCCATCCTATACGATCGGGCAGTCCTCAACCACATTTCCAGCGGGAGTTTCACGCCCGAGGCATGGCAGTGGTCCCAGCCCGTGAGCGGCGCATTACATTCTGCCGGACGCGGAGCAACCATGTACGTCGGCGACGGAGACAACGAGTTCGTGCTGCGGCATTACCGGCGAGGCGGCCTGTTAGGGCGGGTCAATCGTGACCTTTACTGGTGGCTTTCCGAGGAGCGAACGCGGTCCTTCTCCGAATGGCGGTTGCTTTCGTGGCTGCACTCGAAGGGACTGCCTGTTCCGCGTCCCGCTGCCGCTCGTTACAGTCGCGTTGGCGGGCTCTTGTACAGGGCTGACCTGCTGACCGTGCGTGAACCCGGGATCCGGTCGCTGGCCGACCGCCTCCTCGAGCAGCCCGCCGGCAACGGGTTCTGGCGGTCGCTTGGGGAAGTTATCCGGCGCTTCCACGTCGCCGGCGTCTGTCATGCCGATCTCAATGCCTACAACATCCAGGTGAAAGGAGCCGGCGAAGTCTTCCTGCTGGACTTCGACCGTGGCCGGCTCCTGCCGCCGGGTCCCTGGCAGGAGCGTAACCTGGCCCGGCTATATCGCTCTCTCAGGAAGGTGAGTCACCTGGAACCGCGCATCGTCTTCTCAGAGCCAGACTGGGAGCAACTCATGCACGGCTATTCGAGCGCCGCGAGGTCCGCGTAAGGGTCGGGTAAGGGCTCTGGCCTGTTTTTGAACTTTCGGTGCACCCAGTAGTACTGCTCCGGGCACAGACGTACCTGGTCCTCGAGAATCTTCAGGTATTTCTTCGTGTCTTCGATAGGATCTTCGCTGGGGATGCCTTCAACAGGCGGCAGGATCGAGAGGACGTACCCACCCTTCGGAAGTCGCCTCGGGAAGAAGGGAACGACGACCGCTCTGCCCAGTCTGGCGAGCGTCCCGGTTGCCGTGTTAGTCATTGATGGCACACCGAAGAACGGAAGCAGTGCGGATTGTTTGCGGTTGTAGCTCTGGTCGGGGGCGTACCACACCGGTGTGCCCTCTCGCAGGCTCCGCACCATGCTCTTTATATCGTTTTTTTCGATTGTGCCGCGGGCCGATCGCTCCCGGTTGGTACGCAGGATCTCCGTCATGAATTCGCTGCGGTTCTTGCGGTAGACGGCATCGAACGGGGGGCTGTTGAGGCTCAGCACGCGGCCGCTTATCTCGAGGGTCGTAAAGTGAGCGCTCAGTAAAATTACACCGACGCCGCGGTCGGTGGCATTTCGAATGTGCTCGGCTCCCTCGATGCGAGTCATCGCCAGGAGTTTTTCGTCGGATGCCCAGCGGCCGAGTCCGAGCTCGATGATGGACATCCCCAGCGATTCGAAATGTGCAAGGGCCAGCGCATCGCGCTCGGCCGGCGATAGTTCCGGGAAGCAGAGTTCGATATTGCGGCGGCTGATCGCGCGGCGCTCCCTCGCGAACCGGTGCGCAATTCGGCCCAGCAACTTTCCGATACCGAGCTGCAGGCGATAGGGCAACAGGCACGTTAGCCGAAGCAGCCCGAGACCGAGCCACGTCGGCCAGTACCTGGGAGCGCGGAAATGCGAGAGGGGTTTTCTTTCACTCATGCCGGCACTTTAATTTGAGCGTGCCTTCAGGGCCAAATCGCAAGCGAGGTGCGGCAGAACGTGCAGGGGGCGGACTACTCGGACATCCCGTCTATGTAGTCGTCGTTCGTCACCTCGGAGTCGTGCAGGAGCGCGGTATCATCCGAATCGCTGCCGGCATCGGCGGCACTTGCTTCCGCTGTCTGGATACCTACGTGAAAGGCGGCGAAGCCCGGCATTACGACCTGGTTGCGCGCCATGCCGATGATGCGCCCGGAGAAAGGCGCATAGAGGTTCGTACTGGCATTGTTCATCGGGTCCGTGATCGTTCCCAGGAGGTCGCCGCGCCGGACGGTGCTGCCGAGACCGACATCCGCGAGCAGGATCCCGCCCCGGTCGGCGCGCACCCAGACCGACCTGTAGTAGACAGGTTCAGGGTCGCCCCACAACCGCGACTTCTTGACCATGCCAAGAGTATTCAGGAGCGTGTCGATGCCCTTCACTCCGTGCATCACTTCCTTCAGTTCCAGTTCAGAGGGTCCGCCTGCTTCGAGCGTAACGGTAGGAATGCCGATTCTCGAGGCAGCGTAGCGCAACGTTCCTTCGGCTGGATCACTGTGCAGGATGACGGTTGCGCCGAAGCCGTGCGTCAGCGTTACGACATCCGGATTCCGCAGGTCGGCGCGCAGTTGCGGAAGGTTCGCTCTTTCGAACGAACCGGTGTGCAGGTCGATGAGTGCATCGCAATGGCGAACAACTTCCGTAAAGAAGGACCAGGCGATCCTGGATGCAGCGCTGCCATTCGGGTTGCCGGGGAAGTAGCGGTTCAGGTCGCGCCGGTCGGGAAGATACCTGGACCCGCGGCGAAAACCCTGCAGGTTCACGATAGGCACCCCAATAACCGCACCTGAGAGCTTTTGCGGGTCGAGATCGTGCAGCACGCGGCGCACCATCTCTATGCCGTTCAGCTCGTCGCCGTGCACCGCCGCCGTCAGGCAAAGCGTCGGCCCCGGCAGCTTGCCGTTGACCGCCAGTACCGGGGTCGATACCGGGATGCCTTCGAACAGTTCAGTGGCCGACCAGGAAAGGCGCTGGTAAGTACCTGGCGGAACTTCTCCGTTCAACAGCCTGAGGTTGTGTGCGGCTTCCTTCTCCTCGGCTACCGTCACAGCATCCGCAAGCGGGATGACAGGTGCCGCTTCCTCGAAATCGCCACCCAGCGTATCGATGGCCAGACCGGCGATGAGTTCGCTGTCCACCTGCGCATGCCCGGCCGATTCCTGTTCCAGCGTGCCGTCGACAGCGCCTTGTTCGGGGATGATTTCGCCCGTTTCCTGAACGCGCGCCACCGGGTCTTCTGCCGCGTCATCAGCACCCGCGAGCACCCCGGGTCCGACGGTACGTTCATTGGCGATAACTTCCGTGCCCGGGAACGTGTCATCTGTCGTTCCCACAGGTTGCGAGTCAGGCGGAACCGGGTGCGCGGTGGCTTCCGCGGCGTGAGGCGCTGCCAGCGATGCAGGTTCTGCCTGTTCCTGTCCCGGCGGCGCGGCCGGCCCCGCGGGAAGCTCGTCGGTCGCGTACCCCCGCCCGGCCAGCAGCAAGAGGCTGCCGGCTGCCGCTATCAGGAGTGAGTGTGTCGCGAGTTTATTCATTGGCTTTTTATTGCAGGGAATCGGGCAATTCGGGTTGCGGTTCACAGCGGCAGGGGTAAGAATGCCTTATAAAGAGCTTGGGTTCTGTGAAACTATTCAAGCGTTTAGAATTGACTCCTCGATTGAAACCTGATTCTGCCCAAATGACAAGTACAAATCGCAGGATTTCATTGCTACTGTCCCTCGCGCTCGTCTGCATTGCGTTCGAGGCAAGCGCCGATGAATGGTTCCCGCGCCCCGCCGAGCTCGAACGGGACGTCAATTTCTGGGTCTCTGTCTTCACTGAATACGACAGTAGCCAGGGTGTCCTCCACGATAACCGGAACTTGAGCGTTGTCTATGAACGGGTCGACATTCCCGCCAATGTCTCGAGGACACAGCGGAAGAAAACCGTCGCGGCCCGGCGTGCCCACTACGCAAAGGTCCTGCAGACGCTGGCGAGCGGCAAGAGGGATAACCTGTCGGGCGAAGAACGACGGATTTTGAGCCTCTGGCCCGATGGTACCTCCGACCGGGAACTGGCGGACGCGGTCGACAATATTCGTTACCAGCAGGGTCTCTCCGACCGGTTCCGGGAAGGACTGAGGCGCGCGGGGCGCTATCGCGCTCATGTCCACCGGGAGTTCGCGAAGCTTGGCGTCCCGGTGGAGCTGGCGGCGCTGCCACACGTTGAGTCCTCCTACAATCCCGATGCGCGTTCCCATGTCGGTGCTTCCGGCATCTGGCAATTTACCCGCAGCACCGGACGCCGCTTCATGCAGGTCGACCACGTGCTCGACGAAAGAAATGACCCGTTTGCAGCGACCGTTGCGGCCGGCCGGCTCCTCGCCTACAACTACTCGATCACCGGCAACTGGCCAATGGCTATCACGGCCTATAATCACGGTCTCTCCGGGGTCCGACGCGCCATGCAGGCGCATGGCGACACCGCTTATGTCGAGATATTGCGGGAGTATCGAGGCAGGGCATTCGGCTTCGCCTCGCGTAACTTCTACGTTGCGTTCCTCGCTGCGTTACAGGTCGACCTGGATGCCGACAAGTATTTTCCCGGTCTCGATCCGTACCCGCCGGTGGAATACGAAACGATCGTCCTGGATTCCTATCTTCCTGCCGATTCCGTCGCCGCGACGCTGGGCCTGAGCCAGGCGGAACTGGCGCGCCACAACCCGGCGTTGCAGCCGACCGTCTGGCAGGGAAGCAAACACCTCCCGCGGCAGTACCAGCTTCGTCTGCCTCGTGGCCTGCTCAAGGCGCCCCTGCCGGAGTTAATGGCGTCGCTGCCGGGTGATGCGCATTACGCGGAGCAGCTTCCGGATCTGTTCCACAGGATCGCACCGGGCGATACGCTCTCGGAGATTGCTCGCGAATACAACACCCGCGTATCCACCCTGGTGGCGCTGAACAACCTGGGCAGCAGTAACCGGATAAGGGCCGGGCAGCAACTGCGCCTGCCTGCCGCCGGCCCGCTCCCGGTCATGGTCGCGAGTACCGAGGAGGCGGCCGCGGTAGCCGCGCCACCGGAACCGGCCGTGGTCGCTGTCGCTTCCATCCCTGACGAAGAACTGCCGGAGGCTGAACCGGCGGGCGGGGCTCTCGCAGATGACCTGCCGGTAAGTGCGGAGGGCGTCGTGCAACTCTCGCTGCTTTCTGATCCGAGCGATTATACGGTCGCCGGGGACCGCACCATCGAAGTCCATCCTCTAGAGACGCTTGGGCACTTTGCGGACTGGCTGGGCATCCGGACACAGCGCTTGCGCGACATCAACGGTCTCGCGTTCCGAACTCCGGTCGAAGTCGGCCAGCGCATCGAACTGGACCTGAGCCGCGTCGATGCCGCCAGCTTCGAGGCCCTGCGTGCCGCCTGGCACAAGGAGCAGCAGGATGCGTTCTTCCGCAACCACCGGATAGCAGGAGTGCATGAGCACGTCGTAGAGAACGGCGAAGCAGTCTGGGTGCTCGCCCTGCAGCGCTACAACGTTCCGGTCTGGCTGTTCCGTCAGTACAACCCCGAGCTGGACCTGCACAAGGTACGGAAAGGTGTGCGACTCAATTTTCCGGTGCTCGCGAGCAACAGCGGCTGAGGTCTGAACATCGCGCGCGTTAAGCCCGGGTGGCCAGCGATCGTGTTCCGTGCGTTGCCGGTAATCATCGCCAGTGCCGTGGCAATGGCGTACGTCGCCTATGTCGAGTGGCCAGGACCGTACATCGCCCTGAACTTCCTTCCGATGCTCTTCGTGATAGTTCTGGCACTGACTTGCCTGTACCGGGGGCATGGCCAGTGGAGTGGTTCGGGGTTCAAGTGGCCGCTGGGTACGCTCGGCTTCGCGTTGTCGGCAATCGGTGTGTCGCTCTACCTGCATTACGGTTACGCCACCGATCGCGGCGGTATGGTGAGCGAGGCAACGAGGCCCGTCGAATTGTTCCGCTACCTGCCTGTATACGCGTTGTTCGCGGGCGCCACAGGATTCTCCATCGGCTGGATTGCCGGGCGCGATAAACGGTGAGGCTCACGCGCCCCGTCAACGCCCGATTCTCAAATTGTGCCGTGTCTGCTAGTCTGATCGGGTGCACCGGGAGATAGTCAAGCCTATGTCGATCAGCCGTACGTTCATGCAGCGCGCCACTTCCAGAGCCTGGCAGGCGCTCGCCTTCGTGACGTTAATGGCGGCATTCTCCAGCGCCTCGGCCGATAGTGAGGGAGGCGGCAAGAACGGCGGCAGCAGCATATCGACCGTCACTCGCGTGGGCACGCAGTACGACCCCTATGACCAGGGCTTTCCGCTGGCGGACAAGGTTGTCGTCAGGAAGGCAGACCGGAAACTCGAGCTCATGAAAGACGGCGAAGCCTTTCGCACGTTTGACATCGCCCTGGGCGTTGCACCCTATGGCCACAAGGAGGAGGAGGGTGACAACAGGACCCCTGAGGGCACCTACTGGCTGGATATGCGAAACCCGAACAGCGATTACTTCCTGTCGATACGCATATCGTACCCTGATGAATCAGACCGGCGCCTCGCACGGCAGAAGGGTGTAAACCCGGGTGGCCAGATCATGATCCACGGGCAGCCCAACAAGCCGACATACTCGGCGGCCTACTACCGGCAGTCCGACTGGACCAACGGCTGTATTGCTGTATCCAATTCCGACATGATCGATATCTGGCTCATGACCCCGGACCGCGTCCCGATCGAAATCCTGCCGTAGCCTGCAAGTTCAGGAAGAAGTCATTTGCACGAAGCATTGAGTCGACGGAAAGCGGCTATAAGGGCCGAGAGCGACCAGACGGTCGATGCCGAAGTGTGGCCTGAGGGCAGCCTCGAGATCCTTTCCCATTCGGAAGCCGAGCAGCTCAGGAACCAGGGAGAGGGAGGCCTGTACCCGCTCCTTCGGCGCTGCCTGCTGGCGGTACTCAATTCCGGAAACGAGACGGATGACGCTCGCGACGTGTTGCGGCGCCACCAGGATTTCCGTATCGGTTTCGAGCAGCAGGACAGGGGCCTTAAAGTCCTGTTGAAAGGCGCCCCTTCGTCTGCTTTCGTCGACGGCCAGATGATCCGCGGCATCCGGGAACTGGTTTTCGCGGTGCTCCGGGACATCGTCTATACCAATAACGAAATCCGCGAAAGCAACCTCTTTCACCTGAAGACGTCGGAAAACATTACCGACGCGGTTTTTCACATTGCCAGGAATGCGCGGCTGTTGCAGTTGCCGGCTACGCCGAATCTCGTGGTCTGCTGGGGCGGGCACGCTATCAGCCGTGACGAATACGACTACACCAAGCAGGTAGGCTACGAACTGGGGCTGAGGGGCCTCAACATCTGTACCGGTTGTGGTCCCGGTGCCATGAAAGGGCCGATGAAGGGCGCGACAATCGGTCATGCGAAACAGCGGATCCGAAACGGTCGCTACATCGGCATCACCGAGCCGGGAATTATCGCTGCCGAATCGCCGAACCCGATCGTCAATTCGCTCGTCATCATGCCGGATATGGAAAAGCGCCTGGAGGCATTCGTGCGCATCGGGCACGGCATCGTGATCTTTCCGGGCGGCGTCGGGACGGCGGAGGAAATCCTGTACTTGCTGGGCATCCTCCTGCACCCGAACAATGAGCGCCTGCCGTTCCCCGTCATTATGACCGGTCCCCCTGCCAGTGAACCTTACTTCCGGCAGATCGAGGAGTTGATTGCGGCGACGCTGGGAGCCGAGGCTGAACGCCGATACTCGATCATCATAGGCGACCCGGAAGATGTGGCGCGAAAGATGCTCGCCAGCCTCGAGGGCGTCAGGGAGTTTCGCTTCGAACACGGCGACGCCTATTATTTCAATTGGCGGCTCGCAATCGACAATGACTTCCAGAGGCCATTCCGCGCGACACACGAAACGATGGCCTCACTCGACCTGAACGAGGACCTTCCGGTGCACATCCTGGCCGCGAACCTGCGACGCGCGTTTTCGGGAATCGTCTCCGGCAATGTCAGGGAAGATACGATCGCGCAGATCGAGGCACGTGGGCCATTCGACATCCAGGGTTCGCCGCGGATCATGAAACTCCTGGACAAGCTGCTCGCCGCTTTTGTTGCACAGGGGCGCATGAAGCTGGCAGCCGAGAGCTACACTCCCTGCTATCGCGTCCGCGTCGCCGGCGACGCATAGCAGACTGCAGGAGCCCGCCTCGCGGGCGACCTCCTTTCACATTTGCACAGCGAGCTGGCCGCGCGAGCCGGCCTGGGGCCGGCCGCTTGCGGCGAGCACGGATAGCAGACCGGTTGGAGACCGCCTCGCGGGCGACTGCGGTCACTTTGCTCGACCTGGGTCCGCGCCGCATACGGATCCCTGCAACCCTTGACCTGCGGCCTCGGCGACTCAGCCGCATTTTGTCAAAACGAAAGCTGTCCTGCGGGTCCAGCGCATCCCATGAAGTAAAAACCACGCTTGATTTCCCATCTGCAAGGAAAGAGTGCCGGTCACCCCTGTGACACGGTTCCTTTGCAAGCGCACCCCTGCGACATAGCATCTCCGGCGTCGGATACTTGAGCAACTCGTATGCAGGACACCAACGAAATCAACCCGACCAGTGGCAGCGATGCCGAGCCGGATCAAGTTCCGAAGGAACGGGACGCAGGACTCCACTCCGGCGACTCCACAGATGCGGACGGCTGGCAGCAGTATCGCAAGTGGATCTCTACCGCGCCCGCTCCTCGAACCCGTCGCGGCAGCGTCGATCCTTCTCTTTATACCTGGAAGGGTTATCGAAGCTGGACCGAGCAGATCAAGCGCAACTGGTCCGATTCCTGAAGTTTTCCCCAGCGCGATTCTTCAAAAAAGGGGACAGATTTATTTTTCCTGATGAGGAAAAATAAATCTGTCCCCTTTTAACCGTGTAGTTTTTTCGCACACATATCAGGCTGTGAAGTGCCTCACGGCAGTTTCGTAACGACGTGTTTATAGTCGTCGACACGGTATTCAAAACTTTGAAATCGCCTGCTAATGACGGACAAGAATCTCAACAACGATCTGCGATTTGCGAGTCTGAAGAACGAGGCTACGCGGCAGCGATGGGAGATGTTTCACCGGGCCATCGCGCTCGCGAAACAATCCAATGCCCAGGCAATGGAAAAGGAACAATCTCTGAAGGACAGCCTCGACCCCGCATCTGGCACCGTCCGGCAGCGTGCGGAACCGCTCCTTTCAATCGCAAGGTAGATGGCCATGGAATGCCTGCTCCAGTATCTCGATGAACTCGACGATTTCCTCGGAATGTTCGCACTCGCGGCCGAACGCATCCGCCAGTTTGTCAGGGCGCTCGTCCTGGTCTCGGTTACGCTCTGCGTACAGCTCTTCGGCATCTTCCTTGCCCTGACGCAGCCTCCGCTCGGGCTCGCGGCAGTCTCGCTTCTTTCCGCCGGGCTGTTGTACCGTGCCGCGGTAAACCATACCGGTAAGCCTCTCACCGCCAGCTAGGCTGCGATACCGCCTGAGCCAGTCACCCGTTGATGAGTTTCTGGCCGTTGCGTCTGGCCGGTTCACGTCGCACCTGCGGCCATCTCACCCTTGAAAATTCCCCATCCGGCACTATGGTGTCAGACATTTGCAGTGCGGCAAGTGCGCCGGCGAGAGTGAATAACATATGAGTACAGAGAAGGGCCGGGAGACCCTGGGTTTCCAGACCGAAGTGCGGCAATTGCTGCACCTGATGATCCATTCCCTCTACAGCAACAAGGAGATCTTCCTGCGGGAACTGGTTTCCAACGCCTCCGATGCAGCGGACAAGCTTCGCTTCGAGGCGCTGGCTTCCCCCGATTTGCTGGATGGCGATCCCGATCTCGGCATCACCGTGGAGTTCGACCCGGACAATGGCACGATCTCCGTCACCGATAACGGGATCGGCATGTCGCGCGACGAGGTGATCGAGAACCTGGGAACCATAGCCCGGTCCGGAACTGCAGAATTCCTGAAGCAGATGACCGGCGACAGCGGGAAAGATGCCAGCCTCATTGGTCAATTCGGCGTCGGCTTTTACTCCGCCTTCATCGTCGCCGACAAGGTAGTAGTCGAGACGCGGAGGGCGGGCCTGACGGCGAGCGACGGCGTCCGCTGGGAGTCGGACGGACAGGGAGAGTTCACGATCGAGGACATCGACCGCGTCGAGCGGGGCACTCGCGTCACGCTGCACCTGAAGCCCGAGGAAAAGGATTTCTCCGGCGAACTGCGCCTGTCGACCCTCATCAGGAAGTATTCCGACCACATCGGGTTCCCGGTGACTTTACGCAAAGCGGGCGCAAGTGGCGACGAGGTCACGACCGTGAACTCGGCGACTGCGCTGTGGACACGGTCGCGAAGCGAGATCAGCGACGAGGAATACAAGGAGTTCTACAAGCACCTCTCCCACGATTTTGCCGACCCGCTGGCATGGAGCCACAATCACGTGGAAGGCAAGAGGGAGTACACAAGCCTCCTCTACATACCGTCGAAGGCGCCGTTCGACCTGTGGAACAGGGAAGCGCCGAAAGGCCTGAAGCTTTACGTTCAGCGAGTCTTCATCATGGACCAGGCGGAGCAGTTCCTTCCCCTGTACCTGCGCTTCATCAAGGGCGTGATTGACTCCTCCGACCTGCCGCTGAACGTATCCCGCGAAACGCTGCAGCACAGCTCCCAACACGAGGCCATTCGGGGCGCACTGACGCGGCGGGTCCTCGACATGCTCGCAAAAATGGCGGCGGATGAGCCGGACAAGTACGCCACGGTATGGGAAGAGTTCGGGGAAGTGCTGAAAGAAGGCATCGTCGAGGATCCGCAAAACGCGGACAAACTCGTTAAGCTACTTCGCTTTGCGACGACGAACTCGTCCTCGGAGAAACAGGACCAGTCGCTGGCTGACTACGTTTCCCGGGCAGCCGCCGAGCAGGACAAGATTTATTACCTCATCGCCGAAAACCATGCAGCCGCGAAGGCCAGTCCGCACCTCGAGCAGCTGAGGGAAAAGAACATAGAGGTGCTGTTGCTCACGGATCGCATCGACCCATGGATCGTGGATCACCTCCCGGAATACGAAGGTAAGGCGCTGCACGACGTCGGCCGTGGCAATCTGAAGTTGCCCGATGGGGAAGGCGACATCACCCAGCAGGCCAGAAACGACGAGCAAAAGCCGCTTCTGAAGAAAATCAAGAAGACGTTGAAGGACAGGGTAGAGGCGGTGAACGTCAGCATGAGACTGGTCGAATCGCCGGCCTGCGTCGTAGCGCCCGAGCAGGATCTCACGCCGCAGCTGCGGCGAATGCTGGAAACCGCGGGGCAGAAACTGCCGGAATCGAAACCGGTGCTCGAGATCAACCTTGAGCACCCGCTGGTCAGGAAGTTGTCAGCAGAGGCCGACGACGAACGCTTCGCCGCCCTTGCGAATATCATCCTGGACCACGCGCTGCTGGTCGAAGGCGCCCAGCTTGAAAACCCGGCCGCGTACGTGCAGCGCATGAACCAGTTTCTGCTGGACATCGATGCAAAGGCAGAGGCCACCGCCTGAGGCTGTGCTGGAGCCCGCGAGGGCAAGCGCGATCACGCGCGGCCGCCAAGCCGGCTTTTTACAAGCTTCAAAGCCTGGTGCTACTCATCCGCATGTGCGGGGCGACGAGCCAGCGCTCCAGCGCGTTGAACAGCAGTTCCACGAGTATAGCCAGGCACGCCGCCGGTATCGCTCCACGCAATATCAGCGAGCTGTCGTTCAGCGCAAGCCCGGTCACGATCGGATCGCCGAGCCCGCCGGCGCCGATGAAGGCCGCCAAAGTCGCGGTGCCGATGCTGATTATTGCTGCCGTACGGATCCCGGCCAGCACATGGGGCATGGCGAGCGGCATCAGCACGTGGCGAAGCTCCTGCCGACGCGTCATGCCCATGGCGGCGGCAACCTGTCGGTAAGCCTTCGGGATTGTCTGCAGTGCGGTTACCGTATTTCGCGCGATGGGCAGCAGCGAGTAGAGGAACAGCGCAATAATCGCCGGTTTCTGGCCGACCCCGACGAAAGGGATGAGCAGGGCCAGCAGCGCAATGGAAGGAATCGTCTGCATCAATCCCGCAAAGTAGAGGAAGGTGTGGGTAGCTTTCTCGTGACGATGCACCAGTATCGCTACGCCGACGCCAGTGAAGACAGCCAGGGCCAATGCAATGAGAGTGAGTTTCAGGTGGCGCTGCGTGTTGCGCCAGAGTTGTGGCAGGAACGACGGGCCCGCGACGGCATCATCCATCAGGCCTGCGTCGGTCAGCAGCATCGAGGCAACTTCGACGATGCTCGTGTTCCTGTCGAGGGCGGTGCGATTCAGTTCCTGCATTCGCTCGTTGTCGATGCGGCCGCTTAAAGCCGCGAGAATCGAGAGCACGTCCGGGGGCAGGTCGTTACGCGCCAGGAACGCGGCGCGATACTCAGGGAAATAACCGAGGTTGTCCTCGAGAATAACCAGCCCGGTGCGGCTGATTTCGCCGTCGGTCGAATAGACCGCGGTAGCGTCGATCTGTCCTTTTTCCATGGCTTCATAAATCAGGCCATGCTCGATGCCGCGTACCCTCTGCGGCAGCTCGTAGCGCACCCGAAGCCCAGGCCACCCGTCCTGGCGATTCAGGAACTCATGAGGAAAGGCGACGCGCAACTGCGGCAGACTCTTCAGGTCGGAGATTTCCTGCAGCTGGTGCTTGCGCGCCAGCTCGCGGGTAACCGCAATCGCATAGGTATTATCGAAGCCGAGCGGCTCCAGGAGAACCAATTCGCGATCCGCGATTGCAGCCGCGACATCCTGCCATTCCCTCAAGCGAGGATCGCCCAGGATGACCTCGGAGATGGTCCCGGTATATTCCGGGTACAGGTCGATCGCGTCGTTCACCAGCGCCTCGAAGCTGATCTTCGTGCCGTTCAGGCCCAGGCGCCGCTCCACCTCTATGCCGTTGCTCTCCAGGAGCTGGGCGGCGGCTTCCGCGAGGATGTAGTTCTCCGTAAAGTTCTTGCTGCCGATGATCACGGGTTCCGCCGCGGCGCCACCACCGGCGAGCGAACCACCAACGAGGAGTGCCAGGAACAGGGCGCGCATGTCAGCGCGTCGACACCGGAAGGCTTTCAAGCGCAGTACAAAGGTGGCTCACATACTCGTTTACCGGATTGGCGATGACTTCAGCCACCGGTCCCCATTGCTGCACCCGTCCAGACTTCATGATGACGAGGCCATGTGACAGGTTGATTGCTTCCTGCGGGTCGTGAGTTACCAGGACAGTGGATACCGGCGCCTGCCGCTGCATGTCCAGGAACTGCTCATGAATGCTCTTGCGGGTCATTGTATCGAGGCCCGAAAACGGCTCGTCGAGAAGCAACAGCTCAGGACGCAGCATCATTGCACGACAAAGTCCTGCTCTTTGCTGCTGGCCACCGGAGAGTTCGTGCGGGTAACGGTCGAGAACGCCGCGCGGCAGATGCATCAATTGCAACAGTTCATCAAGTCGCGCGCTTTTCCCTGCTTCGCTCCAGCCTGACAAAGTGGCAGGTAGCAAAATGTTCGTGCGCACGTCGAGGTGCGGAAACAGTGATATGTCCTGGATCGCATAGCCGATTCGCTTGCGCATCGGGCGGGGGTTTAGGAAATCTATGGGCTCCCCAAGCGTCCTCACCGTTCCGGCATCCGGTCGCAGCAAGCCGATGATCAGTTGCACGAGCGTCGATTTCCCGCTGCCGCTCGCACCCAGCACCGCGGTGGTCTGCCCGAGCGGCAACGCAAGCGTGACGTGGTCGAGCGCAAGCACGGCGCCACGTCGCAGCGATACGTCCTCGAATTCGGCAGCATTGGCTGCGCGGGTGGTGCTCACGTTAGTGTCTGGTTCCTGTTCCATCCGTGCGCGCTTCTGGTCGCGCTTGCATCGCCACGGCAGCGAAGCAGGGCAACCTTACGGGGCACGTCGCGAAATCTCCAGTTCGAAGCGCCACGGTCGCGCTGCCTGGCAGTTCCAACCTGTTAGACTAGCGTCCTCCCGCTCCGGAACTTGACTACCGGCATCACTCTGGAAAAGAGGAAGTCGACGTATGAAAGCATTGCAATATTCTTGCCTGGTACCTCTCCTTCTCGCGCTGGCCGCTTGCGGTCCGGGCGAAGATGACGGCGGAGCCCAGGAACAGGCGCCACAGCAGGCAGAGCCACAGCAGGCAGAGCCGCGGCAGGCGGAACCTGCAGCCGGGGGCGTAGCCGCAACAGGGGAGCCGGTCGAGCTGGAGCCCGGCCTCCGAATGCGCGTTCTGAAAGAAGGCGACGGGGAGACGGTAGAGCCCGGACAGACGGCGGTGGTGCATTACACCGGCTGGCTGCACGATCCGCAGGCGACCGACAATCGTGGCGAGAAGTTCGACTCCTCCCGGGATCGCGGCCAACATTTCCAGTTCCCTGTGGGCGCTGGCGCAGTCATTGCCGGGTGGGACCGGGGCGTCGCGGGTATGCAGGTGGGGGAAATAAGAGAACTCGAAATAGCGCCAGAACTGGCATACGGCGATCGCGGTGCTGGTGGCGGCACGATCCCCCCAGGCGCTACCCTGATATTCGAGGTTGAACTTGCCGACGTGACAGGCGCGGTGGAGTAGCCTTCGGACTAGACGGGGTCTTCCCGTTGCAGGTCGTTCAGTGTGCGCGCCTGGCCAATCCAGTCCTCGCGGTAGATTCGGCTGCGGAATCCCTTGAGACGCTCGGCAATCCTGTTGATGTCGTACTCGCTGATTCTCGCGATCTGGTCGAAGTTGAAAATGCCGAGGTCGTGCAAGGTTCGTTCGATAGCGGGCCCGACACCCTTTATTTTCTGAAGGTCGTCCTGGTTCACCTGCATCGCCGGGGCGCCGTTTAGCGGCCTCGCGGCCTGATCCCCTGACGTCTGGCGTTGCACAGACGGCTCAGGGTAAGCGGCATAATTGGCGGTATCGTCGAAGGCTCCTGCCGGCACCGGTGAAGCCAGGTCACCTTCGTCGCCGATCTGGTCCTGGAGATCGCTGAGGTCGATCTCCTCCGCGTCATCGAACTGGTCGTTGCACGCGTCAAGGCCCTCGCTAACGGCTGGTTCGATTCGGGTTCGCTCTACCGGCTGCTGATCTTGAAGTTCGGCTATACGTCGTTCGGCCTCGGCGAGCTTCAGCGCCAGTGACTTTGCTTCCTCGTCACGCTCGCGATACTTGGTGATCAGCGGTGGCAATCGATTCTGCCAGCTGGTCAGCTCCCGGCTCAGCTTGAATATCTTGTTGTCTTTCTCGCGCAGTGCGTGGATGCTGGTTTCACCCCGCGCTTCGCGACCCTCTATATCCGCCTGTAACGAGTCGCGCTGCCTGATGGCATCCTCCAGATCGCCGCGAACGTCCTTTATCTGGCGCTGCAGCTCATCGCGGCGGGCAACGGCGCTTTTCAACGCCTGCGACAACTCCTTCGCACGTTGGGCCGTGTCCTTCTGTGCCGCCTTGTGCTGGCTGACGGCCTGCATCAGGTTGGTATTCTGCTCGGCCAGGCGCTTCTGTTCCCTTTCCTGGGTCTCCACCCGTTCCTGCCAGCCCGCATTGACGGCGATCCTTTCCCGCGCGGATCGGTCGCCTCGCATGATCCAGCCAAGCACCGCCCCGACGGTGAAGAGCAGCGCAAATACCGCGAAATGAACCGCTGTAATCTCTGGCATTTCCTGACCCCTTTAGGTTCTGGTCGCGGCCGGAACCAACCTTATAATGCCACGTGCACCTGCTCCATTTTGCCAATTACGTCACTAATTTATGGCGGTTTGCAAAGGCTATGGCTGCGCGTGACTCTACAGCAACACGCCTCGTTTCTCATACACCGCGCAACGAACCTCTCGCCTGGCGGGACTGCAACTTGCACCGCCCCCCGTCAGGGCATTAGATTCGGTGGCTCCGCCGGTGCGAAGCAATCACTGGCGCCAAACCATGCGGACGCCTCACCAATTGAGCAAACTGCCGGAAACGGAAGCAATTTTTATCGACGGCCCCGCCGGCAGGCTGCAGGCTCTGCTCGAGATGCCGCGGACGCAGGAAGCCGGCGGTGCGGCGGTGGTCTGCCACCCGCATCCCGAGCATGGCGGAACGCTCGAGAACAAGGTCGTGCATACGCTGGCACGGGCATTCGTAGCGAAAGGTTTCGCGGTGCTGCGCTTCAACTTTCGCGGTGTAGGCGAGAGCGAGGGAGTATTTGACGAAGGCAGGGGCGAGACGGCTGATGCACTGGCTGCGGTACAGGAGATGAGGGAACGGTACGGCGGCAAGGACCTGTGGCTCGCCGGGTTTTCGTTCGGAGCAGCCATCGCCATCGGTGCGGCGGCTGAAGTTCGGGCTGATGGGCTTGTCAGCGTGGCGCCGGCAGTCTCCAGGGTATCCGGCGGAGACATTCCTCAGCCGGGTTGTCCATGGCTGATCATCCAGGGCGATGAGGACGAGCTGGTCCCGGTCGGGGATACGATCGAGTGGGTAAACGGTCTCGAGCCGGGACCGGACCTACAGATCTTCCCGGAGACCGGCCACTATTTTCACGGGAAGCTCGTACGTTTGCGTAATGCCGTGGAGACGTTCATCGACGCGAATCGCTCAGGTTAAAAAAAAACCGGGCAAAGCCCGGTTTTATTTTACGTCGTGCAAAGCGCGCCTCTGCCTGGCGTCAGACCATATCCTTCAGGCCTTTCAGGGCAGCAACCTTGACGGTCTTCGATGCGGGCTTGGCTTTAAACATCATCTCTTCGCCGGTAAAGGGGTTTACGCCCTTCCGTGCCTTCGTCGCAGGTTTCTTGACCACGCGCATTTTCAGGAGGCCGGGCACGGTGAACAGTCCGCTGCCGTTACGGCCGCCAAGACTCTTTTTGATTTGTGAAGAAAGCGAATCAAAGACCGCAGCGACGTCTTTCTTCGAAAGGCCGGTGTCTTCGACAATCTGTGCGTAAATCTCGGATTTAGTCGGCGCTTTCTTGCTGTTCGTGCCGGCCTTGTCATTTGCTGCCATAAAAAAGAGTCTCCATAAATTGCTAGCAAAACGAAAGTGGGTGTTCGAAAAGCGAGGAATGCTCGCGAAAATGCTGCGCGACGATAACACAAGAGAAGCGCCCACGTAAGGCGCACAGGCATTTATTAAGGGTTTTTTGCCTGTTTTCGGGCAGGGACTCGCTACTGGTCAGTGAAGAACTGCCTCTTGAATCGCACCTCCGACGGCGTGCTCGACCCTTCTGTCATCACGCTGATATCGAAGATGAGAGTCTCGCGATTTGCAACCGGCGTCTCGCCAATGTAGTAAATGGCATCCTGCTCATCAATTCGTCTCATGTTGACTGTCTTCAACTGGCCGGTGAGATTGACGGTCTTGACGGTTACGTTCGCCGGAACCGAAGTACGCGCCTCTTCATCGATGATCGAGACGTTGAGCATGGCGCGATTGTTGCTGCGGACGATGTTGTAGGTTCTTGCGATCTCGGGCGGCAACTGACCCGTGAGTTGGGCATTGAAGTGTACCTGGTGATCTCCTATGTCGATCGAGGTGGCATCGGCCGGTTCGGCTCGCGGCACCGTTGCCGCCTCATTGGGCCCGCCGCATGCGGCAAGAAACGGCAGAAAGGCTATCGCTATCGTTGCGCTTATCGGTTTCATTTGCTCATCCCCCTCCAGGATCCCTGCCCGGATCCCGTTCAAGTCCCAGACTATAGCGGATTGCCGCCGGTTGTCCTATTGCCTCCTTGGTTGCATAGCAACGTCGCCTGCGTACTCCGGCAGGCGGCCCGGTCGTACTATGCGAAACGTTTTCAGGCGCTGTGACCCCCCGCGGTGCAGCAGTACCCGCGACGGCGGAACGTCGAACTCCTCCGCAAGCTGCCGTATGACGTCCTTGTTCGCGGCGCCGCCTACCGGTGGAGAGGTGGTCTTCACCTGCAGACGCCCGTCCTTGACTCCCTGGATCCCGGAGCGGCTGCCGCGGGCCAGTACCCGGACGTTCACGAGCACCTCGTCGACGGCTAGCACATCCACTCCTGCGTGACCGTCAGACCGGCACGGGCTTGATCGACTGCAGGAAAATCACCCCTGCCTGCAACAGCAGGATGGCGAAGATCGGTGAAATGTCCAGGCCACCCACGCTCGGGATGATGCGCCGGAAAGGCCTGAGGACCGGCTCCGACAGGGTCGTCAGGAGTGCGGTAATAGGATTGTAGTTTCCCGGCGCCACCCAACTGAGAATGATGCGAATCAGCGTCGCGAAGAAGAACAGGTTGAGGCTGAGGATTGCGAGTTCGATCACGGAAACCATTGCGACGACCGGCGTGGGAACCGGTCGGCGCATGATGGCGAGCAGTACGAGTACGACGACGAACTGGATGATGAAAGCAACCAGTATCGTGGCTGTGTCGAGGCGTCCGATCGCCGGGAGGAAACGGCGCAAGGGAACGACCAGCGGAGACGTAAACCGAAGTATCCCCTGCGCAACGGGGTTGCGAAAGTCCGCGCGCAGCCATGGCAGCCAGAAGCGCAGCAATAACAGCAGCAGGTAAAGCTGCGCGAGCGTCTTTACCAGGAAATAAAGTGCCTGAGTCATGCGCCTCCGTCTCGAGTCGACCGGGCCTCTTCGGCCAGTTGCTGCGCCCGGTCCCGTGCGGCCGTAATGGCCGATGCAAAGATAGCACGAACGTCCGCCGCTTCGAGACGGGCGAACGCTGCAGTCGTCGTGCCGCCGGGAGAGCGAACGCGGTCGATCAGCGACAGCATCGGCTCCTTCTCCGCCATCGCCAAAGCGGAGGCACCTTTCGCCGTTTCAAGGACCAGCGTTCGAGCTACGTCGGGAGGAATTCCAAGCTTTACGGCGGAGGCGATCATCATGTCGATCAGAAGGTATACGTAGGCGGGCCCGGTGCCTGAGACCGCTGTAACCGCATCCATGAGCGACTCGTCTTCAATCCAGACGACCTTGCCGACCGCCGACATCACCTTTTCCGCCAGTATCCTGCCAAGGTCATCTGTGCGGGAGTTCGCGTAAAGCGCGGAGATCCCCTGGTCGACGAGCGCCGGCTGGTTCGGCATCACGCGCACGATTTCGAGACTGCCGCCCAGCCAGGAATCGATGTCGGCTACCGTAGGTCCGGCGGCGATCGAAATCACCAGGGGCCTCTGCTTCTGCACCGCCGCTTTCAGACCGACGCAAACGGAGCGCAGTATCTGTGGCTTCACGGCGAGCAACAGGTTGCCTGCCGCGCCGGCAACCTCGGAGTTGTCGCCGGTGATAACGGCCCCGGGGAACTCCCGCTGCAGCAGGTCCCGCTGTTCAGGACGCGGCGTCGAGATCAAGACGTTGCCGGCGCCGAATCCACTGCGAATGAGTCCGCCGGCTATCGCCCGCGTCATGTTACCGCCGCCGATGAACCCCACTGTCTGTCGCGTCATCACGTTCCTTTATCGATCGCTCATCTTTAGCCGCGCCGGCGTGGCCCGAACAGCGCCGTGCCGATTCTGACCAACGTGGCGCCTTCATGTATCGCGGCAACGAAGTCCGCGCTCATACCCATTGAAAGCGTGTCGGTGTCGATGCCGACTGCCGTCAGCCCTTCTGCCAGCGTGCGCAGCCGCCTGAAGGGCTCACGTTGCGCCTCGAAGTCGTGTCGCACCGCCGGGATGCACATGAGCCCCCGGAGCTTGAGCTTCGGCAATGCCACGACCGCGGCGGCGAGGTCCGGGAGACCTTCGGCCGTTACGCCGGACTTGTCGTCCTCGGGATCGATCATCACCTGCAGGCAGACGTTCAGGTCG
Organism: Woeseiaceae bacterium; assembly: GCA_035304285.1. Lineage (GTDB taxonomy): Bacteria > Pseudomonadota > Gammaproteobacteria > Steroidobacterales > Woeseiaceae > IDS-8. The sequence goes on from DATGQI010000112.1 coordinate 27,249, forward strand.
GTCGCGTAGTACGGACGTTGGCGGCTCAGGCGTTCCGCAATCTTCAGACGATCAACGGTGTGTACCCACTGGAACTGCTCGGCGACCTGGCGGGTCTTGTTGGACTGGAGATGACCGATGAAATGCCATTCCAGGTCGTCCCTCCCGACCTCTGCGATTTTCTTGACCGCCTCCTGCACGAAGCTCTCGCCGAACGCTTTCTGTCCAGCCGAAACCGCCTCCGAGACAGCGGCCGCCGGCTGGCCCTTGGTAACGGCAAGCAAGCGAACCGAGTCCTCCGGCCTGCCGGCCTCACGCGCCGACTTCGCCAGCAAATCTTGGATTTTTCGAAAGTTTTCCGTGACTCTAATCACGTTTTGCTAAGGGCTCTTCGCTATACTAGGCAGCCATTGGGCCGGGTTATGGTAAGTCCGGTCCTCTCAATTACAGAGGGAGCAATATGGCCGTCGACGTCGCGCAGCTACTGTCGTTCACCGTCAAGAACAACGCATCCGACCTGCATCTGTCCGGCGGCGTCCCCCCGATGATTCGGGTCGACGGCGACATCAAGCGCATCAACATGCCGGCGCTGACCCACAAGGACGTCAATAGCATGGTGTACGACATCATGAATGACAAGCAGCGCAAGGACTACGAGGAATTTCTGGAGACGGACTTTTCCTTCGAAATTCCCAAACTCGCGCGCTTCCGCGTCAACGCATTTAACCAGAATCGCGGCTCGGCCGCTGTTTTCAGGACCATCCCGTCAGAGATCCTGTCGCTCGATGATCTGGGGGCACCACAGATATTCAAGGACGTTTCGATGCATCCGCGGGGCATCGTTCTTGTCACCGGTCCGACAGGTTCAGGCAAGTCGACCACGCTCGCGGCGATGGTCGACTATATCAACGACAACAAGCCGGATCACATCCTCACGATCGAGGACCCGATCGAATTCGTGCACGAAAGCAAGAAGTCGCTCATCAACCAACGCGAGGTGCACCGTGACACCCTGGGCTTCAACGAAGCACTTCGGTCGGCCTTGCGCGAGGACCCGGACGTGATCCTCGTTGGCGAGCTTCGCGACCTTGAAACCATCCGTCTGGCTTTGACCGCGGCCGAAACAGGTCACCTCGTCTTTGGCACATTGCATACGAGTTCGGCGGCCAAGACGATTGACCGTATCGTCGATGTTTTCCCGGCGGCCGAGAAGGAGATGGTACGAGCGATGTTGTCAGAATCGTTACGCGCCGTCATTTCGCAGACGTTGTTGAAGCGCATCGGCGGCGGCCGAATCGCCGCGCACGAAATCATGATCGGGACGCCCGCCATCCGCAACCTGATTCGCGAAGGCAAGATTGCACAGATGTATTCCGCGATACAGACAGGTCACTCGACCGGGATGCAGACGCTCGACCAGAACCTGACAGAGCTGCTGCACAAAGGCCTCATCAACAAGGAAGAGGCCCGGTTCCGCGCGGTCAACAAGGAAAACTTTTAGCCCCGGCAGCGAATGTAAACGGAGAATGACCCGGCCGGGGGCTCGAGGTCTTACGGGAGAAGGACGAAAATGGAACGCGAACAAGCGGTGCGCCTCACGCAGAACCTCCTGCGCAAGATGGTGGAGAAGGAAGGCTCCGATCTGTTTATCACCACGGGATTCCCACCGGCGATCAAGATCGACGGGCAGGTGCACAAGGCGACCGACACTCCGCTCACGGCGGAACAGTCGGCAATGATGGTTCGTTCCATCATGAACGACAAACAGATCAGGGAGTTCGACGCCACCAAGGAATGCAACTTTGCGATCAGCCCGCAGGGTATCGGGCGCTTTCGCGTCAGTGCGTTCATCCAGCAGGGCATGATTGGCGCCGTACTTCGCACGATCACCACTGAAATTCCGACGCTCGGCGAGCTCGACCTGCCGCCGATCCTGAAAGATGTCGTGATGAACAAGCGTGGGCTCGTGGTCGTCGTCGGCGGCACCGGCTCGGGCAAGTCAACCACGCTCGCGGCGATGATCGGGCACCGCAATGAGAATTCCAAAGGTCACATTATTTCCATCGAAGACCCCGTCGAGTACGTCCATCCGCACAGGGGCTGCGTTATCACCCAGCGGGAAGTCGGCGTCGACACCGAGTCCTGGCATGCCGCGCTGAAGAACACCTTGCGCCAGGCGCCGGACGTGATACTGATCGGCGAGATCAGGGACAAGGAAACGATGGAATATGGCATCCAGTTCGCCGAGACGGGGCATCTGTGTCTCGCGACGCTGCACGCGAACAGCGCCAACCAGGCACTGGATCGCATCATCAACTTCTTCCCGGAAGAGCGCAGGCAGCAGTTGCTCATGGACCTGTCGCTGAACACCAAGGCCTTTATCTCGCAGCGCCTTATTCCACGGGAAAGCGGTGTAGGCCGTATAGCTGCCATGGAGATCATGCTGAACTCGCCGCTGATTGCCGACCTCATCTTCAAAGGAGAGGTTTCGCATATCAAGGAGATCATGGCGAAGTCGACCCGCCTCGGGATGCAGACTTTCGACCAGGCATTGTTCGCGCTGTACGAGGATGGCGCCATTTCGTACGAGGAGGCGATGCGGAATGCTGACTCGAAGAACGAATTGCGCCTGCGGGTCAAGCTCGAGAGCAAACGCGACGCCGCAGTCGCCGACCAGCAGCAGGAAAGCCTCAACATCGTGGAAGAAGATACTGCTCGGACCTTCTGAGCCTACTGATCCGGCAGCACTCCTATGAACGTAAAACCACTTTTCAAGTTAATGGTAGAGAAGAGGGCGTCCGATCTCTTCTTCGCGCCCTACGCTCCGGCGAAAATCAAGATCGACGGCAAGATCATGCCGGTAAACAAGCTGGAGATGACGCCGAAGATGGTGAAGCAGGCGGCGCTCGAGCTGATGGACGAAAACCAGCTCGACATATTCACCCGTGAACTGGAGGTGGATTTCGCCATCTCCGAAGCGGGGCTCGGCCGTTTCAGGGTCAACGTTTTCCACCAGCGCGGCAATGTCGCGATGGTGTTGCGCTACATCACGGCGGACATGCCGGTTCTTGACGACCTGGGCATGCCCGAACAGTTGAAGGACCTGGTGATGCTGCGTCGCGGCCTGATCCTGATGGTCGGCGCAAGCGGCAACGGCAAGTCCACGACGCTTGCCGCCATGATCAATCACCGCAACGAAAAGACCTCCTCGCATATCATCACGGTCGAGGACCCGATCGAGTTCCTGCATCCTAACAAACAGTCGATTGTTAACCAGCGCGAGGTTGGCCTGGACACAAAGTCCTACGCCACGGCCCTGAAGAGTGCGATGCGCGCAGCGCCGGACGTCATCCAGATCGGCGAAATTCGTGATCGCGAGTCCATGCAGTCGGCAATCGACATGGCAGGTACGGGTCACCTGGTGCTGGCGACGCTGCATTCGAACAACGCACCGGAGACGCTGGACCGAATCATCAACATGTTTCCGCAGGAACAGCATTCCCAGATCTTCATGGACCTCGCGCACTACCTGCGCGCGATCATCTCGCAGCGGCTGGTCCGCGCCCGGGCCGGTCGGCGAGTGGCTGCGGTGGAGCTTATGCTCAACACGCCCCACATCAAGGATCTCATCCTGAAAGGAGACATCTCCGAGGTGAAGGAAGCGATCAAGGACAGCAACGAGAAGGGAGTGCAGAATTTCGACGACGCTTTGCTGAACCTGTACAAAGCCGGCACGATCACGCTTGAAGAAGCGATGTCGCACGCAGACTCACGTTCGAACCTGGAAGCCAAAGTAAACTTCGGCTAGCGGCCTCCTACAGCGCTCGAATCAAGGACCGGTAAAAACCGTCGCGGCGTCGAATACCGGGCCGTCTACGCAGACGCGTTTCATCGACGGGCCCTCCGGCGTCTCGACAGGGATGGTACACCCGGCGCAGCCGCCAACCGCGCATGCCATGTATTCCTCCAGCGATGCCTGGCACGGTACGCGAAACTCACGCGCGAGTGCCGCTACAACCTCAAGCATCGGCTTCGGTCCGCAGGTGAAAATCTCAGTCTGCGCGAGGTCCGCATCGGTCTGCACTTCCAGCCACTTCCTGGCGAGGTCGCTCACGTAACCGCGGAAGACACCGTCCGCTTCCGTCAGGCTCGCGAGGCGACTCGGGATGCGCCAGTCTTCCATCAGCGGCATCGCCGCGCCGACTTCCTTGCCCAACCATTCCGTCGCGATGATTGACCGTCCGAGTTCGAACGGGAAGGGGATCTCGGAACCCATCAGCACCAGGGTCTGCCAGTCGAAACTGTCTTTCCGCATGCGCTCCGCCAGGAAAATCATCGGCGGAATACCGACGCCGCCACCCACCAGCAATGCGCGCGGCCTGCCTTTCGATGGCTCGAACCCTCTGCCGACAGGCCCGACGAGGCTCATACGGTCGCCCGGCTCCTTGTGTCCCAGCGAGCGCAGGCCGCTTCCAACGATTTTGAACAGGATCTCTATCCAGCCGCCTTTGGCGCTGGCTCGCATGATGGAAAGGGGGCGCCGCATCGGGATGGCATCGTCGCAGCGTATATGCACAAAGCTTCCGGGAACGGCGTGGCGCGCGGTTCGGGGAGCGTGGAGGCGCAGGATGTACTGGTTGCCCGGGAACGTTCGCACCTCGGTCACCCTGGCATCCTCTACGAAGATCGTGCCGCGGTGACGTTGCGCCGCGGCCTGTGCAGGAGTCAGTCCGATCACCTGGCGGGACTACCGCCCTTGCGGGCCGCGGCATCAGCTTCCAGGCTATCGGTGACGGCACTCAAGATCGCCATGCGAACAGCGAGGCCGTTGGTGACCTGTTTCCTGATGACGGAGCGGCGGCTGTCGGCGAGGCTGGATTCGATCTCGATGCCGCGGTTCATCGGCCCTGGATGCATCACGATGGCGTCCGGCGCCGCCAGCTTCATCCGTTCATGACTGATACCGTAGTTGGCGAAGTACTCGTCGATTCCCGGTATGCCGTCGAGATTGCCGATGCGCTCGCGCTGGATGCGTAAAGCCATCACCACGTCGGCGCCGCGGACACCGTCATCGAGCCGGTGCATGATCCGGGCCGAGGGCATCTCTCCGGGGTCCGGCGCAAGAGCGACCGGTGACACCAGCCGGATTTCTCCGGTACCCATCGTCGTCAGCCCCTGTACCGCCGAACGTGCGACCCGCGAATGCGCGATATCGCCGACGATGGTAACGACGAGATCCTGGAAATCCCGCTTGTGCTGGCGGATCGTCAGGAGATCGAGCAGGCCCTGGGTCGGGTGCGAAACGTCCGACTCGCCCGCATTCAGGATGCTGACGTAGGTATCGACGTGCCGGGCTATATACGCCGGTACTCCCGCGCTCGCGTCGCGCACGACAAAGACATCGATCTGCATTGCCTGGAGCGTGTACATCATGTCGAGGATGCCCTCGCCCTTCTTGCGCGACGACGTATTCACGTCGAGGTTGAGAACGTCGGCGCCGAGTCGCTTGGCGGCGAGGTCGAAAGACGCACGGGTCCTGGTGCTCGGCTCGAAGAAGAGATTCGCTACGGTGCGACCCTCGAGCGCCTTGCTCCTGACGGCGCGTTCGCCGCGCGGGCTCAGGAAGGTCTCGGCCCTGTCCAGCAACGCGGTGAGGTGCTGCCTATCGAGGCCGCGCAGCGTCAGCAAATGCCGCAGGCGGCCGGATGGCGTTAGCTGGAGATCGGGTTCGTCATCGATCTTCGGATGTTCGAACAGCTCTGTTACTGACATGGCGACGGCAGTTTACTCCGATTTATCGTTTCGTTCTCCGCCGCCATCACCGCTCGTTGCGCAGCCAGCGCTCCGCGATCAGGCTCGCGGCTGCGGCGTCTATCGCTTCCCGGCTGATCCTGCCGCGCGTGCCGTGTTTCCGTGCTGCAATCAGTGCCTGCTCTGCTTCGGCGGAAGAATACCGTTCGTCGATCGTCGCAACCGGCAGTGAAAAGCGGTCGAGTTCCGCGACAAACTTCTCGGCCAGCGCGGAAATATCGGAGCGTGTGCCATCCACGTGCAACGGCAGCCCGACCACCAGCCGCGCTGCACCCCATTCCTTGATGAGTTGCTCGATACGATTCCAGTCCGGACCTTCCATGCCGTTGGAAACGACGCCTAACGGGCTCGCGGAACCGGTAACCGTCTGGCCGACCGCGACCCCGATGCGCCTCAAGCCGAAATCGAATGCGAGGATGGTCTCGTGGCCGCTTGAGTCAGGCGTGGCCGGCATCCGGTGACAGGCGGTTCAGGTCCACGCCCAGAATATCCGCGGCCGTTATCCAGCGCTTGGAGAAGGGAACATCGAAGATGATTTCGGGCGTCGCCGGCACACTGAGCCACGCATTGGCAAGCATCTCGGCTTCGAGCTGGCCTGGTTGCCACCCTGCGTAACCCAGCGCCACCAGCGCCTTGCGGGGTCCACGGCCGGCGGCGATGGCATCGAGTATGTCCCTGGAGAGCGTCAGCTGGATATCGGGGGACACGGCCACGGAACTCTCGAACTCGGCGTCGGGGTTGTGCAGCACGAAACCGCGCTCCTTCGCCACCGGGCCCCCGTCCATCACCGGGATCCGCGAGGCCGCGCCGTCGGCATCGGCTACGGCCAGTTGCTCGAACAGGCCCGCCAGGTTCAGGTTCATCGGACGGTTGACGACTATCCCTAAGGCGCCGTCGGAATTGTGCTCACAGATCAATGTAACGGTGCTGTTGAAATTCGGATCGGCCATGCCGGGCATGGCAATCAGCAGCTGGTTGTTGAATGAACCCTCAATTTCCATGCCTCAAGTATCGACCTTGCTCACCCCGCAGACAATAGCTTTTCGCACAGGACGGAAAGCCGGGATGCGGGATCGAGAAGCGCCTGCAGGAGCCCGCCATGCGGGCGAGTGCGATCAGCTCAAACGGCACTCGCCGCGGGTGCCGTCCGGTAAGCCGATCCAAAAGCCATTCGCGCATCCCTGGTTCGTGGGCTCCTACAGCGCCGCTGACGAGCTTCCGGGCCCGTTGAACTGCCACTTGTAGGCGAACCGTAGCTGGTCGTAATCGATGCGGATTGCCTCCGGGAAAGGATCGAAAGGCGAGGCGCGCCTTAAGATATTGAGTGCCGCCTGGTCCAGCACCGTGGAGCCGGACGACCGGCGTACGACCACCTCGTCGAGCTGGCCGGAAGCGTTGATCGTGACCTCGAGGGTCGGACTGCCGGTCAGTTCTCCCAGCAGCGACTGCTCGGGGAAGTAGCGGATGCCGGTCGTTTCGATCTTGCGCTTCCACCGGTCCAGGTAACCTGCGACGACCGACTCGCGGGTGTCCACGCTCGTGACGAGTTCGCGCGGGTTGTCATCATGTATCTGCAATTGCACCTGGTCGTCCTGCGGCAGCGGCAGCGTCGTCTCCGCGCCGGCTTCAAGCGCCAGCGCCGTCGCCTCATCCGGCTTAGGGTCCACCCGCGGATTGTCGGCGACCGCGATGTCCGTCACACTCGAGGTGTTGATCAGCTCGTCGGCGGCCGCATCGTGGACTTCTGCTGGATCGAGGCTGTTGCCATCCGTCTCGCCGGCATTGTCTATGGGGACATTGCTTTCCGCCAGCGCCCCCGGGCGCACCTGCAGCAAGGTATTGCCGCCGCCCTCCTGGCTCGCCTGCGCCAGGTAGTCGGCATCGTCCGGCGTCGCAGCCGTTCGATCGGGATCCGCGAGGATAGTCACTTCCAGCGATATGGCATCGGCATAATCGTCGCCGATCATCGCGTTGAAGGTGATGCCGATGATCAGGATGCCATGCACGAGCGCGGCCAGGAACAGCATCGGCGGCAGCCGATCCGGCTTCTTCTTTTCCTCGCGCCCGCCCGGCCAGGCCAGGGCTTCGAGGTCCTCCGCCTCGTCGATCTCCGCGAAGGCATCTGCGGTCAGTGATGAATGGGCCATGCGTACGTGAATCAGCGGTCCTGGTCAGGGGATTGTGGCACAGGAGCAGGATATTTTAGCGCGCACGGCGTGCGGCCAATGAGACGCAGGTCCGGGCTTGGGCGATTCTTGAACGGGTGGGATTAGTGGCAGCCCACCGCCGGGCTGGAGAGGGCATCCGTGAACGCGTCGGCGGGAGCGGTAGCGGAGCCGCGCGAGGGGGAGGGAGGCCGCAGCGACCCAGGCAATCACCGCCGTGCGGCAAGCCTTTCCTCGATCGCGTCGAACAACGTGCCCGCGATGTTGAGATCGTACTTCTTGTCCAGCTCCCGGATGCCGGTCGGGCTCGTGACGTTGATTTCCGTGAGGTAGTCGCCAATGACGTCGATGCCCGCAAAAATGACGCCACGCTCTTTCATTACCGGCCCGACCCGCGAGCATATGAACCGGTCGCGGTCGCTAAGCTCCCTGCCTTCGCCGACGGCGCCCATCACGAGGTTGCCTCGATTCTCGCCCTTCGGCGGAATGCGTGCCAGGGCATACGGGACCGGTTCGCCGTTAACGAGGAGGATGCGTTTGTCGCCGGCACTGATTTCAGGGATGAAAACCTGCGCCATGGCGAAGCGGCGGCCGTTATCGGTCAGGGTCTCGAAGATGACGTTGGCGTTGTTGTCGCCTTCGGCTACGACGAAGACGGAACGTCCGCCCATGCCGTCCATCGGTTTGACCACGATGCGATGGTGTTCTGCAAGGAACTCCTTCATCTCGGCCATGGAACGGGTGACCAGGGTCAGCGGGACGCAGTCGCTGAACCAGACGGTGTAAGCCTTCTCGTTCATGTCCCGCAGGCTCTGCGGCTTGTTGACCACCAAAGCGCCGCCGAGCTCGGCACGCTCGAGAATATAGCTCGTGTAGATGTACTCCATGTCGAACGGTGGATCCTTGCGCATCAGGATGACGTCGAGATCCGCGAGCGGGACGTCGATCGAAGCTCCATACTCGAACCAGTTATCGAGGTCGTCCTTTACCGAAAGAACGCGTGAGCGTCCGAAAGCTTCGCCGCCGATCAGCCGGAGGTCACGCTGTTCAAGATAGTGAATCGTAGCGCCGCGCCGGCTTGCCTCCAGCAACATCGCGAGAGTGCTGTCTTTTTTCGGGGTGATCGTCTCGATCGGATCCATGACGACCCCGAGACTCATTGTCGATTGGGACATGTTGCTTCCTGGTCCTGCCTGTCATTTGAGAACTTTGTGGCGGATAACTATACAGCGCCGGCGGCAAGAGCAAGTACTGCCGGGTGACCAGGCGTTCGGCACGTCACGAAACTCATTCCGGCGATTTTCTGGAAAAGCTGGGATGTGTGCTTACGAACACGGTGAAAAGCGAATAAAATCAGCAAACTTGCGGCATGTGGCAGCCATCATGGCGACCACCTAATCAATATGGTACAAGTCGCTACTTGGGGACACGTCCTTACTCTTTGAGGACGTATTGGGCGAGGAAAATCAGTGTCAAATAATGCATCTCGTAGTCTTAATGGACTCAAGATCCTGGTCGTGGATGACAGTAAAACAATTCGCCGTACCGCGGAGACGCTGCTGTCCAAGGAAGGTTGCCAGGTATTTACGGCCATCGACGGATTTGACGCCCTGTCCAAGATCGCCGACCACCAGCCCGACCTGATCTTTGTCGACATCATGATGCCGCGGCTCGACGGCTACCAGACCTGCTCGCTGATCAAGCACAACAAGGTGTTCAGGGACACCCCCGTGATCATGCTATCGAGCAAGGACGGGCTCTTCGATCGGGCGAGGGGACGGATTGTGGGGTCGGAACAGTACCTGACAAAGCCGTTCACCAAGGACGAGCTTCTGGGTGCCATTTCGAACCAGATCAATTGAGGAAACCTGTATGGCTGTGATTCTCATTATTGACGATTCGCCGACCGAGCTGCACCTGTTCAAGAGCATGCTGGAGAAGAACGGTTTCAATACCCTCGTCGCGGACAGCGGCGAGGAAGGAATACGTCAGGCCCAGTCGCGGAAGCCCGACTGCATCCTGATGGACGTGGTGATGCCCGGAATGAACGGCTTCCAGGCCACGCGAAAACTGACCAGGGACCCGGGCACATCGGACATCCCCGTCATCATGATCACGACAAAGGACCAGGAGACCGACAAGATCTGGGGAATGCGCCAGGGCGCGGTCGAGTACCTGGTGAAGCCAGTGGCGGAGCGTGAGCTGGTTGCGAAGATCAACGAGGTCGTTGGCGGCTGATGGAACAAGCCGTCGATCTCGCCTCCCTCGTCGAACAGCCGTTCGACCTCCTGCAGGAACTGGAGCGTCGAAGTCGAGCTGCGCTGGCAGGCAAAAGCAGCAGCGGCGGCTTGTCTTCGGAGTGGGTGGGAGTCGGGTTTCGCATCGGAGACGAGCAGTTTGTCGCGAGTCGCAAGGAGGTCCGCGAAGTCCTGATGCTGCCGGAGGCGATGACACGCGTGCCCGGCGCCAAGCGCTGGGTGCTCGGGATCGCGAACCTGCGAGGCCACCTCCTGCCGCTTATAGACCTCAAGATGCTGCTGGGCAGCGGGCGTACGTCGCTCAAGAGAACGACGCGGGTAATTTCCGTGAACCACAGGGAAATCCCGGCCGGGCTGGTGGTCGAGGAAGTGCTCGGCTTTCGCCGTTTCGTCGACAATGAATTCATCAAGAAATGCCCGCCGACGGTCGTGCGTTGCGACCGCTATCTCGCCGGCGGCTACCAGCGTGGTCATGACAGCTGGCCGATTTTCAGGCTTTACGATCTCGTGGAAAGCAGTTCGTTCCTCCAGGCCGCGGCAGACTGATGCAGCGGGCGTACTCATCAACCGAAACAGTGCAAAGCCATGGCTAAGAAATCCGACAATACATCCGCCTTCTCATTACTGGCACTTGCGATGGCAGTCCTGCTGCTGGCGGCGGCGGTCGTCCTGTATTTCCAGTCTGGTACCGGCGCGAACGGCGACTCGCCTGCGCACGAGCTCGCAGCTCTGTCGCAGGCCATACCGCTGCACGCAGCGAACGCCGTAGCGGGAGATGAGCGGGCATTCGGGCGCCTCGATTCCGCATTGTCGCGCCTGAACGAACTCAAGGCGGGCGTATCGGACCTTCCCGGTGGTTCGCCTCAGTGGACGAACCTCGAACAGCACGCGCGCGCGATCCTTGCTAACCGTAGCGACATCGAGCAGATCCTCGAAGCCACGAGCTATGTCGATGAAAATATGCCGCAGTTGCTCGAGTCTTCAGATGCGCTTTTGGACGTCACCGGCGCCACCGCCATCGTGCAGGAATTCCAGGCGCGTGCACAGAACCTGCACCAGTCGCTAGGGCAGCTGTTGCTGGTCAGCGATTCCCGGACCCTCGCCGCGGCCATGGGCGACGACATGGATTTCCTGAAGAGGGTGACCGACGCGCTTGCCGGAGCCCAGACCGAACTCGACGTTGCCGCACTGGATGCCGAAACCCGGGACGCGGTGCTCGTACCGCTCGTAAGCCAGCTGATCGAAATGGAAACACGCGTGGAACAGGCGCGTTCCGCGGCGGGCACACTTGGCAATCCCGCGGCGAACGTGGCGGCATTATCCGCGGTCGCCGGCACGCTGTTCGAGGCGGTGCGGGCCCCCGGGGATGCCAGGTCCGGCGGCCTGCTGATGCAACCCTGGCTGCCGTTCGCACTGGTCGTGCTGGCTTTGGGTTCGCTCGGTCTCCTGGCGCTGATGCATTCGCGCACCGCCGTGTTCGAACGCGCATCGAAGGAACAGACGGAGCAGAACGAGCGCAACCAGCAGGCGATTCTGAGGCTTCTCGACGAACTCGGCAGCCTCGCCGACGGCGACCTGACGGTCGAGGCGACGGTTACGGAAGACATCACCGGCGCCATCGCCGATTCGATCAACTACGCGATCGAGAAACTGCGGGAACTCGTCGCCACGATCAACGAAACCGCGATCATGGTCGACTCGGCCGCCAAGCAGACGGAAAGCACCGCGGTGCACATGGCCCGCGCGGCGAAGAACCAGAACTCGGAGATCCGCGCGGCGACGGAGTCAATCGAGTCGATGGCGGGTTCAATTGAAGAGGTTTCCGGTAACGCGGAACGGTCTTCCGACGTGGCAAGACACTCCGTGGATGTTGCGCACAAGGGTGGCGAAGCGGTGCGGCGCACCATAGATGGCATGAACGCGATTCGCGAAACGATCCAGGACACCTCCAAACGAATCAAGCGCCTGGGCGAAAGCTCGCAGGAGATCGGCAACATCATCGAGCTGATCAATGACATCGCCGAGCAGACGAACATTCTTGCGCTGAACGCATCCATCCAGGCATCGATGGCCGGCGAGGCCGGTCGCGGCTTTGCGGTGGTCGCCGACGAGGTTCAGCGCCTCGCCGAGCGCTCGACGAATGCCACGAAACAGATAGAGGTCCTCGTGAGGACGATCCAGGCGGATACCAACGAGGCCGTCATCTCGATGGAACGCAGCACCACCGACGTCGTCGGCGGTGCGCTGCTTGCCGAGAACGCAGGTGCTGCGCTCGACGAGATCGAGCAGGTCTCGAACCAGATCGCAAACCTCGTGCAGAACATATCGGGCTCCGCTCGCGAGCAGGCAAGCTCGGCAGCGGACGTCACCCGTCGCACCGCCAGGCTCAAGGAAATCAGCGACCAGACCGGCAAGGCGACGACCGCCACCGCGGCGGCAATCTCGAAACTTTCCATCCTGGCATCGCAGCTGAGGCAAACGGTGGCCGGCTTTACGCTGCCGAACTCCGCGTTCGAATCGAGTGCCTTTGCGGCCAAAAGACCGGCGCCGGTGCCGGAAACCTTGCCCAAGGACAAAGTAGCGGGTTGATCAGGTGCCTAAAGACCTACAGACAGCAGACGTAGCCCGTGACGCCGCCGCAATGAGCAGCATAGAGCCGCAGCTCTCCGCGGACAGCACACTGGAGGCGGCCGCAAGCGCGCTCGCTATCGTCAGCCAGGAGCTGATGGAGACGATACGTGCGGCGCACCTGGCACTCGAAGACTGCGTCGAAGGTCGGGGCGGCACGGAGGCCCTGGTGCGCTGCGGGCAGCACCTGCATCACGCCGGCGGCGCCCTGCGCCTGACGGAGACGTATGGCGCGGCCCTGCTCACCGAGGAAATGGAACTGGTGTGTGGTTATCTCGCGGGCCTGCGCCCGGGCAAGGGTCGCGAGGATGGGCTGGATGCGCTGACGCGCTCGATGGTGCAATTGCCTGTCTACATCGAGCGGCTGCTGGGCGGGGGACGCGACATCGCGCTGGTGCTGTTGCCGATTCTGAACGATTTGCGCGCTGCGCGGGGACAGCCGCTGCTGTCCGAAAGCACGCTGCTCCTTCTCAATCTCTCGCCGTCGCGCAGAACCGACGGCAGGGCTCCCCGCGATGCCGACGGGGAAAACCCCGTGTCCGTCGCGACGCGACTCCGGCCGAAATTCCAGCTTGCGCTGCTGGGCTGGATACAGGGAGGCGACTCAAAACGCCATCTCGAAACGCTATCGGCTGTGGCAGGAGCGCTGGAGCGAGCCTCGACGCGGGACGACATGCACCAGCTGTGGTGGGTAGTCGGCGCGGTGCTGGAATCGCTGCAGAACGGCGGGCTGGAAACGTCTGTTGCGCTGAAGCGTCTTCTGGGGCAATGCGACCGGCGCATGAAACTCCTGATCGACAAGGGCCCGGAGTCTTTCGATACGAACCCGGCAACCGATCTCCTGAACAACCTGCTTTATTACGTAGCGCGTTCCAGCACCGCCGGCGATCGCATCAGCGACATTCGCGCTGCGTTCAACTTAGCCGAGCTCCTGCCGGGAGACGAGCAGGTCGAGCACGCGCGGGAAAGCCTTGCAGCACCCAGCGTCAAGTTGATGAAGACGGTGGCGGCGGCGATAAAAGAAGACCTGGGCCGGGTCAAGGACGTGCTGGATATCTACGTTCGTACCGGAATGAACAAGGCTTCCGAACTCGTGCCGCAGCTCGATTTGCTGAAAAAGATCAGCGATACGCTGGGCGTTCTCGGGCTTGGCGAGTTGCGGGGCGATGTCGAGGGCGAGATAGAGCGGCTGAAGGAAGTCGTTACGAAGGGCGGCGGCGCCGACGAACATACCATCGTCGAGATCGCCTCGACGCTCCTCAAGGTGGAAGACCAGCTAGACCAGCAACTCGTGCGGCTCATCGTCCCGGCGGAACCGCTCAAGCCGGGAGAGACGGCGGAGCCAGGCGACGACGACGGCGAATACAAGCAGGTCGCCGAGGCGGTAATGCGCGAGAGCATTATCAACCTTGCGCGCATCAAGGAGACATTCAGCCAGAGCCTCGCGAACGGAGGTCATTCACAGGGAGTAGATAGCGTCCCGTCGCTGCTTCGCGGCATCAAGGCCGGCCTGCTGATGTTGAACAAGACACGCGCGATGGAGGTTGTCGATCGTATCGGGAAGGTGATCCTGCTCGCGCTGCACGGCGGCGGCCCCGGCCGGCTAACGCAAAAGGAAACGGATCGACTTGCCGATGCCATCGTGAGCGTCGAGTACTACATGGAAACGGTGAAGGCTGGCCGGCGCGATCCCTCCTACATGCTCGACAATGCCGAAACCTGTCTGACCGTACTCCGCGACCTCGAAAATCGCCTCACCCGCGAAAAGACCGTCGACCAGCCGCCGGCCGCGACAGCGGATGCCGGCAGCGCACAGCAGGAGCAGCCGGCTGCCGAGTCGGAGTCGGCGCTGCAGTCGACCGCGATCATTCCGATGCCGGTCATCGCGGCGGACGCCGAACACCTGGACCCGGAACTGCTCGAGCTGTTCATCGAAGAGGCGAAGGAAGCAATCGTCTCGATCCAGCGGAACCTGCCGCAGTGGTCGGATTCGCCGGACGACATGGAAACGCTCATCACCGTGCGCCGCTCCTTTCACACGTTGAAGGGCAGCGGCCGCATGGTCGGCGCCGAACGCATCGGGGAGTACTGCTGGAGCATCGAGAACCTCCTGAACCGCCTGATCAACAGGACGCTTACCCGCACGCCACCGATGGTGCGCTTCATCCTCGAGGCGGCCGCCGTGGTGCCCGAGCTCGTGGAACAGCTGGAGTCGGGGAAGGAACCGGAGTCAAACGTCAACCTGTTGATCGCGAAAGCAAACGCTTTTGCCGATGGCGACCCCAACGCAGGCGTACTCACCCTTGCACGTCCGGAATCCGCCGAAGCCACGCTCGAGATACCGGCGCTCGAGATGGACCCGGTGCTCCTCGATATCTTCGCCAAGGAAACCGACGGGCACCTGCGCGTGATTACGGAATTCATCGCGGCCTGCGACAGCCACCGCCCGCCGTTCCATGTCACCGACAGGCTGCACCGCGCGTGTCATACCTTGCACGGCAGCGCCAACATGGCGAACGTCGAGCGCGGGATTGCGGTCGCAGGTGCGCTCAATCGCTACGTGCGGCGAGCCTACGACTACAACCTCGGGCTGGAGAAGGCGGGGATCGAGGCGTTGTCTGCTGCGGCGGAGGCCATTCGCACGATCGTCGGTGAGATCAACCAGCCTGACCGGAAACGCGCCGATTTCGCAGACCTGATCGCCCACCTGTCTGCACTGACCGATGCCATCGAGGCGCCGGAAAGCGAGGACAAGGCGCTGGACCCCGAGGTGCTCGAGGCTGAGCCGGCCGACCAGGCTGCGGAACCGGAAGCGGAGCAGGAAGAGGAAGGCGAATACGATGCGGAGATCGCCGCTATTTTCTCCGAGGAAGCGGCCGAGCTCCTCGAGGAAGCCGACCGGGTGCTGGCAGCCTGGAGCAAGGACAAGTCGTCGCGGGAGCATGCCGAGGAGCTGAAGCGCCACCTCCACACGCTCAAGGGCGGCGCGCGTATGGCAGGCATCATGCCGATGGGCAACCTGAGCCACGAGCTGGAAACCCTCTTGATCGGCATTGACGAGGGTCGAATACCGGCTTCGGCGGATCTCGACGCGCTGCTGCAGCAGAGCATCGATGAACTCCATCGCATGCGCGATACAGTCATCTCCGGCAAGCGGGTGATGCCTGCTACCGAACTCGAGCGGGTCATCCACAGGATCAACGACGGCGACCAAACCGCAGCAGCCGAGTTCCTCGCAGCCCCGGCTGAAACGTCGGTCGAAGAGGCGATTTCCGAAGACTCGGTATCGGTCGAATTTACGCCGGAACCGGAAGAAATCGTCAGCATGGTGATCGTCGAAGCCGCTGATGCCGCGGTCGAGGTGAGCGAGCCGGCAATGGTGGATCCAGGGGAGCCGGCGGAGCAGCAAGCGGCGGCCGATGAGGCCATGCCGGACGAGGTTCAAGGCGGCGCTGCGGCGTCAGGAGAGGCCGCGGAGCAAGACCCGGTAACGGAGCAACAGCCGCAATTGGAAGAGGTGGTTGCTGAAACGGAGGATCTGCCTGACGGGGAAGCACTGCCGGAGCCCCCGGAAGAGCTGCAGGTTAAGCCCGAAGTAGAACCCCAGGTTGAGGAATCACCGGTCGAGGCGGCGCTGCCCGCCGAACCTGCTGGCGAAGTCGTTGAAGAGTCTGCGGCCACGGACGTCAAGGAGGAGGAGAGCGCTGCCGAAGCTTCCGAAGATGCGGAAAGTCAGCGGCCGCGGGAATCGGAGCCTCCGCGCGAGGAGGAAGCGTTTGCCGCCGCTTTCGCCGACCTGCCGGAGGATCGCATAGAACCTGCGGAGAGACGCCGGGAAGCCCAGGCGGCGGCCGGAGAAGGACGACAGGAATTCGCACGTATCGATGCGGAGCTGCTCGAGGATCTGCTGAATGCGGCAGGCGAAATCAGCATTTACCATTCGCGCCTGAGCCAGCAGGTCAGTTCGATCGAGTTCCATATCGAGGAACTCGAGCAGACGGTGAGCAGGCTGCGGCAGCAGTTGCGCAAGCTGGAAATCGAGACCGAAGCGCAGATCATGCACGGCCACCAGGACACGTTCGTGGCGCGCGACTTCGACCCGCTCGAGATGGACCGTTACTCGAACATACAGCAGTTGTCGCGCGCGCTGGCGGAATCGGCAAACGACCTGGGAAGCCTGAAAGACCTGCTGCGCAACCTGACGTCCGAGGCGGAGACACTGCTGGTCCAGCAGTCGAGGGTTACGGCAGAACTGCAGGACGGCCTGATGCGCACCCGCATGGTGCCCTTCCAGCGGCACGTGCCTCGTCTGACACGACTCGTGCGCCAGACGGCGGCGGAAGCCGGCAAGCGTGCCGAACTGGCGGTCGAAGGCGCCTCCGGCGAGCTGGACCGGCAGGTCCTCGACAAGATGCTGCCGCCTTTCGAACACATGATGCGCAACGCCGTCGTGCACGGCATCGAGAAGCCGAACGCGCGCCAGAAGAAGGGCAAACCGGCGACCGGCCGCATCACGGTGCGCCTGCACAGGGAAGGCGCGGAAATGGTAATCGACGTCTCGGACGACGGGGCAGGACTCGACGTCAAGGCGATCCGCCGCAAGGCTTACGAACGCGGCCTTCTCAAAGCCGAAAGCAAGGCGACGGACGAGGAGATCATGCAGCTCATCCTTACGCCCGGCTTCAGCACGGCGAAGAAGGTCACGCAAGCGGCCGGACGCGGCGTCGGCATGGACGTGGTCGCCAACGAGGTGAAGAAACTCGGCGGTTCGCTGCAGATTTCATCAGTGATCGGGCAGGGCACCAATTTCACCGTCAGGCTGCCATTCACGCTTGCAATTACGCAGGCGCTCATCGTGCGGACCGGCGACGAGGTTTACGCGTTGCCATTGCCGACGGTCGAAGGTGTCGCGCGTATCGCGCGAACGGAGCTCGAGAGCCTGCTGACGCAGAGCGAACCGACTTACGAATACGGCGAGCAGTCTTACCGCTTCCGCCACCTCGGCCTGTACCTCGGTGGCCAACCGGCGAAGCTCTCCGAGGACGAAGCGTACGTGCCGGTGATCCTCGTACGCGCAGGTGACTACTCGGCCGCCCTGCTGGTGGACGAAATGCTCACCAGCCGTGAAATCGTAGTCAAGTCTGTTGGCCCGCAGCTTGCGGGTGTCAGGGGCATTTCCGGGGCGACGATCCTGGGCGACGGCAGCATCGTTTTGATTCTCGACATCAATGCGCTCGTACGCACGGGGGCGCCGGTGGTGGAACTGAAGTCGCCGGCGCCCGCTGCGGATGTGCGCCCATTGGCGCTGGTCGTCGACGATTCGATCACGGTGCGCCGCGTCATGGAGCGCTTCCTGCAGCGCAGCGGCATGCGGGTAGTCACCGCGAAGGACGGCCTCGACGCGATCAGCGCGCTGTCCGAGAACAGGCCGGACATCATCCTGCTCGACATCGAGATGCCGCGCATGGACGGCTACGAGTTCGCGACCCATGTGAGGAACGATGAACGCGTATCGGATGTGCCTATTATCATGATCACGTCACGCGTGGGCGACAAGCATCGTGCGCGCGCGATCGAGATCGGCGTGAACGACTACCTGGGCAAGCCTTACCAGGATTCCCAGTTGCTGGACGCGATCCAGCGGCTCCTCGAAGAACGGGGTATCTCGCTGCAGTGAGCGCCAATCCTGAAGTAGAAGAACTGTACAGCCTGCTGGTGCCGCTTGCCGGCGACCGCCTGATCGTCCCGCGCGCCTGCGTAGCGGAAGTGGTCCGCTTTACCAGGCCGGAGCAATCACCGGGCAGCGAGTCGTGGATGCTCGGCACCGTAAACTGGAGCGGCCGCGCATTGCCGGTCGTATCGTTCGAAGGCGCAATCGGCAAGGAAGTACCGCCGAGCACCGGCCGCACGCGGATCGTCGTGTTCTATTCCAGTACGGGCCAGATCAAGTCAGGCTACTACGGAATCCTGACGCAGGGTTTCCCGCAACTCGTCCGCGTCAATCGTGCGGTACTGAAACTGGAGTCGACGGACGGCTGGCCGCAAGGCGCACCGGTGCTCTGCCGCGTCAAGATGATCAACGAGTACCCGCTGGTTCCCCACCTCGAAGCGCTCGAGCACATGATCGTGAAGGACGAACAACCCGCCTGACGATCGTTGCCCGTTGCTCTTTCGCGCGACAGGAACCTGTAGATACTCTGTTCCCCGTCAAGCATTTTTGATGGGGTTCAGTCGATAGAACTTGCTGCCATCCCAAGGCTGGCGATGGTGCAACATGCCCCATAAGGCGTGCAGCAGCTTACGCATTACCGCGACCAACGCCTGCATCGGCTTTTTGCCACGGGCGATGAGCGATTGGTAGTAGGCAGCAACGTGCGGGTCATGCTTCGTCGCGGTCATGGCGGGATAGAACAGGGCAGCCCGGATTTTGGAGTTGCCCTGTTTGGAGATTTGTCGTGAGCCGTTTTTGTCGCCAGATTCTTTGGGCCGTGCATCGATCCCCGCCTGGGCAACCCACTGCGAGGCGGTGAGGTGGCGAGGCAGAACTTCGATCTCCCCGAGGAACTTCACGCAGCTGCGGGTGGCGAAGCCGGGCGCCGTGTCGACCAGGATCA
>DATGQI010000113.1:0-3383 GCA_035304285.1 Woeseiaceae bacterium
ACTACCAGGGGCGCAATCGTGAGGCGCTGGAATACACGACCCTTGCACTACGGAAAGACCCGATCAATCACGGCATCATCCACAACCATGCGGCGCTCCTGAGTGCCCTCGGACAATTCGAAGAGGCGGAGCGCTGGCTCAGGCGCTCGATGGAATTCGAGGACGACGAGGATAACCTGAATTCTCTCTGGGCCATGGCGGGTCTCAAGTACATGTCAGGCCATCACGCGGAAGCCGCCCACTGGTTCGAACGATGTATTGACCTCGGCAACCAGCAGGCTGCCATTCGCACGCAGCTCGGCTGGACGCTGCTTGAACTCGGCGACTACGAAGAGAGCCTGAAGTGGATCGAGGACGGCCTCGCCAGGTCGACCGATCCCTTGTCAGTGTTGGACGTGCTGCTAGCGTGGCACTACTTCCAGGGCGACCTCAGCGGGCTATCCGATGCTGTGCGCCGTTACAACGACCGATTTCCCGACCGGACGGAAATGTCGGCATTTCGTGCAATGGCGGCCTTGCTCCGCGGAGATCCGGAGATAGCGGTTCGCGAGTACGAATCCCTGGCAGGCCGTGACTCCGAAAGATTGCATTCTCCCTGGACCATGATGTACGGACATTGGCACGCGCTCCATCTTGCACGAGCCCGGCAGCTGGCCGGCGAGATTCATGCTGCGGCACGCACGCTGGACCAGGCGGAGAAGCGTCTCGACACGTTCGAACGCGAGTTCGGTCTGCCGATGATGGTTGCCTATTATCGCGGCGCGATCGCGAGCCTGCGGGGTGACCAGGACAAGGCTATTGAGTTTCTGGAGCAGGCTTGGCGAGGCGGTTGGAGGCGGCAGGCCCAGGTGCGTACAAGTCCGTTGTTTGCCGGACTTCAAAGCGATGAACGCCTGGAGGAGCTGGTCGGCCAGGTGCGCAAAGAACTTGAAGAAGAGCGGCTGGCCTACGCGCCGGAGAGGGAAGCAACGGCGCCAACAGCGGCGCAATGAATCAGCCGTAGGCGACGTGAACCTCTCGACCGTCGATCCACGTTCCAACTACGTTCAACTCATCATCAACAACAAGCAAATTCGCCCGATACCCGGCGGCGATCCGACCGTATTCGCCCGCCAATCCCATGAACTGGGCGGGATACAGGCTCGCCAGGCGCACGGCTTCCGGAAGTGGTACGTCAAGCAAGCGAACCGTGTTGCGAACCGCCGTCGCAATATCGATATCCGAACCGGCCAGGGTGCCGTCCTCGTCGACGCAGACTCCATCCCTTGCGGTGATCGTCCTGCCGAACAGGCTAAACGACTTGGAGTCCGCCCCGACGCTCGGCATCGCGTCCGTCACCAGGATAAAACGATCGGTTCTCTTGCAGCGGAGAGCCAGTCGAAGGACAACCGGATCCACGTGATAGCCGTCGGCTATTATGCTGCACCACGAGTTCTCGTCTTCCAGGGCGGCTCCTACCACGCCAGGCTCGCGCACGGTCAGCTGCGACATCGCGTTGAACAGATGCGTGAATCCCGTTAGTCCACTGTCGAGCGCCTCCCGCACCTGCGCGTAGGTGGCGTTGCTGTGACCGGCGGACACGACCACCCCCGCGTCCACCAGCCTTTTGACCATCTGCGGTGTCGTCTTTTCCGGCGCCAGGGTGACGAGCGTCTTACCTCCGCTGGGTGTCGTCAGCAGCCGGAAAGCTTCCTCATCGAGGTCACGAATCTTGCTGGCGTCATGGATGCCGCGGCGGGCTTCGTTCAAAAATGGGCCCTCTATGTGAATCCCGAGAACTCCGGGAATCCCTGCCGCGATGGCTTCTTGAACGGCGGAGATCGCAGCGGCGACCACGTCCAGGTCGTCGCTGACGAGGGTCGGCAAAAATCCCGTTGTCCCGAACTGCCGGTGAGCGCGACCAATTTTCTCGATTCCTTCCACCGTCGGGTGGTCGTTGAACAGCGTGCCGGCGCCACCATTGACTTGCGTGTCGATGAAGCCGGGCAACAGGAGGTTTCCGCCAAGGTCGACTTGCTCCGCGCACCCGGGAGAATGCCGACCCTGCGTCACCGAAGCGATGTGCGCACCGCCGGTCACCACGGTCAGGCCTTCCTGCACGCCTGCATCCGTCAAGACTCTTCCATTGACAAACGCGACGGCCACTACAGCGTTTCCGTGACCTTGGACAGGTGTTGCGGGTGGTCCGGGTTGAAACCCCGGGCTACGGACAGCGCGTTCACCATGCGATAGAAACTCTGTATCTGCAGCAGCGGCTGGGTCGCCGCATGAGCATCCACCACCGGAAGCCGGGTGCCATCGCCGCCTCGCACCCCAACCGTCAGGAGTTCTGCGCGATGTCTGTGCAGATCTCCAACGAGCTCGAGAATACCTGTGTGCGACGCATCGTCCTGTGCGAATACCAGGACCGGAAAACCACTCCCGACGATAGCCAATGGACCGTGTCGTAGTTCGGCGGTACTGAAAGCTTCGGCATGGATTCCGCAGGTCTCCTTGAACTTGAGCGCGGCCTCTAAGGCGATCCCTAATCCCAATCCCCGGCCGAGCACATACAAACTCCGTGCGTGTCGCAAACACGGCAGCGCCTCGCTCCAGTCGAGCTGCCACGCTTCGTGCAACTGGGCCGGCAGCGATGCAAGCGCGGCGTCCATGTTTCGGTCGTCGCTCCACGACGCCACCAGCTGCGCGACGGCCGCAAGAGAGGCGATGAAGGACTTGGTCGCTGCGACGCTCATCTCGCTGCCGGCACGCAGAGGAATCGCGTAATCCGCCAGGCGGGCAAGTGGAGATTCCTCGACGTTGACAATCGTCACGACGTAAGCCCCCGACTTTCGTGCTGCCTCTACAGCTGCAAGCAGGTCGGGGCTCTTACCGGATTGCGAAATCGCGAGCACGACGGCATCCCGCAAATCGAGGCGAGATTCGTAAAGAGACGAAATGGAGGGGGCCGCAGATGCTGTGAGGATGCCCAGGCGCGTTTCGATGAGATACCGGGCGTAGGTAGCTGCATGATCGGAGCTGCCGCGGGCGAGTGTCAGGATAATCGTCTTTCGCCGGGATCTCAGATCCCGGACGAGGCGAGCGATGTCACCGGCGTTTTCGCGCAACTGGCGCTCGACCACGGCAGCGGCCTGGGCTGCCTCCTCGAACATGTGTGTACGTGCCGGGTGTTGGATAGGCGCTGAAAGAGGCAATGTTCTTTATCTGGGATAAACGGGAGCCAGTATTGTAGTGGCGTTGCACTGGTTGAGTACCGCTTTTTCCAGTATGACCAAAGAAGCGCGTGTGCGAGCCACTGTTCGCGGATGAGCACGACAGTCATCTACCATGATGTTTTGGCCAACCAGGATCAGGACCATGGCAGAGGATCAACAACGTCTGAA
>DATGQI010000114.1:0-25256 GCA_035304285.1 Woeseiaceae bacterium
TCACCATAGCGCTATCAATGGCAGCGGTCGCAAGACCTTGCATGAAGGCCAAAAGGTAACGATGAAGGTCACGCAGGGACAGAAAGGACCGCAAGCGGAGAACGTAACGCCGCTTTGATTGGTGCTGATTCGGAATTCTAATTCGCGCGGGACCGATAGTTGAGCAACGACTAGACCGAAGGCCCGCCGAATCCGAGATGCATACAGGCCCGATGAGAGGCAAACTCTGCCTCCCTCGGGCTTTTTTATTTGCGTGAAACGCAAATTGTCACTTTCTTGCGTGATTCACGCTGCGACTGGAGTTTCACGTGCACAAGAGCAGGCTGGCCGGACTCAGTATTGACTGCAACACGGACGACCTGTCCGCGGCTGCCGAGTTCTGGAGCAAGGCGCTGGGTGTTCCACCCAGGCAAGGCGGAGTCGCCCCGGATGAAAACTACGTTCCCCTGGACATGCCTGCGGACGAGCCGTCCGTGGAAGTACAGCGCGTGGATCATGCATCACGCGTTCACCTCGATATTGAAAGTGACGATATAGAAGCCGAGGTAAAGCGCCTCGAGGCACTGGGCGCCAGGAAGGTTGCTTCGATAAAAGACTGGTGTGTGATGGAGGCGCCTACCGGGCAGCGCTTTTGCATCGTACCGGTTCAAAGCTCCACCTTCGAACAGAAGGCGCACGAGTGGCTTTGATAGCAGCCCCCTAGTCCGGGCTAGCGTTTGCCGAGCCGCTGCTGCTTGTCCTCGAGTTCGCTCCAGCGCTCGATCACGACGTCGATCCGCGATTGCTTTTCTCTCAGCAGCCGCAGCGTTTCCTGCACCTCTTCGTTCTCACGGCCGTAAAAATCCGGAGCTGCTATGGCCTTTTCGAGTACGGCCAGTTCTTTCTCGAGCTCCTCTATCTGCCGGGGAAGGTCATCGAGCTCACGCTGCTCGCGGTAGCCAAGTTTCGTGGAAGAACGGGCCACGGTCGGTTTCCCGACGTTGTCCCGCGCCGCCCGGCCTGGCTTGATGTTGTCTACCTCTGCAAGTTCCTTGCCCTGGCGTAACCAGTCGCTGTAACCACCGACGTATTCCCGTATGCCCCCGTCAGCCTCGAACACGATAGTGCTGGTAACGACGTTGTCCAGGAATTGCCGGTCGTGGCTGACGACGATCAGTGTCCCGCTGAAACTCGTCAACCTTTCTTCCAGCACCTCGAGCGTCTCCATGTCGAGGTCGTTTGTCGGTTCGTCCAGTACCAGCAGGTTCGCCGGACGTGTGAACAGCTTTGCGAGAATCACCCGGTTGCGCTCGCCGCCGGACAAAGCCTTGACCGGCATGCGTGCGCGTTTGGGCGAGAACAGGAATCCCTTCAGGTAACCGATAACGTGCCGCTCACCGCCGCCGATCGCTATGTGCGTGCGTCCGCCTGCGACGTTGTCGACTACGGATTTGTCGGGTTCCAGGGATTCACGAAGCTGGTCGAAATAACCGACCTCCAGGTTCGTGCCGTGCTTCACGGTGCCCGACTGCGGCTCAATCTCTCCCAGTAGGATCCGGAGCAGAGTCGTTTTTCCGACGCCGTTGTTGCCAAGGATGCCGATCCGGTCCCCGCGGACAATCCTGATCGAGAAATTCTCGATCAAAGGCTTGTCATCGAAGCGGTAACTGACGTTCTTCGCGCGGATAACCTGCCGGCCGGTGCGGTCTGCTTCGTCGATCCGGATATCTGCCGCCTGTTCGCGCGTTACCCGCCGCGCACGCTCGTCGCGCATTTTCTGCAGCGCGCGGGCGCGACCTTCGTTACGCGTACGGCGCGCCTTTATGCCCTGGCGTATCCACACTTCTTCCTGCTGCAGCTTCTTGTCGAACCGCGCGTGTTCCGTCGCCTCGTCCTCCAGTGCCTTTTCCTTGCGCTGCAGGAAATTCGCATAATCGCCGGGCCAGCTTTCGAGCCTGCCGCGATCGATCTCGACGATGCGCGTGGCCAGCCGCTGCAGGAAGGCGCGGTCATGGGTGATGAACAGTACTGCACCGTCGTAGCTGTATACCACGCTCTCCAGCCATTTGATGGTGACAATGTCCAGGTGGTTGGTTGGCTCGTCCAGGAGCAGCAGGTCCGGCTTTTGAACCAGCGCTGTTGCCAGCGCGACACGCCGGCGCCAGCCTCCGGACAGTTCGCTCATCCTGCGCTCGCCGGGAAGGTCCAGCTCCGTGAGCATCGAGTCGATGCGCTGGTCGATGCTCCAGCCGCCGTGGATGTCGATCAGCTGGTGCAGGTCCTCGAGGTCATGCATCGCCTCGTCGTTCATCGCCTGCTGCGACCGTTCCTGGTACTCGTCCAGCAGCGCCTGCACCTCGGACAAGCCCGATGCCACCACCTCCCGGACGCTGGCATCCACTCCGGGTGGAAGCGACTGTGCAAGTTGGCTGACCACCAGTCCGTTCTTCCGCACGATCTCGCCATGCTCCGGCTGCACCTCGCCCGTGATGAGTTTCAAAGTCGTGGTCTTGCCTGCGCCGTTGCGGCCGATCAGGCAGACACGCTCGCCCGTGTCGATCGCGAAGTCTGCCTGCTGCAGTATTGCCTGGTCGCCGAAGTCGAGAGAGACCTGGTCGAAGCGAATGAGAGTCATAAACGGTCGGGAGCACGTGAATTATCGAACTCGCAAGCATACACCCCGAAACAGCGGTTGAGCTGCACCGCCCAGGCTTGGCTCAAGCTTTATTGCAGATTTCTACGGACCCACGTAATGTGTTGATTTATCATGGGTGTACGCGACTCGGGGATTAAGCATGAATGAGCAGCGGCTTATCGACATCGAGGTAAAGCTTGCTCACCATGAGCAGGCGCTGGAGGAGGTCAACCAGGTTCTCACGAACCAGCAGGCGCAGTTGTCGCGTCTCGAGCAGGTTTGTGAATCGCTGGTCGAGAGGTTTCGCTCGGTCTCCGAAGCGCCGGCATCGGATGAGCGCGACGAACAGAGGCCGCCGCACTACTAAAAGCCTGGATGTGTGAGGCCGGGAGAGCCTGATGAACGTCGGACGGAGCACAATGGCGGGGGATCCTTCGCGTGTCATGCAAGTTGCATGGATCCTGGTATTCGGGGTGGTCTTTACCTGGTCGGCCATTGGACCGAAGGACTATCCCACCTGGTTCGTCGAAGTGCTGCCTGCCGTCATCGGGGCGGGCATCCTGTGGTTTACCAGGAAGCGTTATCCGCTGACATCGCTCGCGTATTTCCTGATCCTCGTTCATTGTGTCGTCCTGATCGTGGGCGGACATTACACATACGCCGAAGTCCCCTTGTTTGACTGGGTGCGCGATACGTTTGCACAGGACCGCAACAACTATGACAAGCTCGGTCACTTTCTCCAGGGATTCGTCCCCGCGATCATCGCCCGCGAACTCACAATCAGGAATCGCGTTTTCTCTACCGCGGCCTGGCGCAACTTCTTTATCGTGGCTGCTTGCCTCGGCATCAGCGCCTTCTATGAACTGATCGAGTGGATGGCCGCACTGGTGTCTGCGGGGGCGTCCGAATCATTCCTCGGCACGCAGGGTTATATCTGGGACACTCAGTCGGACATGGCGTGGGCGTTGTCCGGTGCGATACTGGCTCTCCTCCTGCTCGGTCGCCTGCACGATCGCCAGCTGAGCGAGAGGCCGTGGCAAAGACACGTACCGCCTGCGGCGCGTTATTAACCCGGCGGTTTTTCATTTTTCCTGGCTGTACGTGCCTGAGCCATACCGTATCGTCGTTGCCGAGAAGCAGCACCTGCTGGAGATCCCGAAACTGGAGCAGGCCGCCGCTTCGGTATTCCCGGAAGAAGATTTGCCGGCGACGTTGCGCTGGCTGGTTACCGACCGCGACACCCTGCTCGAGGCGCAGCTGGAAGGCCGGCTGTGGGTGGCGGTAAATGAACCGGGGCGAGCGGTCGGCTTCGCACTTGCGGAAGTTCTGGACGGCGAAGCATTCCTGGATGAGGTGGATGTGCATCCGCGACACGCGCGCAGGGGCATAGGCACCCGGCTGGTCAACACGGTGATCGGCTGGGCGGAGAACAGGGAGTTCGCGAGTTTGTCGCTGATCACGTTCAGGCACCTTCCCTGGAATGCCCGCTTCTATGAACGCTTCGGATTCGAGCAACTCACCCGGGCGGAGATGGGTCCACAGATGCGGCAGATTCTCGACGAGGAGGCGCGAGCGGGCATCGATGTCTCCAAACGCGTCGGGATGCGCCGCATGCTTGCACGTTGGGTATCGACGGAAAGCTGACTGCCATCCATGACAACGAAGCGCTGCGCATTCCTCACCATGGAGGAGACGGAAGGCTGGTTCATAGATGCGGACCTTGCGATCCCACCGATGCAGGCGCTTGGGTGGACCATCGAGATGGTTCCCTGGCGAGGGGCAGGAGCCGACTGGACCCTCTATGACGCGGTCTATATCGGCACTCCTTGGGACTACCCGGAGGATGCGAACCTTTTCATTCGATTGCTCGAGCAGATCGACGCATCGGGGCCGGTACTAGTAAATCCCATTGAGCTGGTCCGCTGGGGCCTCACCAAAACCTACTTGCGCGATCTGGAGGCGCGGGGGGCAGATATTGTCCCAAGTACCTGGTCCGAGGGACTGTCACCCGGGCAGCTTCTTGCATGCTTCGATGCGCTCGCCAGTGACCGAATCATCGTCAAGCCCGTGGTGAGCACCAATGCCACTGATACGTTCCTGCTGAAGCGCCACGATATTCCTGCACTCGAGCCGCTTCTGTTGCGACGGTTCGAGAACCGGGCGTTCGTCGTGCAGCCTTTTATCCGGAACATCCAGGTGGAGGGTGAGTTTTCTCTGTTTTATTTCAGTGGCGCCTACAGCCATGCGATCCGGAAAGTGCCGCGAGCGCCGGATTTCCGCGTGCAGGAAGAACACGGCGCGAGCATCCTCGCAATTGAGCCGGAAGCGGTTTTAGCCGCTTGCGCCGATAAGATCGTGCATCTCGTCGACCCACTTCCGGTCTATGCGCGCTGCGACCTCGTGAGAGGTCCCGACGACCGCTTCCTGTTGATGGAGCTGGAACTCATCGAGCCGTCGATGTACCTGCGCATGAACGCCGACGCCCCACAGCGTTTCGCGCAAGCGTTCGACCGCTACGTACAAGCCAGGAATAGCATGCTGTAGAAGCGGGCGACGTTCCTCTACATCCGTCTACTCGCGTCGACGCTAGTCGCCCGTGAGACTGGCTCCTACAGCCTTCTATTCCAAACGATTGCCAGCGAGTATGGATAGGTCGCTGTAGGGGCCCGCCCCGCGGGCGACACGCGATCGTCATCGTACGCATATTCCCTCAGCGCATCGCGCCATCGCAGACTCTTCTTTGCGGCGCTTGAGCTTTTGTTGCATTCTCTCAAGCCTATCGGCGTCAGCCGGCGAACCGGGCGGTGCGGGCCTTGTCCCTGATCGTTGTCTTAAATCTGCTGGTCTTCGGTGCCCTGATCGCCTTGCTGACGCGGCTTCGGGCGCCGCGTTATTCGCTCGCGCAGAGAATCCTTGCCGGACTGGTCGCCGGAGTAGCCTTCGGCCTGGCGCTGCAAGCGACTCAATCGGGCCAGCCGTCCGCGATCGAAGCCACGCTCGTCTGGACGAACGTGGTGGGCGGGGGCTACATCAACCTGCTGAAGATGATCATCATGCCGCTCGTACTGGTGATGATGATCGCAGCCGTCGTGCGCATGCGCGAACTGGCGACGCTCGGCAAGATCGGCGGCATGGTAATCGGCATCCTCGTCGCGACGACCATGGTGTCCGCGCTCGTAGGCATCGCTATCGTCAACGTTTTCGGACTGACGGCCGAAGGACTGACGGAAGGAGCGCGCGAACTGGCCAGGGCGGAAGCGCTGGTCGCACGCCAGGAGACGCTCGCGGACCTGACATTCGCGGACATGCTTCTGCGCTTCATTCCCTCAAACGTGTTTTACGACCTTACGGGCGCGCGGCCGACCTCGGTGATCGCGGTGGTACTGTTCGGCATCCTTTTCGGAATCGCGGCACTGCAGGTTGCGAAGGAGGACCCGGAGCGCGGCCGCTCGATCGTCAGCTTCGTGGAAACAGCGCAGTCGATCATCATGAAGCTGGTGCGCATGGTGATGGCGCTGACGCCTTACGGCATCCTGGCCCTGATGGCCAAGGTCGTCGCCGGCTCGAGTCTCACGGACATCCTCAAGCTACTCACGTTCGTCGTCGCATCCTATATCGCCATCGTCATCATGTTCGCCGTACATGCGCTCCTGTTGCGCCTGAACGGCGTCAGCATCATCGACTACTTCAGGAAGGTCTGGCCGGTACTGACTTTTGCGTTCACCTCTCGCAGTTCCGCCGCGACCATCCCGCTCAACGTCGAGACGCAGATCGACGAGCTGAAAGTTCCCAGTCCGGTGGCGAACCTCTCCGCCACGTTCGGCGCCACCATCGGGCAGAACGGGTGCGCCGGCATCTATCCCGCCATGCTTGCGACCATGATCGCCCCTACACTGGGCATCAGCCCGGTCGATCCTGGCTTCATCGCTACTCTCACGGCAGTCGTCGCGATCAGTTCTTTCGGCGTCGCGGGCGTCGGTGGGGGGGCAACCTTTGCGGCCCTGATCGTTCTTCCCGCGATGGGCTTCCCCGTCACGCTGGCCGCTCTCCTTATATCCATCGAACCTCTGATCGACATGGCGAGGACCGCATTGAACGTCAATGGCTCGATGACGGCGGGCGTTCTGACCGGACGGACGCTCGGGCGCTTTTCGCAGGATTTGCAGGAGCCGGGTCGATTGAAGGATACCGCAGGTAGCGCGGTCTGAGACGCTGTCGTGCTACGGCATCGGCGGCGGTCGCCTTTGACGGAATGGCTCCCGTGGATCGAAAGATCAAGCGAGGACGTCAGGAAATGAGGATTCCAGGACGGTGGTCCGCTTTATTTCCGCCAAAGGCGACCGCCGCCGCCGATGCCTCCCCATTGTCGTCGCACTGGCAGTTCGTCGAACGACCAGTGCCACTGTGCATGACTCTCCGCGCGCAGAGCGGTTATTGCGAGGCGCGCTTCTTGCGCCTGACCTTCTTGAGTAACGGCTGCAGGTATTGGCCGGTGAACGAGGCGGGCGTATCCGCGACATCCTCGGGCGTGCCCGTGGCGACGATTTCGCCGCCGCCGTCGCCGCCTTCCGGACCGAGATCGATGATCCAGTCTGCCGTCTTGATGACGTCGAGGTTGTGCTCGATGACGACGACGGTGTTGCCCTTGTCCCGAAGGCGGTGCAGTACGCTTAGCAGTTGCTCGATATCGTGGAAGTGCAGTCCTGTCGTCGGCTCATCGAGGATGTAGAGTGTGCTGCCCGTATCGCGCTTTGACAGTTCCCGCGCGAGCTTGACGCGCTGCGCTTCACCGCCGGAGAGCGTGGTGGCGTTCTGTCCCAGGCGGACGTAGGCGAGGCCGACGTCCATGAGAGTCTGCAGCTTCTTCGACACGACAGGCACGTTGCGGAAGAAATCCGAGGCATCCTCGACGGTCATCTCGAGGACCTCGTGGATGTTCTTGCCCTTGTAACGAATCTCCAGCGTCTCGCGGTTGTAGCGTTTGCCGCGGCAGACGTCGCAGGGGACGTAGATATCCGGGAGGAAGTGCATCTCGACCTTGATGACGCCATCGCCCTGGCAGGCTTCGCAGCGGCCGCCCTTGACATTGAAGCTGAAGCGCCCGGGCATGTAGCCGCGCGAGCGGGCTTCCTGGGTGCCGGCGAACAGTTCGCGGATCGGCGTGAACAGTCCACTGTAGGTAGCCGGGTTCGATCGTGGCGTGCGGCCGATGGGGCTCTGGCTGATGTCGATGACGCGATCGATGAGTTCGAGTCCGCTGATGCCATCGTGTGGCGCGGCATTCCGGCTGGTGCGATTGAGAGCATCTGCTACTGCCTTGTACAGCGTGTCGTTGACCAGCGTGGATTTGCCGGAGCCGGACACACCGGTGACGCAGGTCATGAGGCCGACTGGAACGGAGACGCCGACAGACTTCAGGTTGTTTCCGCGGGCGCCGGTGATCGTCAGTTGCCGTTTCGGGTCCGCCTCGATGCGCCTCTCCGGAAGAGCAATGGAGCGTCGCCCTGACAGGTACTGGCCCGTCAGCGATTGCGCATTGCGCGCGATCTCGTCCGGGGTTCCCGCCGCCACGACGCGCCCGCCGTGCACGCCTGCGCCGGGACCCAGATCCACCACGTGATCCGCGGCAAGGATGGCCTCTTCGTCGTGCTCGACCACGATGACGGTGTTGCCGATGTCGCGGAGGTGAAGCAGCGTGCCGAGCAGGCGCTTGTTGTCGCGCTGGTGCAGACCAATGGAGGGTTCGTCCAGTATGTACATGACGCCGACGAGCCCGGAACCGATCTGGCTCGCGAGCCGAATGCGTTGCGCTTCGCCGCCCGAGAGGGTTTCGGCGCTGCGGTTGAGCGACAGGTAGTCGAGCCCGACATCGCTTAAGAAACCGAGCCGCTCATTGATCTCCTTGACGATTCTTACTGCGATCGTCGCGCGCCATCCCTGCAGCGTGAGTTGCGCGAAGAAATCGCGCGCGCGCCCCACGGACATGTTGCTGATGTCGGGCAGCGACAGGTCGGTGATGAAAACGTTTCGCGCCGCCTTGTTGAGCCGCGTGCCATTGCACTCGGGGCATGGCTGGCTGTTCAGGAAGCGGCTCAGTTCTTCGCGAACTGCGGAGGACTCGGTCTCACGGAAGCGGCGCTCCAGGTTCGGGATGACGCCCTCGAAGCGGTGCCGGCGGCTGATCTCGAGACCACGCGCGTTCGCGTAATGGAACGAGATGCGCTCCTTGCCGCTGCCGTACAGGATGATATTGCGAAGCTTCTCCGGCAGGTCGCCGAACGGGGTTTCCAGGTCGAACTTGTAGTGTTCGGCGAGGCTCTGGATCATCTGGTAGTAGTAGACCGTCCTGCGATCCCAGCCGCGGATGGCGCCGCCCGCGAGCGACAGGTCCGGGTTCACCACCACTCTCGAGGGATCGAAGAACTGTTTCACACCCAGGCCGTCGCATCCGGGACAGGCGCCTGACGGGTTGTTGAACGAGAACAGGCGAGGCTCCAGTTCCGTCAGGCTGTAGCCGCAGATGTTGCAGGCAAAGCGATCGGAGAACAGCAATTCCTCGTGCTTACCATCTTCCATGAAAGCAATGCGTGCAACCCCGTCCGCCATTCGCAGTGCCGTCTCGAATGACTCCGCCAGGCGGATGCCCAGATCCGGCTTTACCTTGAATCGATCGATGACGGCGTCGATAGAGTGTTTGCGGCGCAGGTCGAGCTTGGGCGGGTCGTCGAGTTCGTACACTTCACCGTCGATTCGCGCACGGATGAACCCTTGGGCCTGCAAGTCCTGCATGAGCTGCACGTGTTCCCCCTTGCGGTCCTGCACGACGGGCGCCAGCAGCATCAGCCGCGATCCTTCGGGCAAGGCCAGCACCTGGTCGACCATCTGGCTCACCGTCTGCGCCTCCAGGGTAACGCCATGCTGCGGGCAGCGAGGCGTGCCGACGCGCGCGTACAGCAGCCGCAGGTAGTCGTAGATCTCGGTGACGGTACCGACGGTAGAGCGGGGGTTGTGGGACGTCGACTTCTGCTCTATCGAGATGGCGGGCGAAAGGCCGTCGATGTGGTCCACGTCCGGCTTTTCCATCATCGACAGGAACTGCCGCGCATACGCCGACAGCGATTCGACATATCGACGCTGCCCTTCCGCGTAGATCGTATCGAAGGCGAGCGAGGACTTGCCGGAACCCGACAGGCCAGTGAACACGATCAGTTTGTCGCGGGGCAAACTCAAATCCACGTTCTTGAGGTTATGAGTTCGCGCGCCGCGGATGTCGATGTATTTCATATGAGGGGTTTTGCGGTGATCGCAGGACAACCTGCTAATATACGCCGCCGCTAAAGCCTGGCGCAAAAAGCGGCTGGTCTCACATTTCCGGGCCAGGGAGCAAAGGCCGCCGGGCAAAATTGCTTGCTGTTGACTTCTTCTCGAAGCACTGACGAATCAGTGCGTTAACCTTTGGCCGCGGAAAAGCCCCGGCGAACCGTCCGGCCGCCAAGGCATGAACAAGACAAAGGAAAAATTCTTCGCGGTGATGCAGCCGCGCGAGCTTCGAGCAACTGCGGTAGTTACGACCATCGCAATGATGCGTTTGTTCGCACTTTTTGCATTATTGCCTGTAATGGCGGTGTTCGCAGGCAGCCTGCCGGGCGCGACCCCGACCCTCATCGGCGTCGCGGTAGGCGGCTACGGCCTGACGCAAGCCCTGCTGCAGATACCGCTGGGCTCGCTGTCCGACCGATTGGGCAGGCCCCCGGTCATCCTGCTGGGACTTGCCGTTTTCGCCGCGGGAAGCATCCTTGCCGCCGCAAGCGACACTATCTATGGCGTCATCGCCGGGCGACTGCTGCAGGGTGCAGGAGCCGTGTCCGCGACCCTCACCGCGTTGCTTGCCGACGCCACGCGACCGGAGGTA
Organism: Woeseiaceae bacterium; assembly: GCA_035304285.1. Taxonomy (GTDB): domain Bacteria; phylum Pseudomonadota; class Gammaproteobacteria; order Steroidobacterales; family Woeseiaceae; genus IDS-8. The sequence goes on from DATGQI010000114.1 coordinate 10,527, forward strand.
CGCACGCGCACAATGGCTTTGTTCGGCATCGGAATCGGCAGCACCTTCCTGCTGGCGCTGGTCCTGGGACCTGCCATCGCCGCCATGAGCGGCGTACGTTCACTGTTCTGGCTGGGAGCAGGCCTGGCACTGGTCGCGGCCATTATGATGCGCCTCCTGCCTCCTGCCATGGGGCCGGAACGAAAGGCTTCCCGTATTCCGGTCCGGGCCGCCCTCAAGCCGGACCTCGTCCGCCTCGATCTCTACATTTTCCTGCTGCACGCGCTGCTCTCCGCGAGCTTCGTTGCGCTGCCGTTCCTGCTGCGTTCGCAGGCCGGCATCCCGGACGAAGGGCAATGGAAGATCTATGCCGGGGCACTGGTAGTCTCGCTGGCGGGCACCGTTCCCCTGATCCTGGCGGACGAACGGCGAGGTAAGGCGAACACCGTGACTATCGCCATCCTGTTGCTCGGCTCGGGGCAACTCGTGCTCTCCTACGGCGCCTTCTCCGCACTGCCGGTCGTGGCTGGCCTCGCGCTCTTCTTCGCCGGCTTCAACTTCCTGGAAGCGGGGCTGCCGGCCCGCCTGTCGATCCTGGCGGATGAGCGCATCCGGGGAGCCTCCTTAGGCGTCTTCTCCAGCGCCCAGTTCGGCGGCATCTTCGCCGGCGGCCTCGCCGGCGGCTGGCTGCTCGAGGTGCGGCCACCGGATGATGTTTTCCTGTTCTGCGCCGCCGCCGTCGCCGTATGGCTGCTGATCGAGCGATTCACCGGGCGCACGCGCAGCGACACCTCGTAGCGCGCGAAGCATCATTCGAAAGTTGCCAGCTCCCGGAAGGGAGCCTCAGTCGAGGGGCATTTCCTCCAATGCATTGAAATTGAGTGAAGGTAAGCGGCGGGTGCGACAAGGCCCGGGAGGTATGGCCGGCGGGGTGCCCTTTGGCGGAAATAAAGCGGACCGAAGGGAGCCATTCCGCCAAAGGGCACCCCGCCGGCCATGCCGCAGCGCGACAGCCATTCGTTCCCCTGGACGACCCCGGATGCAACGGCATTTGAGCCTAAACAGCGGCGAAAGCAGGAGAAATCAAGGTGGCTTTTGACCGCCTACGCTCTACAATAAGCAGCCCTCGCAGCCCAGACCGTCGACATCGCCTGGCGTTGCGCCAAAAATCCACAGGAACGACGTAGAGGATCGACTATGGCTCGCGGAGTCAACAAGGTAATCGTCATCGGCAATCTCGGACAGGACCCCGAGACGCGTTACATGCCAAGCGGCTCTGCCGTGACCAATTTGCGTCTCGCGACCAACGAGTCGTGGAAAGACAAGCAGACGGGCGAGCAGAAAGAACGCACGGAATGGCACAGCGTGGCGATGTTCGGCAAGCTGGCCGAGATTGCCGCGGAGTACCTGCGGAAGGGTTCGCAGGTCTATATCGAGGGCAAGCTCAGGACGCGCAAGTGGCAGGACAAGTCGGGCAACGACCGCTACACCACCGAGATCGTGGCGGACGAGATGCAGATGCTGGGCGGCCGCTCGGGCGGCGGCGCGCCGGCCATGGCCGATCCCGGCGGGGCATCGGCGCCGCAGCGCCCGTCGCCCGACGATTTCGACGACGACATCCCCTTCTAGGAAAAGCCGATCCGCCGCACCCTCGCATGATGTGCAAGCCGGTACTTTCCAGCCGTCCACAGCAAGAACCGTGACCAGCAAGCTCTACATCAAGACCTACGGCTGCCAGATGAACGAGTACGACTCGCAGAAGATGGCGGACGTGCTGCGTGCCTCACACGGCTATGAACTGGCGGCGGTGCCCGAGGATGCGGATCTCCTGCTCGTCAACACCTGCTCGATCCGGGAGAAGGCACAGGAGAAGGTCTTTTCCGAACTCGGGCGCTGGCGTGCGCTCAAGGAGGAACGGCCCGGCGTCGTGATCGGCGTGGGCGGGTGCGTTGCCAGCCAGGAAGGCGAGGGCATCAGCGGCCGGGCACCGTACGTCGACCTCGTATTCGGGCCGCAGACCCTGCACCGCCTGCCCGATATGCTGGAGGAAGTCATCGCCGGCGGCCGCCCGGTTGTCGACGTCTCCTTCCCGGAGATTGAAAAATTCGACTGCCTGCCGGAACCGCGTGCCGAAGGACCTACTGCCTTTGTTTCTATCATGGAAGGCTGCAGCAAGTACTGCACGTTCTGCGTCGTTCCTTACACGCGTGGCGAGGAGATCAGCCGGCCGCTCGACGACGTCGTGGCGGAAGTCGTGAGCCTCGCCGCCCAGGGCGTACGCGAGGTCAACCTCCTCGGACAGAACGTCAACGCCTATCGGGGCGAGACCTTCGACGGGCGCACCGTCGACCTCGCAACCCTGATCTATTACGTCGCCGCGATCGACGGCATCGATCGCATTCGCTTCACGACCTCGCACCCGGTGGAGTTCACCGACAGCCTCGTACAGGCGTACGCGGAAGTGCCAGAGCTTGCGAATTACCTGCACCTGCCGGTGCAGCACGGGTCGGATCGCATTCTCGCTCGCATGAAGCGGGGGCACACGACCCTCGAGTACAAGCAGAAGATACGCAAACTGCGGGAGGCCCGCCCAGGCATCTCGCTGTCGTCGGACTTCATCGTCGGCTTTCCCGGCGAAACAGAAGCCGATTTCGACGCTACGATGCGGCTTATCCAGGACCTTAAGTTCGACCAGTCTTTCAGCTTTGTCTACAGCGCCCGCCCCGGCACCCCCGCCGCCAACTTCGCGGACGACACGCCGATGGAGGTCAAGAAGGAAAGGCTGCAACGCCTGCAGGCGCGAGTCAATGCGCAGGCAAGAGCCATCAGTGAGAGCATGGTCGGCAGTACGCAGAGAATCCTGGTGGAGCGCCGCTCCAGGAAGAACGAACTCGAGCTCGCCGGCCGGACGGAAAACAACCGCTGGGTCAACTTCGACGGTGACGACGCCTGCCTGGGCCGGTTTGTCGATGTCATCATCACCGAAGCAATGTCCAATTCACTGCGCGGCCGCCTGGCAGGCAATCGGAAGTAGGAAGCCCACGCGGTGGTTTCCTTCGGCGTGGGCTCCTGCGAATGTGCCAACCGCGCTATTCCATGTGGCAAAACATCGCGGTAGTCTTGCAATCAAGCGGTCCGCCCCCACGCCCGGGGGACTGGACGAAAGAGAGGTCGAACAACCCACCATTGAACGCTGTAGAAATATCCCAGGACGTGATCCTGGAACCTGCCGACAACAATCGCCTGGCCAACCTGTGCGGACAGTTCGACGAGCACCTGCGCCAGATCGAACGCCGCCTGAACGTCGAAATTGCCAGCCGCGGAAATCGCTTCAGAATTACCGGACAGCCGGGCGCAGCGCAGCTGGGCTCGGACGTCATTCGTTCCCTTTTCCAACTCACGGGCAAGGAGCGCCTCGATCGTGAGCGGGTACACATGTGCCTGCAGGAGTCCGTCATGCGGGATGCCGACACTTCCATTGAGCCCCCTGGCCGCGGCAACGGCAAGAGGGAGAACGACAGTGGCGAAATCGAGATCCAGACGCGCCGCAAGCTGGTACGCGCGCGGAGCCCGAACCAGCGTGCTTACCTGAAGGGCATACGCGAGCACGACCTGGCGTTCGGCATCGGGCCTGCGGGAACCGGGAAGACGTATCTCGCAGTCGCCAGCGCCATTGATGCGTTGGAAAATGAAGAAGTGCGGCGAATCATTCTGGTGCGCCCGGCCGTAGAGGCGGGCGAGCGCCTGGGCTTCCTCCCCGGCGACATGTCGCAGAAGGTGGATCCGTATCTTCGTCCGATGTACGACGCGCTGTTTGATATGATCGGGCCAGAGCAGGTAGCAAGGCTCATCGAGCGCAGCGTCATCGAGATAGCGCCGCTTGCCTTCATGCGCGGCCGTTCGCTGAACGAGTCTTTCGTCATCCTGGACGAGGCGCAGAACACCAGTGTCGCCCAGATGAAAATGTTCCTGACCCGCATCGGTTTCGGTTCGCATGCAGTAGTGACGGGAGACATCACCCAGATAGACCTGCCAAAAGGTTCGGAGTCCGGGTTGAAGAATGCGATAAAGATTCTGGCAGACGTGGAGGGGATCGCCTTCACTTATTTCACGCCCGGCGATGTCGTCCGACACGAACTGGTGCAGAGAATTGTCGAGGCGTACGAGGCAGACGGAAGCGGCGCCAAAAAGCCTTCGAACGATTAGGTCACCGCATCACCGCGCACCGGTCCTGCGCCGCATGGGCAACCTGCAACCATTTTGAACAAATCGGTAAACGTTGAACTGCAGCAAGCCTGCGACGTCGGGAGCGTTCCCGAAGCCGCTGAAATCCGCCGCTGGATCGAGGCCGCGCTCGATGCCGCCACAGGCCATCGTGACGATGCCGGTGAGTGCGAAATTGTCGTAAGAATCGTGGGCGAAGAAGAAAGCCGCGACCTGAACCATCGCTACCGGCACAAAGACAGCGCCACCAACGTACTCGCATTTCCCGCAGACGAACCCGGTATCCCCGGGCTTCCCGCCGCGCCGCGGCGGGCGCTTGGCGACCTCGCAATCTGCGGGCCGATCGTCGAGCGCGAGGCCGTGGAGCAAGGCAAGCCGGTGGGCAGCCACTGGGGTCACCTGCTGGTCCACGGAACGCTGCACCTGCTGGGCTACGACCACCAGACAGAGGCAGAGGCTGCCGCCATGGAACGCCTGGAAGTGCGAATCATGGCCAGCCGCGGCTTCGATGACCCATACCGTTAGCTCGGCGTGGCCTGCGCCCGCAGAACACCAGTCCCACCTGATACAATGACTTCCAAAACGGGTCAGGAGACCACACCTTTTCAATGAACGACAAACCGCCAAGTACCGGCGGCTCAGGATCGACCGGAGTTGTAAAGCGCATTTTCCGCGCCATCAAAGGAGATCCCTGGAGCCGCGAAGAAATACACGATTTACTACAGCAGGCCGAGAGCGTTTTCGACCCCGAAGAGCAGACGATGCTGCAGGGCGTCCTCGAGGTTGCGGAAACGCAGGTGCGGGAAGTGATGATCCCGCGCTCGCAGATGGTTGTCATAGAACGCAACCAAAAGCTTGATGAAATGCTCAAGGTCATTATCGAATCCGGTCACTCCCGCTTCCCTGTCATCGGCGAGGATCGCGATGAAGTACTGGGCGTACTTCTTGCGAAGGACCTGTTGCGTTACTTCAACGATGAACAGCGCGGCGAGCTGCGCATAGAGGATTACCTGCGTCCCGCTGCGGTCATCCCGGAATCTAAGCGGCTCAATGCACTCCTCAAGGAGTTTCGCGACAGCCACAATCACATGGCGATTGTCGTCGACGAGTACGGCGGCGTTTCGGGCCTGCTGACGATCGAGGACGTACTGGAAGAAATCGTCGGCGAAATAGATGACGAGCACGACCGCGAGGAAGCGGCGTGCATCCAGCCCGAGACCGACGCGGAAGGCCGCTCGACGTACCTGGTGCGGGCGCTGACCAGGATCGAGGACTTTAACGAATACTTCGACACCAACCTGCCGGATGACGATTACGACACGACCGGCGGACTGGTAATGCATGAGCTGGGCCGCCTGCCAAGGCGCGGCGAGAAGTTGACGTTCGGCGGTTTTGAATTCCGCGTGCTCAAGGCAGACCGGCATCGGATAGATACGCTGCAGGTGCAGCGTGAAATGCAGCCCGAGTAGCCTTCCGACCCTGGTGCCGCGACGCGGCACCAGGCATAAACGCACTGGTGTATCCCGTCACTAACAACCCACACCCGCTCCAAGGTCTTTTGGACGTGCGACCGGCCTTGCTCCGGCTGGCGTTCTTCGCTGCCGGGACGATGCTGACCATCGCGTTCGCGCCGCTCGGGTTCAACGCGCTGGCGCCGCTCGTGCTCCTCCCGCTCCTGTCGGCATTTTTGCATGCGCGTCCGCGCGATGCTGCCCGCCTCGCTTTCTGGTTCGGCGCAGGGCTGTTCCTGTTCGGCACCTACTGGCTTTACACCTCCATTCATGTCTTCGGACAGGCGCCCCTGTGGGTCGCGATACTGCTCATGGTGGGGCTCGTGGTGATCATGGGCTGGTACTTTGCCGCCATCGGCTGGCTGGTGACCGTGGTGACCGACGGCGATCCACGGCGGCTCGTCCTGGCCGCGCCCGCAGGCTGGGTCGCCGTTGAATGGTTCCGCGGGTGGTTCCTGACCGGGTTCCCATGGATGAGCATAGGCTACAGCCAGGTGGATTCGCCGCTGGCGGGCTGGCTGCCGGTGCTGGGTGTATACGGCGTATCCTTTCTCCTCGTACTGAGCGCCAGCGCGCTTTTTCTCGTGCTGGAGCGCGCGGTCAGCCGGCAATGGGTCCCCATTGCCGTTGCCATTGCTCCCTGGATCGTCGGGGCGGGATTGCAGTGGGTGCAGTGGACGGAGCCAGCCGGAGATGCGCGCACCACCACCATTGTGCAGGGAGGCGTATCGCAGGACAGGAAGTGGCTGCCCGAACAGTTCCCGGTCACGCTCGATCTTTACCGCGATTCCATTGCACGCCATCCCGCGAGCGATTTGATCCTGTGGCCTGAAGTCGCGATTCCGGCAGCGGTCGACCAGGTGGAAGGCTACCTGGAACTGCTGCAACTGGATCTCGAGGAGCGCGGGCAGGTGCTGCTGCTCGGCATCCTCGAGCGTCTTGATGCCGACACGATCTACAACAGTATCCTGATGATTGACGGGGGCGATCGGCAGTCTTATCGCAAGCGTCACCTGGTGCCGTTCGGCGAGTATTTCCCGGTTCCGGACTGGGTCCGCGAACGGATGCGACTCATGAGCCTGCCGCACAGGGACATGTCCAGGGGCGACCCCCGGCAACCGTTGCTCGAGACATCTGGAGGAGACCGCCTGGCGGCTGTGATCTGCTATGAAGACGCGTACGGCGCGGAGCAGCTTTATGCGTTGCCGGAGGCGACAATCCTGATTAACGTCAGCAACGATGCGTGGTTCGGCGATTCGATCGCTCCGCACCAGCACCTCGAGATCGCTCGCATACGCGCAGCCGAAGCCGGCCGCTACGTCGTCCGCGCAGCCAACAACGGCATCAGCGCGTTCATAGGCCCCCGGGGCGAATTGCTGCAGACGGCGCCGCAATTCCAGTACGCCACACTGACCGCGGATGTGCTGCCAATGGGCGGTGCAACCCCCTACAGCGTGGTCGGCAACTGGCCAATCGTCAGCATCGCACTCCTCATTGTCGCCGGGTTAGGCTGGGCTTCCTACCGGAGGCGAAATCACCACTGAGGCTGCGTGCCGACGGCGAAACAGATATCCTTCCGGCCTTCGCACCGCGTCCCAAAGGCCCATTCGCATCCAGATGTCCAAACCCTACCACCCCGAAAGCGTCGAGAAAGAAGCCCGCGAATACTGGGAGGAGACGCGCTGCTTCGAAGTCGGCGAAGACCCCGGCAAGGAGAAGTTCTACTCCCTGACGATGTTCCCTTACCCGAGCGGCCAGCTTCACATGGGTCACGTGCGGGTATTTACGATCAATGACGTTATCGCGCGCTACCAGCGTATGCAGGGCAAGCACGTGCTGCAGCCGATGGGGTGGGATGCTTTTGGTATGCCAGCGGAGAATGCCGCCATCCAGAGAGGCATTCCGCCGGCGAAATGGACCTACCGGAATATCGACTACATGCGCGGGCAGCTGAAGCGTCTCGGCTTCGGCTATGACTGGTCGCGCGAACTCACGACCTGCAGGCCGGAATATTACCGCTGGGAACAATGGCTGTTTACGAAGCTCTTCGAGAAGGGACTGGTGTACCGGAAGAACTCGGTGGTCAACTGGGACCCGGTCGACCAGACGGTGCTGGCGAACGAGCAGGTGATCGACGGGCGTGGCTGGCGTTCCGATGCACTCGTAGAGCGCCGCGAGATCCCGCAATGGTTCATGAAGATCACCGCCTACGCGGACGAACTGCTGGACAACCTCGACCGCATGGACGGCTGGCCCGAATCCGTGAAGACGATGCAGCGAAACTGGATCGGGCGATCGGAAGGCGTCGAACTTTCGTTCGAGGTGCCGGGCAGTGAAGAACCGCTGTCGGTATTCACGACCCGCCCCGACACCCTGATGGGCGTGACGTACATGGCCGTTGCCGCCGAACATCCACTGGCGGAAAAGGCCGCGGCGAAGGACGAAAAGCTGGCGGCATTCCTCAAGGAGTGCAAGCAGACCCAGGCGGCCGAGGCGAGTCTCGAGACGATGGAGAAAAAGGGCATGCCACTCGGGATGTCCGCGATCCATCCGATCAGCGGCGCCGAGGTCCCGCTCTGGGTCGCGAACTTCGTGCTGATGGGATACGGCACCGGTGCAGTTATGGCCGTCCCGGGTCATGACGAGCGGGACTGGGAGTTCGCGAACAAGCACGGCTTGCCGATCGTCCAGGTCGTGCGCCCGGCGGACGGCACCGCCATCGATATCGACGAGGCTGCGTTTACCGATTACGGAATACTGGTCAACTCCGGCGAATACGACGGGATGGACTACCGCCAGGCATTTGACGCAATCGCCAGGCGCTTCGGGGAGTCCGGCCGGGGCCGTCGCAGCGTGCACTACCGGCTGCGCGACTGGGGCGTTTCCCGCCAGCGCTACTGGGGTACGCCGATCCCAATTGTCTATTGCGACAAATGCGGCGCCGTGCCGGTGCCCGAGGACCAGCTCCCCGTACTACTGCCGGAAGACGTGGAGTTCACCGGCGTCGGCTCGCCGCTTAAGCAAATGCCCGGGTTTGTCGACACGAGTTGCCCGGATTGCGGCGCTTCCGCCAGGCGCGAAACCGATACCTTCGATACCTTCGTGGAATCGTCCTGGTACTTCGCGCGCTACACCTGTCCCGATAGCCACGATGCCATGCTGGACGAGCGTGAGCGCTACTGGATGCCGGTCGACCAGTACACGGGTGGCGTGGAGCACGCGATCCTGCATCTCCTGTACGCGCGTTTCTTCCAGAAACTGATGCGCGATTTCGGTCTCTCGTCTGCGGATGAACCGTTCACGAACCTGTTGACCCAGGGCATGGTGCTGAAAGATGGCGCGAAGATGTCAAAGGCGAAAGGCAACACCGTAGATCCGCAACAGCTCATCGAGACTTACGGTGCGGATACCGTTCGCCTGTTCATGATGTTCGCCGCGCCGCCGGAACAGGCGCTCGAGTGGTCGGACGAAGGAGTCCAGGGCGGGTTTCGGTTCCTGAAGCGATTCTGGCGCGCGGTGCAGGAACATGCGGCAGGCGGTTGCGGCGCCACGGTCGATCCGGCTGCGCTCAGCGATGAACAGAAAGCGCTCCGGCGCAAGATTCACGAGACAATCGCGAAAGTCAGCGACGATATCGGACGGCGCTACACCTTCAACACGGCAGTCGCTGCGGTGATGGAATTGCTCAATGCGCTCAACCGGTTTAGCGACGACTCCGCCGCGGGCCGCGCGGTCGTACACGAAGGGCTCGAAGCGGTAGTGCTGCTCCTGTCGCCAATCGTGCCGCATATCTGCCACGAATTGTGGCACGCGCTGGGGCACAAGGAAGCGGTGGTGAATGTTACCTGGCCGAAGGCGGATGCGTCGGCGTTGGTACGCGACATGGTTGAAATCGTCGTGCAGGTAAACGGCAAGTTGCGCGGCCGGATTACCGTGGCCGCGGATTCGGATGCCGATACCATTTCCGCCGCCGCACTCGCCGATGACAACGTGAAACGATTTGTCGCCGACAAGCCGATCCGGAAAACCATCGTGGTGCCGGGGCGACTGGTGAACGTCGTTGTCTAGCCGCTGGTCGCGAACGTTCGCCGGCGCGCGGCCCGCGAAACTGCTGCTGGCGATCGCGGCACTTGCAACGTTCGCAGGATGCGGTTTCCAGCTCCGCAGCGACCCTGTCGTGCCTCCCAGTATGTCCCGCACCTACATCGCCACCAATGACCGGTACAGCCTCTTCTACCGCACGTTCCGGATGCAACTGGAAGATGCAGGCGCCGAACTGGTGGACTCGCCCGTGGATGCTACCGCCGAGTTCGCCATACTCACCGACGACACGGGCCAGCGAGTGCTGTCGGTGTCCGCCCGCAACGTGCCGACAGAGTTCGAGGTCTACTACACCGTCTACTACACAGTGAGGAGCGGCGAGAAGACCCTGCTCGAGCCGCAACTGCAGACGCTTACGCGCGACTACACTTACGACGAGACGAGAGTCCTGGGGAAAGCCCGGGAAGAAGAACTGTTGCGCAAGGCAATCGTTGACGACCTGGTTCGACTGGTACTGGTACAGGTGTCTTCCATCCAGTAACTATTGCAAGCGGGTAATTGCCCGGCCGTTACGGAGCGTCGGCGATGTCGAGAGTCAGGTCAGGCGAAGACACTTTCGAGGCACGCAGCTCTCCAGCAGCAATATTCCTGACCTTCCTGAAACTGGGCCTGACGTCGTTCGGCGGCCCGGTCGCACACTTGGGCTACTTCCATGCGGAGTTCGTCGAGCGCCGCAAGTGGATAGCGGAAAGAGACTATGCGGACCTGGTAGCGCTTTGCCAGTTCCTCCCCGGACCCGCCAGCAGCCAGGTGGGCATCGGTATCGGAACGTCCAGGGCAGGGCTGGCCGGCGGACTGGCGGCATGGCTCGGCTTCACCGCACCGTCAGCATTTCTGATGCTCACGTTCGGCTATGGAACGCTCGCACTTGGCGACGCCGTGTCGCGCGATTGGTTGCACGGGCTGAAAGTCGTCGCAGTCGCGGTTGTCGCGCAGGCCGTATGGGCCATGGCGCGCATGTCTGCTTCGGACGCGCCGAGGGCGACAATAGCGGTTGCCGCGGCGATCCTGGTGCTGGCGGCTCCTGTGGCCGCGATACCTATAGTAGCCATAGCGGCGGGCGGCATCATTGGTTGGCTGATGCTGAAGGCGCCAGTGCAACAGGGGGATTCGCCGCCACAGTTCGCGAGCAACAGGCAGAGCGCCGGTGTTTCGTTATTCCTCTTCGGCCTCTTGCTCATCGCGCTGCCTGTAGCCGCCTCGATCTTTCCGAGCCAGGCACTGACGCTCGTTGACAGCTTCTATCGCGCGGGTGCTCTGGTATTCGGCGGCGGGCACGTGGTGCTGCCGCTATTGCAGGCGGAGGTAGTGCCGCCGGGCTGGGTCACCGAAGACAGGTTCCTGGCTGGTTATGGCGCAGCACAGGCGGTGCCGGGTCCGCTGTTCACGTTTGCTGCGTATCTCGGTGCCGTGATGCAGCATTCGCCGAATGGTTGGAGTGGTGCGGTGCTTTGCCTGGTTGCGATATTCCTGCCTTCGTTCTTTCTCGTGTACGGTGCGCTGCCGTTCTGGGATGTCCTGCGGCGGAAAAGCGCAATGCAATCGGCATCGCTCGGCATCAATGCTGCGGTGGTCGGAGTCTTGCTTGCGGCGTTGTACGACCCGGTGTGGACTGGCGCTATACGATCGACTGCGGATTTCGGCCTCGCGCTTGCAGCTTTCCTGATGCTCGGAATATGGCGCCTGCCTCCGTGGCTCGTCGTCATCGTAACGGCCGTGGTTGGCGCGGGGCTCATGCTCCTCGGTTGAGGCGAACTCGATCGGGAATATCGCTATAGTACAACTCCTTAGGCAGAGGGTGGCGCATGGCACTCGTTCGCTATATCAGCTACTTCGTCGGCATTGCGCTCGTAACCTGGCTGTTGACGCGAATGGAAATCAATGCGCCAGGCAACCTCCGACTGCAGGAATTCACCGATGCGGGTGACACCCTCGGCACGAGCGAATTCTCGCCCGTCGAGCTCCTCCAGCTTTTCATGCTCATCGTCTGCGGCCTGCTGTACGGTTGGGTCGCGTGGCACTACCCGTCGCAGCGGCCGATAGCATTCGGCTTCGGCGGCCTTGCACTCGCTTTCACAATCCGTGAGCTCGATTACTTCCTCGACCGATACATCGTCGACAACTTCTGGCAGGTGATGGTTGCGCTGGTCTCCGCTCTCATCATCACCTATACGTACAGGCATCGAAAACGTTTTCGCATCGCCTGGCTGCGCCTGTGGCCATCACCGGGACTCACCCTGCTTTTCGCCGGCGCGGTGATCCAGTTTGCCTTTGTCCGCCTCGTGGGTCACGAGCCGTTATGGATGGCGATTCTCGGCGACGACTACCTCCGCATCATCAAGCTCGCTGTTGAGGAGTTCATCGAGCTGCTCGGCTACTTCCTGTGGACGATCGGCACCATCGAGTACGTGTTCCAGGTGCGCGTCATCGCCACGCGCGAACCACTGCACGTCGCGGCCAAGCGCCGTGTGGGACGGCAACCAAAATCGGAAGGCCGTTACTGACACGGACGGCTGGCTGCGGGTATGGAATGAAGCGCTGTAGGAGCCCGTCTCACGGGCGACAACATCATCGCAGCATCGCACGATGTCGCCCGCGAGGCGGGCTCCTACAGCCTGCTATTTAAGCTCGTGCTCTAGAGAATCGTCGGGTTCGGCGCATCCCCATAAACTTCTTCGGGATCGAACACCTTCTCGCTTTCCGTGAAAACCAGTTCGCCCCGGCCATCGTCCCCCAGCGGGATACGCCGATAAAAGCAGGACCGGTAACCGACATGACAGCTTGCCCCGCCTTCCACGGCCACGCGAAGCCAGACGCAGTCCTGGTCGTCGTCGATGAGCAGTTCCTGCACCTTCTGGACGAGCCCGCTGGTCGCGCCCTTGTGCCAGATGCCCTGCCGGCTACGGCTGAAGTAGTGAGCCTCGCCGGTCGAGATGGTGAGCCTCAGGGCTTCTGCGTTCATATAACCCTGCATCAGCAGTTCGCCGGATGACGCGTCGGTGGTAACTGCGGCGATAAGGCCGCGGTCGTCAAACTTCGGGGCCAGTTCCGTGCCTTCCTCGACCTGGTCGACTGAGCGGCGGGCGTGAAACTGGATGTGCTCGTCGGTCATTTTCGCTCCTGCTGACTTCCCGGCTTTGCTGCGGGCCGCCATTATAGGTCACCGGACAGGTCATCGAGCAGGCCGCCCGGATCGTGGCATGAGCGTTGTTGCTATCATTACCACCCATTCCGGACCGATTTGCGACCAGCCTGACGACAGCGTGCTATGGCCATTCACTTACACGATACCCTGACGGGAGCGAAAATCCCGTTCGAGCCCCTCGTCCCCGGGCGCGTGACCATGTACCTGTGCGGCCCTACGGTCTACAACTACGCACACATCGGGAACGCCCGCCCGGCCGTGGTCTTCGATGTGCTTGCCAGGCTGTTGCGCCGGAACTTCACGCTTACGTTCGCCCGGAACCTGACCGATGTCGATGACAAGATTATCGCCGCTGCGAAAGAAACCGGCGAGGCAATCGGCGTCATAACCGGGCGCTACGCCGAGGTCTACCGAAGCGACATGGCCGCGCTCGGCGTTACGCCTCCCGATATCGAACCGCGCGCCACAGACCACATCGGGGAGATGATCGACATGATCGCCACGTTGCTCGATAACGGTTGCGCATACGCGGCCGAAGGGCACGTACTGTTCGATGTTTCCTCATTTGCCGACTACGGGAAACTGTCGAAGCGCGACCTGCGGGAAATGATCGCAGGCTCGCGGGTCGAGGTTGCGCCATACAAGAAAGCACCGCAGGACTTCGTGCTGTGGAAACCTTCCACGGAGGACCAGCCGGGCTGGGAGTCGCCCTGGGGGCGCGGCAGGCCGGGCTGGCACATCGAATGTTCGGCGATGGCGGCGAAACACCTGGGGCAGACCATCGACATACACGCGGGTGGGCAGGATCTCGTGTTCCCGCACCACGAGAATGAGCTGGCGCAGAGCACCTGCGCCCATGGTGGACGGACACTCGCGCGTTACTGGCTGCACAACGGCTATCTCAGCATGGACAAGGAGAAAATGTCGAAGTCGCTGGGAAACGTGCTGCTGGTGCACGACCTCATAACCATGTTCCCGGGCGAGGTCCTGCGCCTCGCGCTCCTCGGCGCTCACTACCGGCAGCCGCTCGACTGGACCGACGAGGCTGTCGACGGAGCGCACTCGAGGCTCGACCGCCTTTACGGTGCCGTCCGCGGCATCGAGGTGAGCGACGAAGACAGGGCCCGCGCGGAACCTCCGGCGGCGGTCGTTGCGGCGCTGGAAGACGACATCAATACGCCTCTTGCCCTCGCGGAAGTCGCAGGCATCGCGCGGCAACTGAACAAGGAAACCGACAGCGGCGTACGCAGGGAACTCGCGCTGCAGGTGTACGCCGCCTGCGACCTCCTGGGCCTCATGCAAGTGAATGCCGAAGAATGGTTCGCCGGCAGCAAGGAAGGCGCTCTTCCGGCTGCGGAGATCGAGAGCCTGCTCGAGGAGCGCAAGCAGGCACGGGAAAACCGTGATTTCGCCGCGGCCGATGCGATCCGCGACCGCCTCGCGTCCGTGGGTATTGCCATCGAAGATGGGCCCTCCGGCACGCGATGGCGCAGGACCGGCTAGACGTATGGCTCGCGGCCGGGAGCAGGGCAAGGCAGCCGGCATGAACGAAGGGCCTCCCGGCGCGGTCGCCCGCATCGTAGGCTGGCCGTTGCTGGGCGCCATCTGGTTGTACCGGCACACGGTCTCGCCGCTACTCGGGGTCAATTGCCGCTTCGCGCCGAGCTGCTCCGAGTACGCAAGCGAGGCGCTGCGCGAATACGGCGGCATCCGGGGCGGCTGGCTCGCCGTGAAGCGCATCAGCCGATGTCATCCGTGGGGAGGCTCCGG
>DATGQI010000115.1:0-3596 GCA_035304285.1 Woeseiaceae bacterium
TCTCCGTCCGGAGCTGCTTCGGTACCAGAAGGAGTTTTACGATTCTGCCATTGCCGAGGCCGACGATGCGGCCGTGCAGGCGTACGTCTTTGCGGCGCCGGGAGATCCTGCGCGCATGTACCACTTCCTGGACATGCTGCAGTACCACCGCGTTCGCGCGTGGCGCCTCGGCCGCGAAGTGACGGAAGGCGGCATCAGGTTCTCGCCCGGCGAGGCCGTCGTAGTGCCGGTAAACCAGCCCCAGTTTCGCCTCATCCGAGGCATGTTCGAGACCATCAGCGAGTTCGAGGATACGACCTTCTATGACGTCTCGACGTGGAACATACCGCTCGCCTTCGATCTGGACTTCGCGCCGCTCTCCGGGCGTCGATTCAACGAAAACCTCCTGGGCGAGACCGTCGCCCCCGGGATGCCTGTTGGCGATACTCCGGATACGGCCGGCTACGCCTACGCATTCGAATGGACCGGCTATTACGCGCCACGCGCCCTCAACCGTGTACTGGAGGAAGAACTCCTAGCGAGGGTCGCTACGAAGCCGTTTACCGGCCGCACATCCCGCGGGCAGGTTTCATTCGCGCGCGGCACCATCCTGGTTCCATACGACCGGCAGGAGAAGAGCCGTGGTGAAATAAGGGAGGTGATACAGGCGATCGCCCGGGAGGATGGAATCACCGTGCATGCGCTCGAATCCGGTACCAGTGCAACCGGCGGCGAGAGCATCGATGCCGGCGCGCCTTCCTTCAAGCCGCTGAAGCAGCCGAAGGTGTTGCTGGTCGTCGGCCGCGACATGAACCTGTATGACGCTGGCGAGATCTGGCACCTGCTCGACCATCGCATGCGGATGCGCCTGACGTTGCGGGATCGTGACCAGTTGGGCGGCATCAACTGGAGCGGCTATACGCATATCGTGTTTGCGGGCGGCGTGTACGACGAGTACCTGCCCGACTTCCTGCCGAGACTTCGTCAATGGGTTTCCGAGGGCGGCACACTCGTCGCGCTTCGCGAGGCCGCTCACTGGGCGCGGGCTAACGTCCTCGACTTCATCGATCCCGAAGAAGGCGTTATCGGCCCGGAGCCCGGCGCAGCGGAGGATGCTCCTGAAACGCCCTCCGGTCACGACCCCGCCGAAACCGAAGAGATCCTGGAGCCGTACCGCTTTCCCTACTCCGAGAAGGAAACCCGCGACGCGGTCGAGCTGATCGGCGGCGCGATCTTCGCGGGAGATCTCGATAACACGCACCCGATCGGCTTCGGCTACCGCGACAGGAGCATCGCGCTGCACAAGAACCTGAAGGACATCATGGAGCGCCCGGATAACCCGTTCGCAACCGTGATCGCCTATGACACACCACCCGTGCTCTCCGGATATACCTCCGAGGCCAATCGCATCATGCTCGAGGGTACCGCTGCACTGATCGCCGAGCGCAGGCAGCAGGGCAGCATCATCCTGTTCGCGGACAACCCGAACTTTCGCGGCTACTGGTACGGGACGAACAAGCTGTTTCTCAACGCCTTGTTCTTTTCCAAGGCATTCGATCCGTTGCCGGACAACTGACCCCCGTCAATGAATCAGGGTTGCAGGTCGACCGAATAGCCAAGGGCGACCCGCAGGAACCTGCTCACTTCGAGCATGTCCTCGCCGACAAACCCGATCGTGTGCGAATTGATGCGTTCCACTCCCGGCAGGTACGAAAGCAGTTCGACCGGCCGGTAATGCTTGAGGCTTAGTTCAAGGCGGACGGGTGTTTCGAGTACGTAGGGTTCGAACTGCTCGATCCGTCCCATCGCGTCGCGTGTCCTGTCGCGGATAACCGTGTACGCGGCTTCCGGCATCAGCGTCTGCGCGGAGTGGAAGCCTTTCGCCCACTTCACGACTGCGCCTTCGACATCGCCGATGATGACCTGGGTTTCGGCGACCGCCACGTTGTCGCCCGAGACCATGATTACGGGCACGCCGAAGTGGCCGGCGATCGCCGCGTTGATGCTGGCCTCGGACATCGACTTTCCATTCAAACGCAGCGCCGTAACGTTGGCACTCGAGAGCGTGTGGGCGCGCACGCCGCGCTCGTTCCCGGTGCTGGCGTGATAACCCAGGAAGATGACGCCATCGAACGATGCGTCGATGCCTTCCATCATGCCGAGCGGGCGCGGCCATGAACGAACAACCATTACGTCGTCGGGCAGGCGCTCGATCAGCAGGTTCTGCCCGTTGCCGTGCGAGTCGGCGATCAGGATCTCGGTCGCGCCGGCTTCGCGCGCCGCTTCGATGCAGGCGTTGACCTCCGCGGTCATGAAGCCGCGGAAGCGCTCATACTCGAAGCCGCCCGGGCCAATCTGCTCGTCTGTTACGACACCGACCACGCCCTCCATGTCCGCGGATATAAAAATCTTGAGCGGGTCTGCGGCATCCGACTGCGGCGGCGTCGCCTCGACAACCGTCTGTTCATCGCGCGACGTTTGCTCCTCGGCGGGTGCCTGGTCCTGCGCCAGGGCACAGGGTCCGGCCAGCGAGAGAGCGACTGCGCAGAGGATACTTCTGAACTTCATTCCGCTACTCCTTGTCGAGTGCTCCTGACGACCGGCAGTACCACCCGGCTGGGATACTCGGCCGAGTGATGTATGGTGTTGCGTGCGGTTACGCTTTCGGTTTCATCGAAGTTGTTGCCCCCGGTATTCAGGTTCCGCATGTACTGGGGGAACTTGCTCGATGCTATCTCAACGCGGATACGATGACCCTTTTTGAACTCGTAGCTCGTCGACATGGCGCTAGGATTCAGCTCGTAAACCTCGTCCGGAGCCATGAAGACTTCCCGGTCATACCCTTCGCGATAGCGGGCGCGAAAGATCGTATCGTCGACGTTGTAGGCCGTGCCGTCGGGATACACGTCCACCAGCTTCACGGTGAAGTCGGTGTCTTTCACGTCGGAGGAGACGTACAGGGTTGCACGAATGTGGCCTGTGACCTCCGTGTCCTGCTCCAGCGGCCCGGATGAGTAGACGAGTACGTCCGCGCGCGCCTCGATTTCGCGCTGGTCATAGCTGCCGCCGAGCGCGGCGCCCTGGTTACAGCAAACCCCGCCGCCGAGCGCGGGGACAGGATTCATGGGGTCGTAGGTGAACGTGTCGGACGTAGCTTGCCCCGGTGGTTGCCGCTCCAGCCTGCCGTTGCCGAAAACGCTGTTCGCCTGTCCGTCACTGGTGAGGTAGAAGGTCGTTGGCGTCGCGTGTCGCGGCGGCCACTCGGCCGCCGTTTGCCATTCGTTCCTGCCCATCGTGTAGTACTGCACCCGGGGCAGGTCGAGGTTCCCGCGGCTTTCCTCCTTCAGGTGATGATCGAAGAAGGCGAACATCTGCTCGTAGAGCGGGAAGGTAGCATTGCCGACGTTGAGCTCGCCGGCAACGAGGTCCTTGTGTTCCGGTATGCGGTAGAACCCGCAATGCAGCGTCGGCGCTACGAGGACGTACTGCCCTTCCCGGACCTGCCGGTCCGATGCGTTGTTGCGTACGTGGTTGAACATCGCCAGGTTGGGACCCTGGCTCACATCGAACCAGCTGTTGAACCAGTAGGCCGGGACGCCGAAATCCTCATCGTCGTG
>DATGQI010000116.1:0-6985 GCA_035304285.1 Woeseiaceae bacterium
ACGTACCTGGATACGCCGAGCGTCGTGCGTACGGGTGCTGTCGACCTGCCTGACCCGCAAAGCCCGTTCGGCGCGAGAGGCGTCGGTGAGCCCGCTATGGGTTGCTCCGTCGCGGCACTGACGGCCGCGCTTTCGGATGCTCTCGACGGGCACATCTTCAGCCGCACGCCGGTGAGCGTCGATATGATCGTGAATCACATAGCCGGGCGGCCGCAGTCGTTCAAGCCGTTACAGACCAACAGTTTCTAGGGATTACGATGGCTTCTCATGACGTCATGCCCGACCTTCAGCTCTTCCAGCCCGTGGAGCTTTCGGATGCGCTGAACCTGCTGAAGCGGCACGGCGACGAGGGCTGGTTGCTCGGCGGCGGCCAGGATACTTACGGCTGGCTGAAAGATCGCGCCAAGCAACCGAAGGCGATGATCGACCTGAACGGGATCGAGGAACTGCGCGGCATTCGCGACACCGGCGATGGCATCGAAATCGGCGCCGTGACGACGCTGATCGAAGTGATCCAGGATGCCGGCATCAGGCGCGACTACAGCCTGCTGTCGCAGGCGGCCTCGCGAGTTGCAAGCCCGCAGATTCGTAACGTTGGCACGCTCGGCGGCAACCTGGTGCAGGACGCGCGCTGCTGGTACTACCGCCGCGGCCTGTCGTGCTACAGGGCGGGCGGAAACCTGTGCTACGCCGACAGCCCCCGGGGGATGAACCGCGAGCACGCGTTGTTCGGCGCCAGCCGTTGCGTGGCGGTTAGCCCGTCCGATACCGCGACCGCGCTGGTGGCACTCGAAGCGACGATGGTGGCGCGCAACCTGCACGGCGAGCGGGAGATACCGGCCGACCGTTTCTTCGTCGGACCGGCCTCGCACATCACGCGCATGACGTCGCTCGAGGACAATGAAATCCTCACAGCAATCCGCATTCCCGCGAAGTGGGCTGGCAAGCGCTTCTACTTCGAGAAAGTGTCGGATCGAAACGTCTGGGACTTTGCGCTGGTCAGTATCGCTGCGGCGATGTCGCTCGATAACGGCATCATCGGCGACGCGCGCATCGTCTGCGGCGGAGTTGCCTGCACCCCATGGCGCCTGCGCGACGTGGAAGCGGCGGCAATCGGCAAGAGTTTGTCCGACGACAGCGGCGAGGCCCTCGCCCCGCTCGCGAGCCGGGGGGCCAAGCCCTTGAACTACAATCATTTCAAAGTGCCGCTGATGGAAAACCTGGTGCGGCGCGCGATGAGAGCCTGACGCGCATGGATCTTGCGACATACAAGACGGACGTCTGGGGACGCGAGGTCATTCTCGGCGCTTCCTGGGATCTTCTGTGGCTGGTGGCGGTGGTGTCTTTCATCGTGATTGCGCTGCACGCGGTCGTGGTTGCGGTGCGGCGTCGCGCGGCAAGGCCTTCGAGCTCCGGTCCACGCGTCGCGCGGCACAAGGGCGTCGACCGGATTTTCCACTGGGTGATGGCGGTAAGCGTGCTCGTGCTGCTCGTGACCGGGATATTTCCGATCATCGGCCTCGAGTTTTCCTGGCTGACCGTTCACTGGATCGCCGGACTCGTGCTGACGGCGGCGGTTCTCTTCCACATCATCCGGTCGCTGTTCTGGCAGGACCTGAAGAGCATGTGGATCAGCGGCAAGGACCTGAAAGAACCTTTTGACGCGACGCTCAAGCCTGGCAAGTACTCCGTCGCGCAGAAGGGCATGCATGCCGCCGTGACCGTGCTCGTCCTGCTGGTCATCGCCAGCGGAGTCGTAATGTTCGCGATGATCGACACGCCGTGGTGGGACCGCACCAATGCCATCGCCGAGTCGACGCTCGGCTGGGTATTCCTCGTCCATGGACTTTCGACGCTCGCGCTTATTGGCCTGATCGCACTGCACATCTATTTCGGGCTGCGGCCGGAAAAACTGTTCTATACGCGGTCCATGATCAAGGGCTGGATTTCCAAGGACGAACTCGAAACTCACCACGATCCGGCACGCTGGGCGCCAGAAAAAACCTCCTGACGGAAGTCCACTCCCGCGCTATTTGCGCGCTGGCCGTCACTTTGGAAACATACTCCGTGAACGAACTTCTGCAGGCAAAGATCGACGTATTCGAGTCAGGCTACGAGTTCCTGCTAGCGTACGCCGCGCAGGGACGCGACTCTGACGGGGGACCCGGCTCGGAAGTCCGCACGATGCTCAACGATATGAGTGAGGCCGCCGTAGAGATCGTCCACCTGCTGGAAAAAAACGAGTCAGCTTACGGCTGGGTCGTGGCTGACGACGCCCGAAAAGCGCAGGCAGCAATCTCGCTCGTCCTGGCGCAGGCCGAAATCAGCTCGGAACTGGTGGACAACCTTAACGTGTCCATTCATTTGCGGGCACTCCTGACCGACCTGTTCCTAGTCAGCGAAACCGATCTATGAGCAAGACATGACGCAGGGCCTTTCGCGCCGGCATTTCTTAAACCTGGTCGGCGCCGCCGGCGGATCTACCGCCATCCTCCAGACAAGCCTCGCACTAGGACTCCTGCCGGAGACGGGGCCGCTGGCACTTGCCGACGTGCAGCATGTCGGTAGCAACCGCCAGCGCGTCCTGGTGCTTGGCGCGGGAGTTTCGGGGCTCGCTGTCGCCTACGAACTGGAGCGAAAAGGCTTCGAATGCACCGTGATCGAAGCTTCCAGGAGGATCGGTGGGCGCAACCTCACCTTGCGCAGCGGCGATGCAATCGACGAGATGGGCTATACCCAGGTGTGCGAGTTCGATGACGAGCCACACCTTTACTTCAATGCCGGCCCGGCACGGATACCCGGGCATCACAAACTCGTGCTGCACTACTGCCGGGAGTTCAGGATACCTCTCGAAACCTACGTGAACGACAACCGCAACGCCTACACGCATGACGAGAAGGCTTTCGGCGGCAATCCAGTGCGCATACGGGAGTACGTGACGGATGCGAGAGGTTTCATGTCGGAGCTCCTGTACAAGGCGGTCGACCGAAACCTGTTCGACCAGCCGCTCAGCGCCGAGGACAGGGAGCGGCTGCTCGCATTCACCACAGCCTTCGGCGACTTGAAGGAAATTGGCCGATATACGGGGTCGGACCGCGCAGGGTACATGTCCGGCGGGTTCACCGAACACGGCGAACTCAAGGAGACGCTCGATTTCCAGGAAGTGCTGAAGAGCGACTTCTGGCGCTACCGCATGCATTTTACGGAGGGCGAAGACCAGGCGATGCCAGTGATGCAGCCTGTGGGCGGTATGGACAACATCGTCAAAGCCTTTGCCAGGAATATCCGCAGCCCCATTTATACGAACGCGCAGGTGCAGTCGATCCAGCTCACGCCGAACGGCGTCGATGTCATCTATAACCACAAGGGCGAACGGAAAAAGGTGAGCGGCGACTGGTGTTTTAACTGCATTCCCCATCACCTCTTGTCCGGTATCTACAATAATTTCTCGAAGGAATACTCCGAGACGCTTGCGGCCGTGGAGCGGGGTCACCTCCTGAAGATCGGCCTGCAGATGAAAGAGCGCTTCTGGGAGCGTGACGGCATTTACGGCGGCATCTCCTGGACCTCGCAGCCGATCGAACAGATCTGGTACCCGACGCATGGCATTCACTCGGAGAAAGGGGTGATGCTCGGCGCGTACACCTTTCGCGAGGAACACGGCAGGTTCTTCGAACGCATGACGCCGGAAGAGCGAATTCGCTCAGCGATCGCGCAGGGTGAGAAGATCCATCCGGATTACGGCAGCTATGTCGAGAGTGGCGTCAGCGTGCCCTGGGCGCGGATGAACCACATGATGGGCTGCAATTCGCGCTGGTCGCCGGATCTGCGCGACCGCAAGTTCAAGCTGCTGCAGAAACCGGACGGCCGACACTACATCATGGGCGACCAGATCAGTTATCACTCGGGTTGGCAGGAAGGAGCCTTTGCCTCCGCGCATCTTGCGATGGCCGACATGAACGAGAGGATATTGGCCGGAGCGGCGTTGAAGAGGTCGGGACCGTAATGCGCCGCTACGGCCTGGCCTGCCTGATGTTGGCAGTGCTATGCGTGCCCGGCGCCTCGGCGAGCCTGGCAGGCGACGCGCCCGTGATCCCTCCGGATGAGTTCGTCTACTGCACGGTATGCCACGGCGCGCAGATGAAGGGAAACCGGAGCATCGAAGCGCCGCGGCTGAGCGGAATGGACGCAGGCTACATCGAGCGTCAGCTGCACGCTTTCAAGCAGGGATGGCGCGGTACGCATGAGAATGACAAGGCCGGCATGGAGATGCGCCCTATGGCCGCCATCCTCAAAGACCGTGAGATTGCCGCGGCTGCCCGGTATGTGAACTCGGTGAGCTCCGAGCCGCCGCCGGCGACCGTTGAAGGAGATGCCGCACGCGGCGAGGTTCTCTACGCCACGTGCGCCGCGTGCCATGGGCCGAACGCTGAAGGCATCAAGGAACTCGGCTCGCCGGCCTTGAGCGGGCTGAACGACTGGTACCTGGTCACTCAACTCCTAAACTTTCGCGATAGTACGCGCGGCGGCCACCCCCATGACACGTACGGTGCGCAAATGCGCGCAGCCGCCTCCGTCCTTCCGGACGACGCGGCAGTACAAGACGTCGTATCCTACATAGCCACTTTGCAAAGCAGATAAGGTAACTACCAATGAAAAACACCGCACTCTTAAGTCTTTTGCTCTTCGCCGGCGCTACTGCCTCTGCGGACGTTACCCGCCATCCGCTTCCCAATAACTCGACCTTTCCCATCGCACGGGCCGTGGAGATAGATGCGGGAACCGCGCTCATCTACCACAGCGGGACGACACCCGGAGCCGCGAACGCGGATGCGGAGCGGGGAAGCGCGGAGTACTGGGGCGATACGGAGGCACAGACGCTGAGCGTGTTCTCACGGATGGAAACTTCGTTCAAGGACCTGGGCGTTGGCTTCGGCGACGTGCTGAAGATGACGGTGTTCCTGGTGGGTGATCCGAAGCTGGACGGCCGCATGGATTTCGAAGGTTTCATGCGCGCGTACTCGAAGTATTTCGGCACGGAAGATCAACCGAACTTGCCGGCGCGTTCGACCGTGCAGGTGGCGGGTCTTGCGGCAGACGGGATGCTGGTCGAGATAGAGGTGGTGTTGGCGCGACCGGAATAGCCCGCGGATCGTTTGGATGCGAGCGCTGTAGGAGCCCGCATTGCGGGCGAGAAAGCTTACGGTACTGCCCGGAACCGTCGCCCGTGAGACGGGCACCTACAGCGGTTTGTTCCAAGCTTTGGCGATTAGTTTGGATGCGAGCGCTGTAGGAGCCCGCATCGCGGGCGACAAAGCTTACGATACTGCCCGGAACCGTCGCCCGTGAGACGGGCTCCTACAGCGGTTTGTTCCAAGCTTTGGCGATTAGTTTGGATGCGAGCGCTGTAGGAGCCCGCATTGCGGGCGACAGAACTTACGGGAGCGGTCTCACGGGCGACAATTCGCCCGGCGTCCTTAAAGCCGCTCGTTACCTTCCGTTTCCGCCGTAGCGGACCGTGACGCCGGCGTAGATGTTGCGGTCCGGCGCGGCTTCGTAGAACCGGCCGCCGAATGCGTTGATGCGAATGTTGCTGAAGTAGCGTTCGTTAAAGAGATTGTTTATCCCGACGTAAGGACGGATTAGCCAATCGCCGCTCGCGAATTCGCGGCTGGCGCGGAAGTTTGTGACGACATAGCTGTCGACCTCGACCGTGTTCGTGTTGTTTGCGTAGAGGCTGCCTGAATATACTGCCTCCAGCCGGGCCAGCCAGCCCTCGTCCGAGGTGTAGGCAATGCCGGCATAGCCGAAGTGACTCGGCAGTCCCGGCAGATCGGCTCCCGCGACGTCGTTACCATTCTCGTCGACGAAATCCTCGAACGTGAAATCGGAATACGTGTACGACAGGTCGGCAGTGATGCCGCTTTCGTGCTGCCAGGAGACGGCGGTCTCGATACCGGTGCGATCGGATTTGCCGGCATTGGAGTAAAAGGTTCTCCCCGGCGAAGAAGCAAGCTCGAACGGAACCAGTTCATCCGTCAGGTCGATGTGGAACACCGACACTTCGTAGTACGCCCCGTTCCGCTCGCCCTTGATGCCGACTTCAAAATTGTCGGCGATCTGCGGCTCGAGCGACTGGTTGAAGCCGCCGCTGCTGTCGGGATTCGCGAGCTCGGTCGTCGTAGGGGTCTCAAACGACCTGCTGAACGAACCAAACACGACGTATTCGCCAAAGCTGTAGTTCACTCCCGCCGAAGGGCTGACCTGGTCGAAGTCGATCTCGCCCGAGTCGTCGCCGTCTGCAAGGAAGCGGTCGGTGATGTCGAACGTCAGCTCGTCGTACCGAATGCCGGCGGACAGTTTCAAGTCCTCGGTCAGCGCGTACTGCCCCTGTACGTAGATGCCGGCGCTGTCGACTTTCTCCTGCTGGTCGAACGCGAGATCTCCGCGAACGCCCTGGTTGTTGTCGAAGCGCAGGCGGTCGTCGTCCTGGCGATCCAGGTCGAAACCGACCGTCAGATCGAGGTTCTCCGGAAGCATGGCGCGCGGCGTGTACTGCGCGCCGACGCCATAGAAGAAGCGATCCAGGTCAACCGCACCGCCGCCCACGAACGGCAGTTCGTTGCTGAAATCGCGCCAGACGTAATAATTCCGCAACAGCAGGTCGCCGTGCGGCCGGTCGCGCTCGTATACAAAGCCGATGCGCTGCTGGGAAAGCCCCTCGCCGGCGTTGAACAGCACGTTCGCGTCGCGGGCGTTGCGGCGTCCTGCTGCAAGTTCGGCCAGGTTAACGCCGCCCGGGTCGTACGATTCCGGCTGATCGGTGTGGTTGGCGGCAACCGTGAATCGATCGTCCTCACTGATATTGAAGGCCAGCTTGCTGTTGAGCAGCGTGCCTTTCGAATAGGAATGCTCGCGATAGCCGTCGAACTCCTGCCTCGATGCGTTGAGGAGGTAGTCGAAGCGACCGGCCGAACCGCCCGTT
>DATGQI010000117.1:0-20522 GCA_035304285.1 Woeseiaceae bacterium
GCCCGTTCATAACGATGTAGACGCCTGGATGCACGATCTGTACGGCGGCGACGGCCATTCCGACGTTGAAGACCGCGTCGGTGCTTTTGAAGCGCGCCGGTGTGAGTGAGCCGGTAAGGACGATCGACTTACCCGCGATGCCATCCAGGGCGGCAGCCGTCTGCACCATCGTATCCGTTCCGTGGGTGACGACGATCAGCCGCGCATCGTCTTCCTCGATACGCTGCCGGATGACTGCCCGGTCTTCGTCGCTCAGTTCGAGGCTGTCCTTGTGGAACAGCGATACGATGTCGTATTCGAAGTCCACCAGCCCGTCGCTCAGGATGTGCTTCAGTTGCGAATCACCAACTTCAAACTGGCTGATGGCATCGAAGTAGACCTTGTCAATGGTGCCGCCGGTGGTAATGAATCGGATGAACATCATGCTCTGCCGCGACTGTCGGGCCTCGAAGTTTGCCACCAACCACCGGCTGCCAGAAGGGCGGGCTGGCTGCCGCACGGCGCCTGTGGCTTGTCCCGGAGGCCGCGCGCCCTGCTATCATTGACGCGTGAACGCGAAATCCCGAAATGACGGCATGCCTCGAAGGACTCGCTTCCTGCAATTCCTGGCCGTGCTGGTCACCGCTCTTGCGGCAATTTCGACTACCACTCCCGCTCGGGCCGACGGCACCGCGGTCCTGCTGGAACTCGAAGGGGCGCTGGGCGTCGCGACGGCCGAATACATTGTCGGCGGGATCGAAGACGCCGAGGAAGCCGGGGCGAACATAGTCATCATCCGCATGGATACCCCGGGCGGCCTGGTCGAGCCAATGCGTGACATCGTCCAGAAGATTCTCGCTTCCAGCGTGCCGGTCGCAACCTACATCGCGCCCGGAGGCGCTCGCGGCGATAGCGCAGGCACCTACATACTTTTTGCCAGCCATATCGCAGCGATGGCGCCGACAACACATGTGGGCGCCGCAACACCGGTCTCGCTCGGCGGCGGTGGCGATCCTCCCGATTCCTCTCCTCCGTTCGGTGAGCGGCCCGCCCAGGACGAAGAGCCTGAAGACACGGAAGGCGAAAGCACGGAGGAAGGCAGCGAAGGGGACGAAGTCAGCGACGACGCAACGGACGAGCCGCAGCACGAACCCCCAGTCCCTGGCAGCGCCATGGAGCGCAAGGTCCTGAACGACGCGATTGCCTATATCCGCGGCCTGGCCGAGGCCCACGGCCGAAATGCCGACTGGGCGGAAAAAGCCGTTCGCGAGGCCGCGACACTCACGGCAGAAGGCGCGCTCGAACAGAACGTCATAGATTTGATTGCAAACAACCAGGTTGAACTGCTTGCCGCCATTCACGGACGAGAGGTAACCGTCAACAACGAGACGGTGACGCTCGACACGGAAGGTCTGGAAATCATAGTGGTGGAGCCGAGCTGGCGCATCAAGATACTGACAACGATTTCCAATCCGGAGATCGCGCTGCTCCTGGTGCTGATCGGCGTATATGGACTGCTGTTCGAGGGCTACAACCCCGGCGCGATCGTGCCCGGCGTCGTCGGCGTGATCGCGCTGCTCCTCGCGGCCTATGCGCTGCAGGTAATCCCTGTTAATTATGCCGGCCTCGCCCTCATTATCGTCGGTATCGGCATGATTGCTGCGGAGGCGTTTGTGCCGAGTTCCGGCGCGCTTGGTCTTGGCGGCATTGATGCGTTTATCTTCGGCTCCATCATGATGTTCGACAGCGGCGTTCCCGGTTACGACATATCGATCGCATTTGTGGTGGTGTTCGGGGCGGTGATGGGCGGCGCAGTGCTGCTCACGGCGACCTACCTGCTCAAGCTGCACCGTCGCGGAGCGGTGAGCGGCCGCGGCTCGATCGTCGGCGGCATCGGCACCGCGGTAGAAGATTTCACCGGGGCGGGGCGGATATGGCTGGAGGGAGAGGCCTGGCAGGCCCTCAGCAGCGCACCCGTAGCCAAGGGTCAGCGAGTTCTCGTCCGCCAGATGGAAGGCCTGACGCTGCACGTCGACCCCTTGCCGCAGCAAGACCCAAACCAGCTGGAAACACAAACCTGACCAACCAGACATCGGGGAATTTTTGATGGAATTACCAGTACTCGGACTAATTATCGCGATCGTCGTGATCCTGCTTTACAACACCGTCAAGGTGCTCAAGGAGTACGAGCGCGGCGTGGTGTTTTTCCTCGGGCGCTTCCAGCGCGTGAAGGGGCCGGGCCTGATTTTGCTGTTCCCCGTGATCCAGACGATGACGAAAGTGGACTTGCGGGTAATAGTCCTCGACGTGCCCACGCAGGACGTCATCTCGAGGGACAACGTCTCGGTGAAGGTCAATGCGGTCATCTACTTCCGCATTGTCGATCCCGAGAAGGCGGTCATTCGCGTAGCGAACGTGTTCGAAGCCACCAGCCAGCTGTCGCAGACGACCCTGCGGTCCGTGCTCGGCCAGCACGAACTGGACGACATGCTTGCAGAGCGCGACAAGCTCAACACCGACATCCAGGCAATCCTGGACCAGCGCACCGACAACTGGGGCATCAAGGTGGCGAACGTCGAGATCAAGCATGTCGACCTCGACGAGAGCATGATCCGTGCGATCGCGCAGCAGGCCGAAGCGGAACGCTCGCGGCGCGCGAAAGTCATCAACGCCGAGGGCGAAAAGCAGGCTGCTGACCGGCTCGCCGAAGCAGCGCGCATTCTAGGCGGCGAGAAGCAGGCGTTACAGCTTCGATACCTGCAGACCCTGAAGGAAGTGGCTGGCGAGAGAACGAACACCATCATCTTCCCGCTACCGCTCGACCTCATCGAACCGCTGATGAACCTGCGCAAATCTGCCGATCGGGAATAGGTGGCTGTTCCGGACTGGCTGGAATAGAGCGCTGTAGGAGTTGTCCTACGGGCGACCAGACCTGTGCAGCATCGTGACGGATGTCGCCCGCAGCGCGGGCTCCTACAGCGCGCTATCCGAGCGCTGCAGGACTGGTCAAGCGGTGGTTACCGTAACCTCGGCGCCGCCCAGCGGCGACTTCGCAATCCGCACGTCGCCACCATAGGAAGCGGCGATGTCGCGCACCACGGCCAACCCGATGCCGTGTCCGGGTGCCGATTCGTCGAGGCGCATGCCGCGTTCCAGCAGTATTCCGGCCATCTCTTCCGGGATTCCCGGACCGTCGTCCGCGACTGTCAGCTCGATGCCTGTACTGCTGCAGGGGCGCATGGTCAACTCGACGCGGGAGCGGCACCACTTGCAGGCGTTGTCGAGGAGATTTCCTGCAAGTTCGAGAAAATCGCCGCGGTCGCCGCGGAAGACTGCGCCATCCGCGACGTCTACCGCTATGTGCGGGCTTTTGTCCTTGTAAACCTTCAGCAGGCCCTCAACCAGCCGCTTCAGCTCCTTCTGGATAGCCACCGCAGTAAGTCCGAAGCCCTCTGACGCGTAACTCGCAGGCTTGCGCAACTGGTAGCGGACGATGTCATTCATTCGCTCCACCTGCGTTTCGACCCGCTTTTTGAGTTCGGACTCCGGATGCTCGTTCATTACCGAACGCACGGCTGCAAGCGGCGTCTTGAGGCTGTGCGCAAGGTTGTCGAGCGTGTGCATGTATCTTTCGGAGCGCGCGCGCTCGTTGCCGATCAGCAAGTTGACGTTGCGCGCCACCCCGTGCAGTTCTGATGGAAGCTGTTCGGATAACGCCTGCCGCCGCCCCTCCTCGATCTCGGTTATCTCACGCTCGATCTGCCGCAGCGGCCGCAATAACTGACGCAGCACCAGCGAAATCGAGAACAGCATGACGATGGCGACGGCCGCGAACCATCCCAGCAATTGCCGCCGGAACGCCGCAATCTGTGCGTAGTAGGCGTCGAGGCTTTCCGCAACGCTGAACGTGTGCGGTGCGAGGTCGCCGCTCGGCATTTCCCAGGCAACGGAAAGGCTCAGCGCCATCAATTCGGTGCCGTCCCCGAGCGAGATCTCCGCGTAGTGGCTGCTACCCTGGATGGGCGGCGCGGTGTGCGGAAGATTCACCCCGATCGCCGATCGCGAGCGCCACACGACATTGCCGCGCGCGTCCCGCAGTTCCCCGTATAGCCCGGAACCGGGGTTGCCGAAGCGCGGCTCGGGAAGGTCCGGCGGCAAGTGAAGCGACGCGCCGTCGCCGTCCGGCTCCGCTGCGGCGAGCAGCGACATCAGGTGTCCATCGAGGATGTGACGCTGCGCCTGTTCGCCGGTCTCGCGAAAGGCAACGTCGAGCACCACGATCGTGGCGCCGAAGAAGAAAAGAAGCAGCAGGCTCACCGACAACAACAGCCGTCCGCTGAGCGACGACCCGGCTGCCGGTCCGCTCACTGCTGACCTGACTGACTTCGCTCCAGCGCAAAACGATAACCGCGCCCGCGCAGCGTCTCGATAGGCTTGATGCGATTCTCCGGGTCCATCTTTTTGCGCAGCCTGCCTATGAACACTTCGATGACGTTGCTGTCACGCTCGAAATCCTGGTCATACAGGCGGTCGGTCAGTTCCGACTTCGAAATTACCTCACCGGCGCGCATCATCAGGTGTTCGATGATGCGGTATTCGAAGCCCGTCAGTTCGATGACCTTGCCTTCCACCGACAGCTCCTGCCGGGCCGTGTCGAGCGTCACCGGGCCTGCTGACAACGTGGAGGACGCCCATCCACCGCTGCGGCGAAGCAGCGCGTTGACGCGCGCCAGCACTTCCTCGAAGTGAAACGGCTTGACGACGTAATCATCGGCGCCCGCCGCCAGCCCATCGACCTTGTCCTGCCAGCGATCACGAGCGGTCAGCACGAGAACCGGGTATGTCTTCCCCTTTTCCCGCAGTTCCCGGATCAGGTCGAGCCCAGAAATTTCCGGCAGCCCGAGATCGACGATAGCGAGGTCAACAGGGTACTCCAGCGCAAAGTAAAGCCCCTCGCGTCCGTTGCCGGCCCGCTCGACACCGAAGCCCTGTTCGGCCAATTGCCTGCAAAGGGACTCGCGGAGGGTTTCGTCGTCTTCGATTACCAGCAGCCGCATGACCGTTGCCTCACGAACGCAGCGGGCATCCGGGGACCGTGAAGGTCCTCACCTTGCCGTCACTCGTCAGCACCTTGATGTGGTGCACTTCGCGATTGCCGCTGATGCGGGTTTCGGCGCTGACGATGCGGCCGTTGTGTTGCCGCCGGATACGCTCCACCGCCTCGCTAAGCGAAGGACAGTTGCCTTGAGCGACCAGGAGGTAGCCCTCAGTCGTACCGTATGCAGTGCCGGTCGTTGTCAACCATTCACTCGCGCCAGCCGTGCTGCATATGGCGAGCATCATTGCAAGGAGCATGTGTTTGGTCAGCATACGCATGGAAGATCGGGCCTTGAGCTGCTTAATCCGCGGGAAGTTTGGTGGGTTGCCGGGGCGATTGCAACGAGGGGAGTCACAATCGCGCCCGGCCACCCGGCGCCAGAGACGGGTTGGCCTCGAGGTCAGGGAACCGGCCGCACGTCGACGCGGATGCGCAGGCGGTTGCCCGGGTCGAAGGGCGTGTCGGTCGCATACTTGCGGCCGTTGTAGGTGTAGACCACACGGTAGCTGTCGATGCGCTCTTCCTGCCGCGAGGTGTATCGCGTCTCGCAGCGCCGTACCGGCCGTTCGTAGTGGGTTTCGTAGGGCACGTGCCGTTTGCCCGCCCCGTTGCCGATGGCTGCCCCGAGCAGCGTGCCGGCCACGGTTGCAGCGTCATTGCCGCGCCCGCTGCCGAACTGGTGGCCAACGACACCACCGATGATGGCCCCGACGATCGTGCCGCCCGGGTTGCCGGGGGGGCGATGCTCGACCGCGTAGGTGCGGGTCTCCTCCCAGCACTCCTGTACGGGCGTTCTCACCGTCACGTAACGCACGTTCGGCTGCACGCTCAGGACGCGCGCATAATCATAGACTGCCCGATCCCTGCCATAGCCACGACCGTTGTCTGCCAGCGCAGGCTGGGCGATAACCACCATCAGCATTACGGCTGCGCCGGCCGTTATCGAGAATGCACGTCTGTTCCTGTTCATCGTCCTTCTCCCCATCCAGGTCCTTGAGGCCCGGGCGTTGCTCCGGGCTTGTGGTGAACGATAGGGGGACGGCCATGAACCGTGGCTGAATGCAGCCCTTGATATTCGGCAGGCGTGACGGGGAGCACAGCTGCCCCGGCTCCTAGCTCTCGCTGATCTTCGCCTGCTGCCAGTGCTGTTCCAGCCTGTCGATGTCGAGCGCCGCCAGGTCGAGATCGCGTGCACGAATCTGCTTCTCCATACGGCGAAACCGCGCTTCGAATTTGCGGTTCGCAGCTGCCAGCGCCTCTTCGGGATCCAGTTCAAGGTGCCGGGCCAGGTTCACCACGGCGAAAAGGAGGTCGCCAAGCTCCTCCGCCTCATGCGCCGCGTTTCGCTCGCGCATTGCCTGTGCCAGCTCCTCCAGCTCTTCTGCGACCTTGTCCAGCGGTCCTTCCCTGTCCGGCCAGTCGAACCCCACACGCGCGGCGCGTTTGCCGAGCTTCTCGGCACGCTTGAGCGCGGGCAACGCCACGGCCACGCCATCAAGTACGCTGTCTTCCAAAGGGTTGGACGCCGCTCGCTCGCCGGCCTTGATCCGCTCCCAGCTGCCCGCCACGGCCCCGCGCTTCCTTTGTTCCTCGCTGCCGAACACGTGCGGATGGCGTCGCAACATCTTCTCGGCAATGCCCTCTGCCACATCGTCGAACGTGAACTTCCCGGCCTCTTCCGCGACCTGCGAATGAAACACCACCTGCAACAGGAGGTCGCCCAGTTCATCGCGAAGGCCTGCGATATCCTCGCGCCTGATCGCATCGACGACTTCGTAGGCTTCCTCGATCGTATAGGGTGCGAGCGACGCGAACGTCTGCTCGAGATCCCAGGGACATCCGTTCCCCGGATCCCGCAGGCGCGCCATTACATCACGCAGTTTCTCGATTGGCTTCATAGTGGATTAATTCTTCTAGGTTTTTTCTAGCCGCTGCCGCAGATCCAAGAGGATATTGGCCGTCGCGCCCCAGATCCGTTCCGAAGCAAAATGAAATTCGACGATGGGCAAGCGCAGGCCGTTCCACTCCCTTTCGGAGGCGCGCTCGTTGGCCGCGTCGAGCAGGTAGGCAAGCGGCACTTCGAACGTGCGCTCCACCTCGTTGGGATCGATCCGCAGATCGAGGCCCGGAGGTACGATGCCGACGATCGCGGTGACGGCGTAACCTGTGATCGTCGGTGTGGGCTCGAGGTAGCCGGCAACGTCGACGTCCGCCGGCTGGATGCCGACCTCCTCCCACGTCTCCCGCAATGCCGTCGCCCGTATGTCGGCGTCGCCGAGTTCCATGCGCCCGCCGGGGAAACTCACCTGGCTCGCGTGGTAGCGCAACGCGGACGAGCGACGCGTCAGCAACACCGTCAGCGAGTCCTCGTGCTCGATGATCGGTATGAGCACGCCTGCGGGTTTCAGCTCGGTGGTCAATTTGTCGCGTAACTCAGGCGGCCACGCGCGCAAACGCTCCGGCATAGCGATTCGTAGCGGATCCTGCGGAAGGCTCGTGTCAGCGAGCCGTTCCCGGACGTCGTGAGCGGACAGTTTCCTGTTCACAACTGGCACTATTGCTTGATGCCACCTTCCGCCAGCGCCGCAGGATCAAGCAGGCGATCCAACTCGGTCTCCGTCAGGTCCGTCATCTCGCGTGCAACTTCCCTGATCGGCCTGCCTTCCGCGTAAGCCTTCTTGGCAATAGCTGCCCCCTTCTCGTATCCGATCACGGGATTCAGCGCCGTAACCAGGATCGGGTTCCTGCCGACGGCGCGGCCGATATTTTCCTCATTGACCCGGAAGTCGGTGATTGTCGTACCGGCGAGGCAGTTGGCCGCGTTGGTGAGGATCGCGATGCTCTGCAGCAGGTTGTGCGCCACGAGTGGCAACATCACGTTCAACTGGAAGTTACCCGACTGGCCGGCGATCGTAATTGCCGTGTCGTTCCCGATAACCTGGGCGCAAACCATTGCAACGGCCTCCGGAATCACGGGATTGACCTTCCCGGGCATGATGCTGGAGCCGGGCTGCAGCGCGGGCAGTTCGATTTCGCCAATTCCCGCCAGCGGGCCGGAGTTCATCCACCGCAGGTCGTTAACGATTTTCATGAGTGCAACCGCGAGTGTTCGCAGCTGCCCGGATGTTTCAACCGCGGTATCCTGGCTGCTCAATGCCGCGAACAGCGAAGATGCCTGGCGGAATTCGATGCCGGTATGCTCGGTCAGCAGCACCGCCACTTTCTTGCCGAATTTCGGGTGAGCGTTGATCCCGGTACCGACTGCCGTGCCGCCCTGGGCAATTTCGGTCAGTCGAGTCATCGTATCGCACAGCCTGTCTGTGCTCGAGCCGATCTGTGCCGCCCAGCCGTCGAGCTCCTGCCCCATAGTTACCGGCATCGCGTCCATCAGGTGCGTGCGGCCCGTTTTGACGATCGTCCTCGTTGCATCTGCCTTCTTGCCCAGTGACTTCTGCAACCGTGCCAGCGCCGGCAGCAGCTCGTCGTGAATGGCGATGGCCGCGCTCACGTGCACGCACGTGGGGATAACGTCATTACTGCTCTGGCTCATATTGACATGATCGTTCGGATGCACGGCAGACCCGAGCACGTCGCCCGCGAGACGGGCGATGACCTCGTTTGCATTCATATTTGAACTGGTCCCGGAACCGGTCTGGAAGACATCGATCGGGAAGTGCGCGTCGTGCTCGCCTGCAACGACGGCCAGTGCCGCTTTCTGTATGGCGATGGCCTTGTCGCTGGTAATCAGCCCGAGTTCTGCGTTAGCTCCCGCCGCCGCCCATTTCACGAGGCCGAGCGCTGCGATGAACTGGCGCGGCATCGCCATCCCGCTGATCGGAAAATTTTCGACCGCCCGCTGTGTTTGCGCGCCCCACAGCGCATCCTCCGGAACCTTGAGTTCGCCCATGCTGTCCTGCTCGATGCGGTATGACTTGTCCTTCATTGCTCATTCTTCTCCGCGCAGCGTCACGGGAAACCCCGGCGCGCCGCCCACTGTTACGACAATCATTGGTGTATGATTCGCGCTTTGCCAGTTCAAGTCTAGCCCGGACTTTTCCTGCCTGTACGGTTCGAGTGTGCCAATGAGCCTCAAAGCTTTGTCGCCGGTAGATGGCCGCTATGCGGGAAAGGTCGATGCACTCCGCAACATCTGCAGCGAGTACGGCCTGATCCGTTACCGGGTTCTTGTCGAGGTTCGATGGCTGCAATGGCTGTCGGACGAACGCTCCATCGAGGAGCTCGCCCCGTTCTCCATGCTCATCAAATGCGTCCTGAATCGCATGGTGGATGAGTTTTCATTCGACGACGCCGAGTGGATCAAGAAGGCCGAAACCCGGACCAACCATGATGTCAAGGCTGTCGAGTACTTCATAAGAGAACGTATCGGGACCGGCGCGGATGTCAGGAACGCCGGGGACTTCGTTCATTTCGGCTGTACGTCCGAAGACGTTAATAATCTAGCATACGCGTTGATGCTGCGCGCCGCGCGCGACGAAGTGCTTGTTCCGGCGATGAAGGAACTGGCGGCGAAATTGCGAGCCATGGCGAACGCTTACGCAACCCTGCCGATGTTGTCGCGTACCCACGGGCAGACAGCAAGCCCGACGACGCTGGGAAAGGAGATGGCGAATGTGGCCGCTCGCCTTTCGCGTGCACAGAAGCAATTTTCTGCCGTCGAATTGCGAGGCAAGTGGAACGGTGCGGTTGGCAACTTCAACGCGCACGTTATCGCCTATCCGGACGTTGACTGGCCGGAACTCAGTCATCGGTTCGTGGAATCCCTCGGGCTGAATCCCAATCCGCATACCACCCAAATAGAACCGCATGACTGGACAGCCGAATACGCTCATGCCCTGGCGCGCTACAACACCGTTCTGCTGGACCTTTGCCGGGACATGTGGGGCTACATTTCCCTCGGTTACTTCCGGCAACGCGTAAAGGAGGACGAGGTTGGCTCCTCCACGATGCCCCACAAGGTCAATCCCATCGATTTTGAAAACGCCGAAGGCAATGTCGGCATCTCCTCCGCATTGCTGAACCACTTCGCATCCAAACTTCCCGTATCGCGGTGGCAGCGCGACCTGAGCGACTCTACGGTGCAGAGAAACTTCGGTACCGCGATTGGGCACGCGCTGATTGCGATCCAGTCGGCGAAAAAGGGGATGGAAAAAGTTCAGGTCAATACTGAGACAATCAACCGCGATGTCGAAGGCGCGTGGGAAGTTCTCGGCGAAGCGGTGCAGACCGTCATGCGGCGCTATGGGATCGCGGAGCCTTACGAAAAGCTCAAGGCGCTAACGCGTGGCAGAACGGTTACAAAAGAACTGATGCAGGAGTTCATCGAGTCACTGGAGATTCCGGATGAAGCGAGGCAGAGACTGCTTGAACTGACACCTTCAACCTACACCGGCGCGGCTGCGAAACTAGCCAGGTCGGGCTGACCGGTGCACGTAGCGTGGGTGCACTGAATTTCGAAACCGCACTTCCCATAATATGGAACTGCAGCACCAGATACAGCATGTCATATCCCGGCAAATGCGCCGTAGCTGCGCGGCTTGTGGCTCTCGGCCGCAACGCTCCCTGGATTGTCCTTAAAACGTGACACAGTTGGCAACGAAGCCTTAGAGCCCGCCGTTAAGATGGCGGCCACCAGCTCAGGTGTGCAGTACACGGCGAAGATCAAAAATCGCTAGTCAGGAGAAGGGTCATTAGCAGAGCAGAGAGCCGAAAAATCAGTCCTGGATTTTCTCAGCCCGTCACGATGCACTACCGTTTCTGCTAACCTGCCCGCCTTTACGGCGCAACGACGACACGATTTGAATGACAGACGGCAGTGCTTTTTTTTGAAACCATGATGAACAACGGGAAATAATGGAACAAGCTCGCAAAAAGGGCAGGCGCTGGGTCATTTCTACGCAGGAAGAAATGCGGCAGGCCGTCATTGACGTTGCTGCCGAGGCCACCCGCCGCATCTCCATTTTCACGCACGACCTCGAGCCCGGGATCTATGACGACCCGGATTTCCTCGAAGTCGTAAAACGCCTCGTCCTGTCCCAGGGTTACGCCAGGGTTCGAGTACTCATAGCGGATCCTTCGCGCGCCGTAAAAAACGGTAACAACTTCGTTCACCTCGGGCGGCGCCTCAATACCTACATCGAATTCCGCCACGTGCGCGAGGATCTCCGCACGCATGCCGAGTCCTTTTGCATAGCTGACGAAGTTGCCCTCGTCTATCGCCTCCAGGCGAGCCGCTGGGAAGGCATCGCGGACACGTATGAACCGGGTGTCGCGAAGGTATACAGCAAGATGTTCGATGAAATCTGGGTCGCAAGCGAAGTAGAAACGGAATTCCGCCAGCTCGGCATCTGAAGTCCTTCCCAAGCAAGTGTTGCCCACCGACCTCACCGTATCCGCCGTTGTTCAGAAAGACGGCCGCTACCTGGTTGTCGAGGAACGGGCATCGGGAGTGGTTGTCGTGACACAGCCCGGCGGTCATATCGAGGCAGGGGAGTCGCCGGAACAGGCGGTCGTTCGCGAGACCCTGGAAGAAACCCGCTGTATCGTCGAGGTTGAGAGCCTGCTCAACGTCTACCTCTGGATTCAGCCCCAGACCCGCCAGCAGTTCCTGCGCATCGTTTACGTGGCGCAGTTTCTCGGGGAAGACCCTGCCCTCGCCCTGGACGATGGCATCTATGCTGTGCACTGGTTCACCCTGGATGATCTGAACCGGCGCAGAAAGATGCTTCGGTCCCCGGTGGTCACGCGCTGCATCGAAGACTACCTGGCGGGGCGGCGAAAGCCAGGGTCGCTTCTGGATGGCCTCCTGCCGGTGCAGCACAACGTAGAGCGCGTCATCGCCAGCGCATCGCTCGTCTAGCGACAAAGGCCTGCCTTTCTCCCCGGATGATAAAATCCGGCTGAATGTTCCACACCAACTTCCATCTGTCCCGGCGGACGTGGCCTGACCTGCGAGGGCGTCGCGTGGTAATCGGGCTTTCCGGTGGCGTCGATTCCGCCGTGGCGGCTCTGCTGCTCAAGGACGCGGGAGCGGACGTCCATGCGCTGCACATGACGAACTGGGAAGACGACGACGCCTACTGCACGGCAGCTGCCGACCTGCAGGACGCGAGGCGCGTCTGCGACGAACTCAAGATTCCACTGCATCACGTAAACTTCGCGCGCCAGTACCGCGAGCGCGTCTTCGAGTATTTCCTCCACGAATACCGCGCCGGCCGCACGCCAAACCCGGACGTGCTGTGCAATCGCGAGATCAAGTTCGGCGTCTTTCGCACCCACGCAAAACGCCTCGGCGCCGAATGGCTGGCTACCGGGCACTACGCCCGGATCTATCGGGACAGTAGCCGGGACAATTCGGGGGTTCAGCTGTGGAAGGCCCTCGACACGAACAAGGACCAGAGCTATTTCCTGCACGCCGTCAAGGAAGAGGCCCTTGCCGAGACGCTGTTCCCGCTGGGAGAGCTTACGAAAGCCGAAGTACGTGACATCGCCCGCGATCGCGGACTGGACGTCTTCAACAAGAAAGACAGCACCGGCATCTGTTTCATCGGGGAGCGCCCGTTCCGCGAGTTCCTGGCGCAGTATCTCCCGGCGCGGCCCGGGCCCATCCGAACACCGGAGGGCCGGACGCTTGGGGAGCACGGCGGGCTCATGTATTACACGCTGGGGCAGCGGCAGGGGCTCGGTATCGGCGGCCGCAGGGATGGCGATGACGCACCCTGGTATGTCGCTGCCAAGGATCTCGACGCCAACGCGCTGGTTGTGGTGCAGGGTGAACATCCCCTGCTGTACAGCAACGAGCTCGTGGCGACCGAGGTAAGCTGGATCGGCGCGGTCCCGGAACCGCTGCTGCACGGAAAGCGCATGTCCTGCCTCGCCAAGATCCGATATCGGCAACAGGACCAGGCATGCAGTATCAAGGGTGCCGGCGATGCGGGATTGCTGGTGTCTTTCGACGAGCCGCAACGCGCCGCCGCCCCGGGTCAGTTCGTCGTGTTCTACGAAAATGACCGCTGCCTGGGAGGCGCCGTGATCGATCGCGTGCTTTCGCACGCGGGGTACCAGCGGCGCGCCCTGGAGGCCGCGATTTAGGTGGCCTTATTCGTTATAATGCCGGCCCGCGCCGCCTTAGGTTACAAAAGGTTCGCTCACCCGCTGACCCGTGAACGGCACAGAGGCTCCGCCTTACGACCAGCCTCAAGCGTTCACGAATGATACGGACCACGGCGGCTCGACAATAACCAACAGTTCCCGGAGATACGCTATGAAGGACAGCTTCGGCGCTCGTTCAATGCTTGACGTTGACGGCACTCAGTACGAGATCTTCCGGCTGGATGCCGTCAAGGAGGGTCATGCAAGCCGGCTGCCCTACTCGCTCAAGATCCTGCTGGAAAACCTGCTGCGCCACGAGGACGGCCGCGACGTCACTCGCGAAGATATCCTCGCGCTGGCGAACTGGAACCCGAAGGCGGAGCCGGATACCGAAATCTCGTTCACCCCCGCGCGCGTGATCCTGCAGGACTTCACCGGAGTACCGGCAGTAGTGGACCTGGCGGCGATGCGCGATGCCGTGGTGAAGCTCGGCGGCACCGCAGACAGTATCAACCCCCTGTCACCCGCGGAACTGGTCATTGACCACTCCGTGCAGGTCGACCGCTACGGCGCGGCAGATTCTCTCGACCTGAACAACAAGATCGAGTTCAAGCGCAACAAGGAACGCTACACCTTCCTCCGCTGGGGCCAGGAAGCGTTCGAGAACTTCAGGGTCGTGCCGCCGAACACCGGGATCGTGCACCAGGTCAACCTTGAATACCTTGGCAGGGTCGTATTCGACGTGTCGAAGAACGGCACGCGTTCCGCTTATCCCGATACGCTGGTGGGCACGGACTCTCACACCACCATGATTAACGGGCTTGGGATACTGGGCTGGGGTGTTGGCGGCATCGAGGCCGAAGCCGCGATGCTGGGCCAGCCGATCACGATGCTGATACCGCAGGTTCTCGGCTTCAAGCTGAGCGGCGCTCTGCGGGAGGGCACTACCGCTACCGACCTCGTGCTTACCGTGACGGAAATGCTGCGCCGGAAAGGTGCCGTCGGCAAGTTCGTCGAATTTTTCGGCGACGGGCTCGCGGATCTGCCACTTGCGGATCGGGCCACCCTTGGCAACATGTCTCCGGAGTTCGGCAGCACCTGCGCGATCTTCCCGATCGACGGCGAAACCATTCGCTATCTCGAGCTCACGGGACGCGAACCCGCGCAAATCAGCCTGATCGAGGCATACGCGAAGGAACAGGGCATCTGGCGCCACGAGGGTGCAGAGCCTGCGGAGTACAGCGACCTGCTGGAACTGGACCTTGGCAGCGTGGAGCCAAGCATCGCCGGGCCCAAGCGCCCGCAGGACCGGATTCTGCTCAGCGAGGCTGACGAGCGTTTTCGCGAGCACCTCGCAATCCAGACGGAGAACCGGCCGTCCGGCGGCACGGCAACGCTCAAGCTCGACGGTGAGACAGCCGAGATCAGCGACGGCGCCGTCCTGATCGCGGCCATTACCAGTTGCACGAACACGTCGAATCCCGCCGTCATGATCGGTTCGGGATTGCTGGCGCGAAACGCCCATGCCCGCGGCCTGAAGACGAAGCCGTGGGTGAAGACCAGCCTCGCGCCCGGATCGAAAGTCGTCACCGACTACCTGGAGAAGGCGGATCTTCTCGACGATCTCGCCGCCCTGGGTTTTTATACCGTCGGCTACGGCTGTACGACCTGCATCGGCAACTCCGGTCCACTGAAGCCCGAGATTGCGGAGGCGGTTGTAAAAAATAATATCGTCGGCTGTGCGGTGCTTTCCGGCAACCGGAATTTCGAAGGCCGCATCCACCCGATGGTGCAGATGAACTTCCTGGCCTCACCGCCCCTGGTTGTCGCTTACGCACTCGCCGGCACGATGCACCTGAACCTGTTGACGGACCCGCTTGGCAACGACTCCAGCGGGCAGCCTGTTTTCCTCCGGGATATCTGGCCGTCACAGAAGGAAATCCAGGACTTCATTTCGCAGAACGTCAACTCCCGGATGTTTAAATCGAGTTACGGCAGCGTGTTCGCCGGCGACAGGAACTGGAACAGCCTCGACGTACCATCGGGTGAGATCTACAGCTGGGACCCGGACTCGACATACGTCAAGAACCCGCCCTACTTCGAGGATATGACACTCGATACGCAGCCGCTTGAGGACATCCGGGGCGCACGTGTGCTGGCGCTACTCGGCGACTCGGTAACCACTGACCACATATCGCCCGCGGGAAGCATTTCCCCCGACAGTCCGGCTGCAAAATACCTGCGCGAGATGGGCGTAGAGCCGCCGGACTTCAACTCGTACGGCTCCAGGCGCGGCAACCACGAAGTGATGATGCGCGGGACTTTCGCCAACATCCGCTTGCGAAACCAGCTCGCGCCCGGTACCGAGGGCAGCTGGACCCGGCATCAGCCGAGCGACGAAAAGATGTCCATCTACGACGCCTCACTGAGATACCAGCAGGAGGGAACTCCACTGGTAGTCATCGCCGGCGCCGAATACGGTTCGGGCTCGTCGAGAGACTGGGCCGCCAAAGGCACGTTGCTGCTCGGCGTGAAAGCCGTTATCGCCGTCAGCTATGAGCGCATCCACCGATCGAACCTGATTGGCATGGGGGTCTTGCCGCTGCAGTTTATGAACGGGGAGAATGCCACCAGCCTTGGTTTGACCGGCAAGGAAACCTTCGACATCGAAGGACTCCGCGACAGCAACGCGAGAACCGTCATGGTCACCGCCACCCGGCCCGATGGAGCAAGGGTTCAGTTCGAGGCACGGGTGCGTATCGATACGCCCAAGGAGCGTGATTACTTCGAGCACGGCGGGATCCTGCATTACATGTTGCGGCAGTTGG
Source organism: Woeseiaceae bacterium (assembly GCA_035304285.1). Lineage (GTDB taxonomy): Bacteria > Pseudomonadota > Gammaproteobacteria > Steroidobacterales > Woeseiaceae > IDS-8. The sequence continues at coordinate 16,015 of DATGQI010000117.1, forward strand.
CGACACGCGCGCAGGCGGCATGACGAGCAACAGGATCGCGGTGCCAGGGCTCGGGTTCTTCCGATGATGTTCGGGCGCCGGAAGAATGGCAGCAACAATGGGCCGGCAGCCACGGGTAACCGTGGCCTGCTGGCGGACAAACCGGCGTGGATGAAGGCGCTGCTCGGCGCGGTCGCGGCCTTGTTGGTGCTCCTGATCGGCCTGGGTGTTTACTGGTCCGGCGAACCTGACATCTTCTGGGTCAATGAAAAGCCCGACAACGAACGCACTGTCGTCGGCTATGCCACCGTGGACACTCTCGTCAGGGTCGCCGAGACGATGCTGGACAAGCCCGGCGGCTACCTCAGCAACGACATCATGCCGCCAGGCGTGTTCCTGGACAACATTCCCAACTGGGAATTCGGCGTACTGCAGCAGGTGCGGGATCTGTCGCGTGTGATCCGCAACGACTACAGCCGCAGCCAGTCGCAGTCGAAGGAAGACCCAAACATTGCAATCGCCGAGCCGAAGTTTTCCATTGATAACGATTCATGGATCTTCCCCGCTACCGAATCCGAGTACCGGGACGCAATCACCGGCTTCGCACGTTATCGCGACAGGCTTTCCGGCCTCGGCGGGTCGGACGCGCAGTTCTACGCGCGCGCGGACAACCTGAGGGAGTGGCTTGCACAAGTCGAAAAGCGGCTTGGCAGCCTGACACGCCGTCTCGGCGACAGCGTCGCCGAAACAGTGATCAATACGGATCTCGCGGGAGAGCGATCTGCCGCGTCTACCTCCGAACTTGCCGACAGTGTCCAGGTTCGTACGTCGTGGCTGGAGATCGACGACGTCTTTTTCGAAGCCCGCGGCACTTCGTGGGCGCTGGTGCACTTCTTCCGCGCAGCAGAATTCGATTTCGCAGACGTGCTTGCGGACAAGAACGCCGCTGTGAGCGTCCGGCAGATCATTCGCGAACTGGAAGCAAGCCTGCAACCACTACGCTCGCCCGTGGTACTCAATGGTGGCGGCTTCGGCCTGTTCGCCAACCACTCGCTGGTGATGGCCAATTACCTGGCCCGCGCCAATGCGGCCGTGATCAACCTGCGGGAACTCCTGGACCAGGGTTAGTAGATGCCCAGCCAGCCGGGCACGCGCCGCCAGCTTTCGGTGAGGCTTTTATCCAGGCGTTCATAATCGGGCTCGAACTGTCCGACCAGGCTCCAGAAGCGCCTGGAGTGATTCATGTGCCGGCCGTGGCACAGTTCGTGGATCATCAGGTAACGTACGACCGGTGGTTCGAGAAACAGCAGGCACAGGTTTAAGCTTATGGTGCCCGAACTGCTGCGACTGCCCCAGCAGGTTCGCTGGGCGCGGATCTGGCACCTCTTGTAGGGCGTGTTCATCAACAGCGACATGGAACGCAGGCGCGGTTCCAGTTCCTCTTTGGCTATCGCAGCAAGGCAACGCCGCAGTGTCGCCACGCATAGCTGCTCGTCGTCCACACGTCCGCTGAGGAGGATGCGTGTCGTGCTGACCGAGTAGCGAACGGAAGACGCACCGGCGACCGGCCGGTAGCGCACGGCCAGCTTCCTTCCCACAGCCCGCAACCGGATTGTCTCCGGCAATACGAACGCTTCGCTTGGGTGGTCCACTGCGAACGATTCCCGCGCATCGCGAATCCATTCTGCGTTGTCGCGCACGAAGGCTTCGACATCGGCGGCGCGTGTCCTTCGCGGCACCACGACCTCGACCCGCCCGCCGGGGAATACCTTTATGGTCAATCGCTTCGCGCGCGCGCTCTTCCGCACCGAAAAGCCCGGTACCTGGCCGGGTTTGGGGGCTTCGGGAAACAGCGTCAGTTGACGATTGGTGGATGGCACCGGGCTATTCTAGCCGGAAATCCCGAACCTCTGCTGATACCGCGGGGCACTCTTTTTCTTATTTTAGATCAGACGCTTACATCACGGACGCTCGCCGCTGAAGCGCTCGGCGTCGTCCATGCTCATGACGCCGCTGACGCCGCCGACCTCGGCCGAATCGCTGATGTAGAGCTCCACTTCACGCTCCAGCCGGATCTCCCCAAGCACCCGTGATCCCGGGCCGATGATGATCCTCGGCCGGCGGTCGCGGTCACGCCAGCTACCGCCATTCGGCCTCTCGACGACGAGGTCGCCCTGTACGGTGCTGGCATTGGACAGCGTGATGTCGCCGTTCACGGTGGTGAGGTCCCCGCCGATGCCCGCGCCGCTCAGATCGATCTCCCCATTCACGTTGCTGACGTCGTCCGTCACCGACACGTCCATTGCGAGGCTGATCTTGCCGTTCACGACGCTCAGCTCGCCATCGATCGTAGAGCCTTCGCCTATGCTGATGGTGCCGTTGACGCTGCTGATGTCGCCCGCATTCACCCCCGCGCCGAGCCGGATGCTACCGTTGACGGTCTCGGCATCTTCGACTTCTGCATTGTCATCGATGCTGATCCTGCCGTTGACGGTCTCGAGGCTGCCATTGACGATGGCGCTGTCGCCCACAGTTATGCTGCCGTTCAACGTCGAATGGCCGTCGCTTTCACTGCCGGCCTCTACGTTGATGCTCTTGTTGAAGTTGAAGGCGTGCGCCGGCAGAAACAGCATGAGCGCAGCTGCGCCGGCGAAGATGGAAGCTACGGTTCGTCTGGTATCCATGTCGTTGATCCTTCTGTTTCAGCTTTGTCCGCGCGTTCTTGAGGGGGCGCCGAGACCGCCTTTGTGACAGTTTGACGCCAACCGGGCGCAAAAGGTTTAAAAACCGGGCCGGGCGTGGCTATGCGCTTCCCGCGGCCAGAGGTAACCTATGCGCCTTTCAGCCTGATAAACGTACCCTATGCGCACCGTGCTCGAGGCCAGAAACCTCGTCAAGCAGTATCCCGGCGTGCTCGCCGTCGATCATGTCAGTTTTTCCGTGCGGGAAGGAAGCTGCTTCGGTCTCCTCGGACCCAACGGCGCCGGCAAGACCACGACAGTGGAGATGATCGAGGGCGTTACGCCGCCCGATTCAGGAGAAGTCCTCTACTTCGGAGAGCCCACCGGCCGCCGCTTTCGCGAGGAAGCGGGCATACAGTTCCAGAACACCGCGTTGCAGGATTTCCTCACCGTCCGCGAGACCATAGAACTTTTCCACAGCCTTTACGACCGCAAGGCGGACGTCGATCGCGTCGTCGAGGCATGTTCGCTTCGTGACCTGCTGGACCGCGACAATCGCAAGCTCTCCGGAGGCCAGCGCCAGCGCTTGCTGCTCGCCGTTGCGCTCGTGAACCGCCCGCGGCTGGTCTTCCTCGATGAGCCGACGACGGGGCTCGATCCGCAGGCCAGGCGAAACTTCTGGGAACTGGTGAAGCGCATCAGGGCGGAGGGCACGACACTGGTTCTCACGACACACTACATGGACGAGGCTCACGTGCTTTGCGATGAGATCGCGATCATGGACGCCGGACGCATCATCGCGCAGGGGAACCCGGACGTACTGCTCGCGCGCCAGTATGGTGACGTGGTGATCGAGTTACCGCTTGACGACATAAGCGGGAATCTCGACAGCATCGAACATCGCGTACTGGAGACCAGGGGCCTCATCGAAATTTCGACGAAAGACGTGAATGCAACACTGAAGGAATTGGCCTCCCACGTCACTGGCCTGAACCGACTCAAGATACGGCAGCCGAATCTCGAGGACCTGTTCCTCGACCTTACCGGCCATTCCTTGCGCACATAGCCTGGAAAAGGCACATGTTGAAACGTATCTACGCCATCTTCCGCGCGCGCAACCTGGAGTTCGTGCGCGACCGCAGCTCGCTCAGCTGGAACATCATCCTTCCGGTCGCGTTGATGTTCGGGCTCTCGTTCATCTTCAGCGGCGGCACGCCGTCTGCCTACACGGTCGGCGTATTACAAGGCGAGGAGGAGGTGGACCCGTCTACGCATCCTTTCCTGGAGACTCGTTATATCCAGTTCGTAGCGGTGCAGGACTTCGATGATGCGATGTCGAAGGTTGCGCGGCATCAGCTCGATTTGCTGGTGAGTTTCGACGAATCGACCCGCTACTGGGTCAACCCGGAATCATCGAACGGATACTTCGTCGAGTTCGCATTGTTGCAGTCCACCGGCGGCGGCAACATAGAAAAGGAGCAGATCCGTGGCGAGGCGGTGCGCTACATCGACTGGGTTCTTCCCGGCATACTCGGCATGAACATGATGTTCAGCTGTCTGTTCGGCGTCGGATACGTGGTGGTCCGCTACCGCAAGAACGGTTTCCTGAAGCGCCTGCGGGCAACCCCGCTGCGCGCTGCCGAATTCGTGGTCGCCCAGGTGGCGTCGCGGCTCATGCTGATTATCCTCATCACGGCCTTCGTGTATGCAGGTACCAGCTGGTTTTTGGAAACCCGCATGGACGGCAGCTACCCGGCGCTCATCCTGGTCACCGTCATCGGCGCCATCAGCCTGATCGCGATGGGCCTCATGGTCGCAGCGCGGGTTACCAGCGAAGAACTCGCCGGT
>DATGQI010000118.1:0-4299 GCA_035304285.1 Woeseiaceae bacterium
GGATCGGTTTTCTCGAACGCGACCAGCGCATCCTGCGCGACATGGGCGCGAAGGTTGCCTTTTTGGGAGTCGAGGCGCCGGCCGCCACCGAACAGGAATTGCAGGGCGTCATGGTCTCGAGCGAGGCGTTGCAATCGGATTCGAGCGGGGATTTCGTCTGGCGCATCAGCAATGATACGGTGGAACGCCGTCCGGTCCGCACGGGTGGGGCACGCGGGCGCGACCGGGTGCTGGTACTTGAGGGTCTGGCCGTGGGGGATACAATCGTGCGTTCGTCTCCCCGGCCGCTGCAGGCCGGACATGCAATAAGAACGGATTAGAACCTGCGAAGAGCGGAGCGAATATGGACGTACTGGCCGAATTGAAAGGCGTCAGCCGCGTGTATCGAAAGGGGAAGGAGCGTGTCGAGGTTTTGCACGAACTCGACCTGCAGATCCCTCAAGGAGACTTCCTCGCGCTGATGGGGCCGTCCGGTTCCGGCAAGACCACGCTGTTGAATCTCCTGGGCGGCCTCGACAAGCCGACCGGCGGAACGGTGACGGTGGGCGGGGCGGAGCTCTCATCGATGTCCAATAGCCAGTTGTCGCGCTGGCGGTCCACAAACGTCGGCTTCATCTTCCAGTTCTACAACTTGCTGCCGGTTCTGACAGCCCGGAAAAACGTCGAGCTTCCGTTATTGCTGACGAACATGGGCGGCGCGGAACGGACCAGGCGTGCCGACATCGCGCTTTCTATCGTGGGACTTTCAGACCGGGCCAAGCATTACCCGCGGGAAATGTCCGGCGGCCAGGAACAGCGAGTGGCAATCGCCCGGGCAATCGTTTCTGACCCCACTCTCCTCCTTTGCGACGAGCCGACCGGCGACCTCGACCGCGAAACAGCGGACGAAATCCTGAAGTTGTTGCAGATCCTCAATCGTGATCACGGCAAGACCATCGTGATGGTGACTCACGACGCCCAGGCGGCGGAATACGCCAGCCGCACCCTTCACGTCGACAAGGGCAAGCTCGAGTCAAGAGTTGCGGCATGAAATTCTTCGGCTTCATCTGGAAGAATGCCTGGCGCAAGAAGGTGCGCACGACGCTCACGATCCTCTCGGTGCTGGTGGCGTTCCTGCTTTATGCGTTGCTGAACTCGATCGGCTATGCGTTCAAGAGCGGAGCCGACATCGCCGATGCCGAACGTCTCGTCGTTATCGACAAGGTATCGCTGATCAATCCGCTGCCCATCAGTTACCAGAACAAGATTGCCGCCACCCCGGGCGTGGAATCCGTCACCTATGCCTCCTGGTTCGGCGGCTACTACCAGGACCCGAGCAACCAACTGCCGCAGTTCCCGGTCGATCCGGCTGGATACTTCGCGATGTACCCTGAACTGAAAATGCCGTCCGAGCAACTGGAGGCATGGACGAACAACAGAATCGGCATGGTGGTTGGCGAAGAAGTCGCGGCGCAGTACGGGTGGAAGATCGGCGATCGGGTGCCGCTGCAGGCAACGATCTGGACGAAGACCGATGGCGGCCGCACCTGGGAGTTCGAAGTGGAGGGTATTTTCACCACGGACGATCCCCGCGGCAGCACCGGGTACATGCTGTTCCACCACGACTATTTCGAAGAGGCGCGTGCTTTCGGCAAGGGAACGGTAGGCTGGTACGTGCTGCGAATCGCCGGCGGCGCGAATCCGGTGGAAGTGGCAAATGCCGTGGACGAGCAGTTCGCAAACTCACCTAACGAAACCGAAACCAGCACGGAACAGGCTTTCGTCGAATCGTTCTCGAAACAATTCGGCAACATCGCCCTCATCGTCACTTTGATACTGGGTGCCGTGTTCTTCACGCTGCTGCTGGTTTCGGGGAACACTATGGCGCAATCGGTACGCGAGCGCATCTCCGAACTCGCCGTTCTGAAGACGCTTGGCTTCACCGACAAGTCCGTCCTCGGAATCGTTCTCTCGGAATCGATATTGATCATGCTGATGGGCGGCCTGCTGGGTGTTGGCATCGGGTGGATGCTGGTGCAGGGGCTTGCCCGGTCTCCCCTCGGCGCTTTCCTGCCTGGCATATACCTGTCACCGCAGGCCATCATCCTGGCGGTCCTGATGATGGCCGCCGCCGGCATCGTTGCCGGCATTTTCCCGGCTCTCAAGGCCATGCGCCTGTCGATTGTCGACGCGCTCGCCAGGGGTTAACTTGTTATGCGCAGCATAAAGCAGGTGTTCGCCGTAAGCTGGCTCAACATTCGTAACCTGCCACAGCGCCTCGGCGCATCGCTCGTTGCGGTCGTCGGAGTTGCCGCAGTGGTGCTGGTGTTCGCGGCCGTGCTGTCCATGGCAAAAGGGTTCGAGAGAACGATGATTTCCGCAGGGGCGGAGGACACGGCCATCATCATGCGGAGCGGCGCGACTTCCGAGATGAACAGCGGACTATCCCACGAGCAGACTCTCATCGTCGCCAACGCGCCGGGCGTGCTCCGGGATGGAGACACGCCGCTGTCATCGGCCGAGCTTTATGTCATCGTCGACATCCCGAAGAAGGACACGAACGAGGATGCGAATGTACCGCTTCGCGGTGTGCAACAGGCTGCGTTTGAAGTGCGTAACAACGTGGAGATTGTCGAAGGCCGAATGTTCGAGCCCGGCAGGAATGAATTTGTGGTCGGACGCGCGGCGCAGTACGAATTCGTCGGACTTGACGTCGGCTCTACCGTCCGTTTTGGACAGACGGAATGGACAGTGGTCGGCGCGTTCTCTGCAGGCGGCAGCGTGTCGGAGTCCGAGTTGTGGACGGACGTACGTGTCCTCCAGGATGCCTATCGGCGCGGCAACAGCTACCAGTCGATGCGCGTGAAGCTTGCTGATGAAGCAGCACTCGACGAACTCAAGTCCTTTCTCGAGAACGACCCTCGAATCGATCCGGATGTCATGAGCGAGCGAACCTATTACTCAACGCAGGCGGAAGGACTGAGCAGGTTCATACGCCTGATCGGTTATCCGCTCACCTTTTTGATGGCAATCGGTGCCGTGTTCGGGGCATTGAACTCCATGTACTCGTCGGTCTCTGCACGCGGCAGGGAAATCGCTACGCTGCGCGCGCTCGGCTTTGGACCTTTCCCGGTCATGATCTCGACGATCGTGGAGTCCACACTGCTGGCGGCTGCGGGCGGGTTGATCGGTGGCGCCGTTGCTTACCTGGTCTTCAACGGTTTCCGCGTCTCCACCCTGAATGGCGCGAGCTTCAGCCAGGTAGTGTTCGATTTCGCCGTCACGGGTGACCTGTTGCTGCAGGGCATAGTCGCCGCTTTGATTATCGGAGTAATCGGCGGGTTGTTCCCTGCAATTCGTGCGGCGCGCATGCCGGTCGCGCAGGCGCTGCGCCAGCTATAAGCTTAAAGATTCGCCCGCATTCGCAGTCTGGAAGGCAAGCCGGATTTGATATCGTTCCGGTTCCTTTCGGCGTGGGCTCCTACGGGCCAGTCTGGCGTCACGGCGTCACCCTCTTTTGCCCGGGCGCCTGTGCCCGTTCAAGCGCTTCGGTAGCCTCCAGCCACTCTGCCTCCGCTTTTGCCAGCGCCCAGTTATTGTCCGCCTGCTCCGCAAGAACTGCGCCCAGCTTCTCCTTGTTCTCCGGATCATAAAGTGTGGAGTCGGCGAGGCGCTCTTCCAGCCTCTTTTGCCGGCCGTGCGCTTCCGCAAGCGCTGCTTCGGCTTTCTCGATCCGGCGATTGAAGCGCGCGAAAGATTGCCTCTCCGCGGCCTCGCGACGCTTGCGGTCCTTACGCTCCTGAAGACTCTCGGTGCCGGTAGACCCGCCGCGCGTGTCGAGGTTACCGGCAGGCCTGGCACCAGCACGGTTCCGTGCCGCGAGCCAGGCCGGATAATCATCGAGGCTGCCGTCGAACTCGTCCACCAAACCGGCGTGCACCAGGACGAGCTGGTCCGTCGACACCCTCAGCAGGTGCCGGTCGTGGGAGACGATCATCATCGCACCGGGAAATTCCTGCAGGGCGACGCTCAGCGCCTGCCGCATCTCGAGATCCAGGTGGTTCGTGGGTTCGTCCAGTAGCAACAGGTTTGGACGGCGATACACCAGCAATGCCAGCGCGAGACGTGACTTCTCGCCGCCTGAAAACGGGCCGGTGTTCATAAACACCGTATCGCTGGAAAAGCCGAAGCCGCCAAGATAATTCCTGAGATCCATCTCGCGCGCCGTCGGCTCGATCTCGAAAAAATGTTCCAGCGGCGAACGTTCCGGATCCAGTTGCTCAACCTGGTGCTGCGCGAAGTAACCGATCTTCAGGTCGT
>DATGQI010000119.1:0-10470 GCA_035304285.1 Woeseiaceae bacterium
ATGGCAATCGCGCCCACAGGATTCTCGCGCACCAACTGAAGGAGAGCTCCTTGCCGAACCTCTGGAGCACGCACCCACCGTTCCAGGTCGACGGGAATTTTGGTGCGACCGCCGGCGTAGCGGAAATGCTGCTGCAGTCACATGCCGGCGAAGTGCATCTCCTGCCTGCCTTGCCTGATGCCTGGCCCGACGGGTCCGTAAAAGGGCTGCGCGCTCGTGGTGGCATCGAGGTCGATATCTCATGGCAGGACGGAAGGTTGCTTGAAGCCTCGCTGCATGCCGCACGCGAGGTCACCGCGCAAGTTCGCGCGGGGATCACACATGAGGAACTGTCGTTCACCGGCGAGGGAGCCGGCACGTCCATTGGGCGGAAAGCGAAGGATGGGCTGGTCGAGTTCCACCTGCGCCCCGGAACCAGTTTGCGGATTTCGACACTTTGAAGGTTTTAGTTTGCGATCAAGAGTCAGGAGTAAGCCATGAATAGTCAGAACACGGCTCTCGCAGAGAAGCCGGCCGCGCGATTGGTCCAGTTCGTTTTGAGCGTAACGCTGGTTGCCTCCTGGGGATTGGTGCTCGTTGTGCCGGCGCAGGCACAGGCTGTTGATGACGACGATCAGCAAACTTCACGCGACGTAGAAGAGATTGTCGTCACGGCCCAGAGGCGCAGCATCATGTCCGCGCAGGCCATCAAGCGGGATGCGGACCAGATCGTCGACTCCATCGTTGCGACGGACATAGGGAAGTTGCCGGATCGGAGTGTGACGGAAGCGCTGCAACGCATACCCGGCGTCTCCATTACCCGCTTCAAGGAACTCAACGATCCGGAGCATTTTTCCGCGGAGGGTTCCGGCGTAATGGTGCGTGGCTTGACGATGGTCCGCAGCGAATTGAACGGCCGTGACAGCTTCACCGCCGACGGCGGACGGGCGCTCAGCTTCCAGGACGTCCCGCCGGAACTCCTGCAGCGCGTCGACGTATACAAGAACCAGAGCGCCAACATGATCGAAGGCGGTCTGGGCGGTACGGTCGACCTTAGAACCAAGAGACCTTTCGACTATGACGGCATGCAGCTCGCCGTCACGACCGAAGGCAACTACGGTGACTTCGTCGAAGAAATAAGCCCCTCTGCGTCGGTTCTGTTCAGCAACCGCTGGAAGGCCGGTGACGGCGAGATCGGGATACTGCTCGACTTCGCGTATTCGGAGGCGGCCACGCGCACCGATGGCGTCTACTCCCGCGCCTTCTTCCCCCGCGATGACCTGCTTCCCGGGGAAAGGGTGTACGTGCCCCGCGGCGCCGACTGGCGCTCCTATGAGTTCGACCGGGAACGGCAGGGTGCGTATGGCGTGGTGCAGTGGCAGGTGAACGATACGGTGGACATGAACTTCCAGGTGTTCAACAGCCAGTATGAAGAGCGTTGGGATGAGGACTCCATCTTTGTAGACAACTGGCCCTACGACATCATCCCCGCGGCCGGCACCGAGTTCACCTACGATGCGAACAACGTGTTCCTGCAGGGAAGGCTGGATTCGGTGACCGGCGGAATCCCGATGGGTGCGGCAGCGCGTTTCCAGGACCGTGAGTCGGAAACGACAGACATCTCCTACAACCTGGGGTGGCAGGCGTCGGAGCGCTGGCTGCTCAACTTCGACGTCCAGCACGTGATGGCGAAGACCCGCAGCCTCGATTCCACGGTCGCAACGGGAGTCGAACTGGACTACCTCGACGTGGACCTGACGGGAGGCCGTCCGGAGATGCAGACGAACCCTGCGCATCTCGGCGATCCCGCGAATTACTACATGGCCTTCACCATGGACAATCGCACGGACAACGATGCAGACACCACGGCGCTGCGCATCGATGCGGAATACGAGATGGACCGGCCGGTATTGCAGTCATTCCGCTTCGGCGTGCGCTTCAGCGATACCACGTCCGAAAACCATGACACGGGCTACGACTGGCAGCCCATTTACCAGCAATGGATGCGGGGCTGGGCGATCGACGGCAACGCGCCCATGCCACAGGCCGACCCGGGCAACCTGGCCCTCAACGAGCTGGACGATTTCTATCGCGGCGACGGCACCCATCCGGGAGTGTTCATGTCCCCGGCCGCCATGCTCGCGGAGGGTTATCCGCAGACGTTCCTCGATTTGCACCAGCAGGCTGCCGACTCAGGCAATTACTGGTGCTGTTACGGAGCCCGTGCGCTGCGTGACATCAATGCCGACGAGTTCAGTAACCTGCAGGACGAGAAGACGCGAGCCGTCTATGCCATGAGCTACTTCGGCTGGGACGACATCAGGTTTCCGCTGAGCGGCAACTTGGGCGTACGCGTCGTCCGGACCGAGATGTCGACCAGCGGCTCGGTCGTCTATCCGAACACGGTCACCGATATCGATGGCAATATGGGTTTCTACCGCGACCCGGAGGCGATCGTGGCCAAGAACAGTTACACAAACGTGCTGCCGAGCCTGAACCTGCGATTGAGCTTACGAGAGGACCTGGTGTTGCGTTTTGCGGCATCCCGTGCGATCTCCCGCCCCCCGTTTGGCGACCTGCAATCCTACCGGATCCTTGGCGCAAGTCTGCCCGCCGGCGTCACCCTCGATGATGCACCGACGCTCGACGACTTCCTTTTGACCGCCGACCTGTACGACAACCCGCGCCTGGAGCCCGTCGTTGCGGATCAGCTTGACCTTTCCCTGGAATGGTACTTCAGCGACACCGGCGGCATGGCGCACATCAACGCCTTCTACAAGGACGTCTCCGACCTGATCAGCCGCAGTTTTACGCTCGAGGAGTACGGCGGGTTTACTTACCTGGTCGCCCAGCCAACCAACAACGGCGACGGAACGATCACGGGTGTCGAGGTTGGCGTGAAGAAGTTCTTCGACGGGCTTCCTTACCCGTTCAATGGACTCGGTGTCGATGCCACCTACACTTACGTCGACAGCGACATGGAACTGGCGGATATCTCGCAGCCATTCGATACGGACTTCTCGTTGTACGGCGCATTGCCGTTTATTGGCGTCTCCCGGAATGCCTATAACTTCACGGCAATCTATGAACTCGGACAGTTCTCCGGCCGGCTGGCCTACAACTGGCGCAGCAAGTTCCTGATGGGCGTCGGACAGAACGGCTTCAATGGTGACACCAACGGCATCTGGAGGCTGCCGGTATACAACGACGATTACGGGCAACTGGACGCTTCGCTGGAGTATCGCATCAACGACAACCTGAGCTTGAGCCTGCAGGCAATCAACCTCGGTAATTCGGAGACTGTTTTGATCGCGGACCAGAATGCAGCGGGCGACCACGAAAGCTCCTATGTCAACGATACGACCTATATCGCGCGTATCAGCATGAATTGGCACTGACCTGGGTCCTCTTGCGGTACCTTGCAGGAGCCCGCCATGCGGGTGAGTCCGATATTGCCTGCTACACTGGGCCGCGCCAGCGTTGTGCGAGCCGCGGGAGCAGGTGCACCTGTGATATATCTATGAAAGCAAGACTCACCTGGCTCATTCCCGTCCTCGTAATCCTCGCCTGCACAAGGATGGCAAATGGACAGGCCGCACCTGTTCCCGAGATCGTGGAACGTGACGGGCGTTTTGCACTGATGGTCGACGGGGCGCCGTTCCTCATCCTGGGCGCGCAGACGAACAATTCTTCCAACTACCCGGCGATGCTGCCAAAGGTATGGCCGGCCGTCGAAAAGATGCGGGCGAACACCCTCGTCATCCCCATTGCCTGGGAGCAGGTGGAACCGCGTGAAGGGCACTTCGATTTCTCATTCGTCGATGTTCTTGTCGAAGAGGCGCGGGATCGCGAACTCCGGCTGGTGCTGCTCTGGTTCGGCACATGGAAGAATAACGGGCCGAACTACACGCCCGAGTGGGTGAAACTCGAGAACAGGCGGTTTCCGCGGGTCATCAAGGCCAACGGCGATACCCTGAATTCGCTGTCGCCGCATTTTCGCAGCACCTTGGAGGCGGACAAAAAGGCATTCGTCCAACTGATGCGCCACCTAAAGGCCATGGACAAGCGCCGCACGGTGATTATGGTGCAAGTGCAGAACGAAGTCGGAACCTACGGTTCGCCTCGCGATTACTCCGAAGCAGCCGAAGCGCTGTTCCGGGAGGATGTGCCGACGGAACTGCTCCGCGACCTGGGGAAGCGCGCGGGCAACTGGCGTTCGGTATTCGGCGAGGACGCCGACGAATACTTCCATGCCTGGCACATCGCCCGCTACTGCGACGAACTCGCCGAGGCAGGGAAGGGCGAGTATCCCCTGCCGATGTACGTCAACGTCGCGCTGCGCCACCCGGTCAACCCGGGGAAAGCGGGCGATTATGCAAGTGGCGGTCCCACCGATAACGTGATTCTGGTTTGGAAATCCGCTGCCCCGCACATCGATATGATCTCGCCGGACATTTACTTCCGCGATCACCGCACCGTCACCAGGGTGATGGATTTGTATCGGCGCGCGGACAATCCCTTGTACATCTCGGAGATCGGAAACGACCAGCCATACGCACGCTATTTTTTCTCCATGCTCGGCCGGCAGGGCATCGGTTTTGCCCCGTTCGGCACCGATTACAGCGACTACTCCAACTACCCGTTAGGCGCCGAGCGCATGGACGAGGACACGCTCGTCCATTTCGCGAGGGCTTACGGCCTGTTTGCGCCAATGGCACGCGAGTGGGCGAAGCTCAGCTTTGAGAACCGCGTGTGGGGTGTGTCGGAGCCGATCGACACCGATACCGTCCAGGATATATGGCATCCGCCCTCTACCGAAGAACCTGCAGAACCCGTACAGAGCCTCGATTTAGGCGACTGGGTCGCGGAAGTGAGCTACGGCCGGCCGATGTTCGGGCCACAGCCGCCCACCGGCAACAACCCTTCTGCCGGCGGTGTCGTCATCGCGGAACTGGGCGTGAACGAATACCTGGTCACCGGTTTTCAAGCGCGGGTGAGCTTCTCGCCCTCGATGGAACTCGAAGGCCGGAAGATGATCTTCGCGCGGGTGGAAGAGGGTCACTTTGAACAGGGCCGCTGGGTGTTCGAACGCGTCTGGAACGGCGACCAGACGGATTGGGGACTGAACTTTTCCGGCAACCCACACGTGCTGAAGGTTCGTCTTGCCACTTACGCAACAGAACGGAATTAAGGCAGGGAAAGCGAATGCCGGATAAGAGATGCCGCTACATGCGAGTGATGCTGATCGCTGCTGCTGTTACCTGGATCGCCGCCTGCGATGGCGCGCCTCACGACGCCGCAGAAGCCGCAGCGGAACCCGATAATCGCTGGGAGACCGTCGATGATGGCGTGATTGCAAATTTCGATAACGCAGAGTTCCGCCGTGTACGCCTGCAGGTGGTCGATGACGGCATCATCCGGGTCACCGCGACACCGCAGCAAAGCTTCAGCAATTTGCAGGATACCCTGATGATCGTTGCTGGTGCGACGAGCGCCCCGTTCAAGGCGGAGCAGCGCGGGGATGACGTGGTAGTGCAGACGGACGCGCTCCAGGCGCAGCTGTCGCTGACGACGGGCACGGTGCGCTTCGCGGATGCGGACGGAAACGAGCTGCTTGCGGAAGGGGAGCGAAGCCTTTCCCCGGTCACCGCGGATCCAGGCAACATTGATGCCGACTCCTTCATTGTCCGCCAGCAGTTTCAACGATCCCGGGGCGAGGGGATATACGGGTTCGGCCAGCAGCAGGATGGGCATGTCAATTACGCGGGCAGGAATGTTGAACTGACGACGCACAATATCGAGATCGCGATCCCTTACTTCGCGTCCAGCCGCGGCTATGGCGTGCTCTGGAACAATACTTCCATCACGCGCTTCGGCGACCCAGAGCCGCCACGCCCGTTGTCGGAGGGATTCCGTTTGTTCGATGCGGACGGTAACCCGGGCGGGCTGACCGCCAGGTACTACACAGGCGGCGAACTGAAGATCGAGCGGGTGGAGCCCGACCTCGATTACCAGTTCCTGTCACATGCGAACGTGCGCGAAGTACCACTACCGGAAGAGGTTCGGGATTCGACGGATGTGCGCATCGAGTGGGAGGGCAGCATCGTTCCGTCGAATGATGGAATCCACGAGCTGAAGATGTACTCGAGCGGGTACGCCACCCTGGTCCTCAACGGAGAGAAACTGCTGGATCGCTGGAGAGTCAACTGGAATCCCTGGTATCACACCGCAAGCGTCGATCTGCAGGCGGGGAAGAAATATCCGCTGCGCATCGACTGGACCACGCAGGGCGGATATTTCCGGCTGCTTCACTATCCGCCGCCGGCTGCCGGTCAGGATGAACACCTCTCGTTGGCGTCGGAAAGCGGCAAGGCCGTTGACTACTACTTCGTCGCCGGCGACAACATGGACGATATCGTCAGTGGCTATCGCAAGCTCACCGGCAGGGCCACCATGCTGCCGAAGTGGGCCTTCGGCTTCTGGCAGAGTCGCGAACGTTATACCTCGCAGGACGAACTGATCGGCATTCTCGAAGAATATCGCGAGCGCGGGATACCGATCGACAACATCGTGCTCGACTGGTTCTACTGGCCCGAGAACGCCTGGGGAAGCCACGACTTCGATAAGGAGCACTTTCCCGATGCACGGGCGATGGTCGACCGGGTACATGAACTGGACGCGCACATCATGATTTCGGTGTGGCCGAAGTTTTATCCGACGACTGCTCACTACAAGGCGCTCGACGCTCGAGACTGTATGTTCAACAAGAACATCAAGGAGAAGAATCTCGACTGGGTAGGACCCGGCTATCTCAACGCGTTCTACGATGCGTTCGATGCGGGGTGCCGGGACCTGTACTGGAGCCAGGTCAGGTCGAGCCTGGATGTCCTTGGCTTCGATGCGTGGTGGCTGGACGCGGTCGAGCCCGACATGCATTCGAACCTTTCCGTCCAACACCGAAAGGAATTGCTGACGCCGAACGCGCTGGGGACCGGCGCCGAGTACTTCAACGCGTACGCCACGCCGCATGCCGAGACGGTATACCTCGGAGAGCGGGAAGCCGACGCGGACAAGCGCAGCTTTATCCTGACACGCTCCGGGTTCGGTGGGATACAGCGTACCGGCTCTGCCATCTGGAGCGGTGATGTCGGCTCGCGCTGGTCGGACCTGAGGGAACAGATTTCCGCCGGTATCGGAGCGGGTCTCGCCGGCATGCCGTGGTGGACCTTCGACATCGGAGGATTTACCCCCGAAGACCGTTTTCGTTACAACGGCTCGAGCACGGTTGGTCATGTCTCCGAAATGGCGCCGGAACTTCGCGGCGAGTGGCAGGAGCTCAACCTGCGCTGGTTCCAGTTCGGAGCATTGGCGCCGCTGTTCCGGTCGCACGGGCAGAACCCCTATCGCGAGATCTTCAACCTGGCAGACGAGGGCTCTGAGGTTTACGCGAGCCTGGTCTGGCACACAAATCTGCGGTATCGGCTCATGCCTTACGTCTACACGCTCGCAGGTGACGCGTATCACAGGGACGGGACGATGATGCGCGGTCTCGTGATGGATTTTCCGGACGATCTACGCGCGCGGGACATCGCCACGCAGTACATGTTCGGACCGGCCCTGCTGGTCAACCCGGTCTATGAACCGGGCGCTCGGAGCCGCGAGATCTACCTGCCTGCCGGAAGCGACTGGTACGACTTCCACAGCGGAGAGAAATATGCCGGCGGCCGCACGATCGACGCCGCCGCGCCGCTTTCGCGGATGCCGCTGTTCGTGAGGGCGGGCGCTATCCTGCCTGTCGGACCCGCCATCCAGCACACCGGTGAAAGCCTGAATGCGCCACTCGTGATAAACGTTTTTACAGGGTCCGACGGTAGTTTCGAAATCTACGAAGATGACGGGGTTTCGTACGGCTATGAGAAAGGGCAGTGGTCCCGCATACCGTTTCGCTATGAAGACGCAACCGGTACTTTATACATAGGTGAGCGGCAGGGGGCGTTCGACGCCATGGCTGCGGAGAGGAGCATCGGGGTGCGCTGGATCGTTGCCGGCGAGCGTGCGGCCGAGTTCGACGCCGAAGCCGACATAACGCTCAACTACACCGGCGAGCCCCTCACCGTCTCGCGGGAATAGGCATTCCTGCGGCGTTCGCCTGATGGAGGCGCCATTTGCCTTGAGACTGGAACGGCAGACCCCACTATAGCTCCTGTCCTGGCTTTCGGCGGCATTCACAATGATCCGAACCTGCACCCATTGCGGCTCAAAGAATCGCGTTCCCGCGCGCCACCTCGCTCATACCGGCCGCTGCGGCACCTGTAAGCAGAAGCTGGCCCCGGTGAGTGCACCTATCGACGTTGACGCAGCACTGTTCGACCAGATTACGAGCGAGGCTACGGTGCCGGTACTCGTCGACTTCTGGGCAGAATGGTGCGGACCCTGCAAGATGGCTGCTCCCGCCGTTGCCAAAGCAGCCGAAAGTCTTGCCGGGAAAGCGCTCGTGCTCAAGGTCGACACGGAGCGCGCGCCGGCGCTCGCGTCGAAGTACAACGTGCGCAGCATTCCCAACTTCGCCGTGTTCCGCGACGGGAAACTGCGATGGCAGCAGCCCGGCGTTCTGAGCCAGCAACAGCTGGAGCAGGCTGCGCTCAGCGCGGAGTGACGCCGGCAAAGGATCGTCGCAGGAGGATCGCGCCTGCCAGACCGACTACGTGCGATAGCCCAGTGACCGGCGCAGCTGCTCGATCGCAGCAGTCATGGGGCCGAGGGAGTCGTGACGTGACAACGTCGCGCACGTCCCGGATGACATGCACGAGCACCGCATCGGGAAACAGGCATCGTAACTCCGGGAAACCAGGATGTTGAACGGGGTCTTTTCCGCCACCCGCGCCTTCCCGCTTGCTTCCCATGAAGGCTTGAGGAACGAGAGCACGAGGTCGGCAAAAATGGCTCTCAAGCGCTCCGCGTCAATTCCGTATGCACTTTCGAGCAGAGGTTGCGTAGGAGAGAAAGATCTTTTAGGCATAACAAGCTCAGGACCCGTAGTAGGATCCGGGCTTGGCGAGCAGCAATCACAGGTACGCGCCAATGCAAACCGAAAAGGTAAAGGAGGGCATGCGCAAAGCACGCAAAGCCGGCTTGCAGTACATCCACGATCTGGAGGATGGCTGGATGCGGCGACGGCGCGGCCGCGGCTTTATCTATACCACAACTCGGGGTAAGCGCCTTACAGGAAAGCGAACGCTGCAACGGATCGAAGCGCTCGTCATCCCGCCAGCGTGGGAGAACGTAAAGATATGCCCGCGACCAAACGGCCATCTCCAGGCGGTGGGACGTGATGCGAAGGGACGCCAGCAATACCTCTACCATCCGGACTGGCATGCCATAAGTTCGGCAACCAAGTTCGACCGCCTGCCGGACATCGGGGCGCTTCTCCCGAGGATCCGCCGGCGGGTCAGGCGGGACCTTGCGGAAAAGGAACTCACGAGGGAAAGAGTAGTTGCTGCGGTCGTCCGGTTGATCGACAAAGCACACCTCAGGGTGGGCAGCCCGGTATACGCCGATGACAACGGCTCGCACGGCGCAACGACCCTGACGCCTGAGCAGGTGGAAATCGACGATATGAGCATATCGCTCGATTTCCCGGGGAAGAGCGGAAAGCAGACGGAAGTGCTGCTCTCGGATGAGAAGGTTGCGGCGGTTATTC
Source organism: Woeseiaceae bacterium (assembly GCA_035304285.1). GTDB lineage: Bacteria > Pseudomonadota > Gammaproteobacteria > Steroidobacterales > Woeseiaceae > IDS-8. Next base: position 9,680 of record DATGQI010000119.1, read on the forward strand.
AGCAGTGCGAAGAAATAAACGGGCAGTTCCTGTTCTGCTATCGAGAAGGTGACGATTCATATCGTTCTGTAAGTTCGTCAGACGTCAATGAGTACCTGAGGAGTATCGCGAACGAGGAGATAACAGCGAAGGATTTTCGCACGTGGTCCGCAAGCGTCCTCGCATTGAAGCATTTGATGTCAGGACTGGAAGAGGCCGACGGCAAGGTGACGAAGCGCCTGGTCAACCAGGCGATAGAGAAGACTGCCGAGCAGATGGCGCATACCAAGGCGGTGTGTCGGCAGAGCTATATCCACCCGACCCTGATCGCGGCCTGCGAAATGGGAAAACTACCGGACTTGCTACGGAAGCATTGCAATCCCGAGCCCGACAGTCCGGCGGAGCTGACGCGCGATGAGCGACAGTTCCTCGCTCTGCTCCCGGTGCTGAACCGCTAAACCGATCAGCGATCTAGGCGGGAAGGGTATAGCGTTGTTCAATCTCCCCGCGCCCATGGTCGCCGTTGGTGACCAGCTCCGCCCGCTCCTTGAGCGCGGGAAGCGTGTTGTTCACCGCGACCGCGCATTCGCACATCGCCAGGAACGCATGGTCATTTTCTGCGTCGCCCACCGCCACGACGTTGTGCGGCGACAGTTTCATCTCGGCAAGGGCGGCTTTCAGTCCTGTCGAGGTCGTCCAACTCGCGGCCAGTCGCCAGCAGCAGTCGGCGGCCGGACTTCCTGGTCTTCTTCAGTGCCTTCAGGGTTGCGTCATCCACTTTACCGTGGTGAGCAATGGTGCCATCGTAGTCG
>DATGQI010000120.1:0-13782 GCA_035304285.1 Woeseiaceae bacterium
GACTGTTAATCAATTGGTCGCTGGTTCGAGTCCGGCCCGGGGAGCCATCTTCCGATTGCTTGCTGCCAATTGCCCGTGACTCTAACGGGCAATTGCAGCAAACGCGAATGACTAAAGATCAAGCAGTCTGTTAACGCGGCGTTTGTGCGTCCTCCAGGTTTTCGCGGCTGCCGGTCTGGAGCCCCACGGTTAAAACTGGCAGACTGTGACGGTGCCATCCTGGCGCGTCCACCGAAAGGAGCAGTCATGCAGAATGCTCTCGCCAAGTCCTTAAAGATTTTCGCCTATGTCGTCCTCCTGCTAATGGTGGTCGGTATGGTGTACGCGAGCTACATCAGCCTCCGCTACTTCAACGGTATCGGCGTTTAACCTCGAGGGGACTCAATAATGAACAAGAGACAGTCCCGCCACTTCGCTATCGCCTGCACGGGAATGGCCGCACTGGCATTCCTGGTGCTGACAGCAGATAGCCACCGGCAGTTTCCCGAGCTGACAAACGCCGAGAACATCACGCCCGAGGTCATACACGGCAAGGATGTATGGCACGACAACAACTGCATCAACTGCCACACGCTGTTCGGCGAAGGCGCCTACTACGCGCCGGATCTCACGAAGATCACGAAGTTGCGCGGCGAGGCATACCTGACCGCATACATGAAGAATCCTGCGGACTTCTACGACGAGGATACCCATCGGCGCCTGATGCCAAGACAGGACCTGAGCGACAAGGACATCGCCGATCTCATCACCTTTCTCGACTGGGTCAGTGAAGTGGATAACCAGGGTTGGCCACCCCGGCCGATCCTGGTGACGGGATCGTCGATCCCCGGCACGGCGATGTCCGCTTTCCAGCAGACGGGCGCGGAGGAAGGTGCCGTTGATGCTCAGCGCAAGCCGCCCGGTGCCCGTCCAGTGACAGCCGAGAGCAACCCGGTCGCCCTCGGGGAAGCCCTGTTCCTGACGGCTACTCCTGCCTGCAATGCCTGCCACTCCATTGCACCCGGCGTCAACATGGCCGGCCCGACGATGGCCGGTGTGGGTACCCGAGCTCTGAATATCATAGATTCGCCCGAGTACCAGGGCGACGCTCAGGACGCTGAATCCTACATCCGCGAATCCATCGTTAGCCCCAGCGCCTACCTGGTGCCGGGGGGGATGTACTCCGCCGGTGGACAGTCTTTCATGCCGACTACCTATGGCGACACCCTGACGGAGGAACAAATCGATCACCTGGTAGCCTACCTGGCCAGCCTTCGATAGCGCCCACGAAGGAAGGCCCGTTGGAAGCAACACCAAAGAAAAACGAGAGGGAGTGCCGAAATGCAATATAGATCACAGTCCGTTGCCTACTGGTACTTCGCGGTTGCGATGGTGCTCTTCGGGCTGCAACTGCTCTTCGGGCTCCTTTCCGCCGCCAAGTATCTCGGACCCGATCCGCTGCTGTACATTCTTCCTTTCGACGTTACGAAGGTGATCCACACGAACCTGCTCATCGTCTGGGTGCTGACAGGGTTCATGGGTGCGACTTACTGGATGGTCACGTCGGAATCGCGCACCGAGATCTACAGCGTCAAGCTCGCCTACATACAGCTGATCCTGTGGGTGATCATGGGCGTGACGGCAGTTATCGGCTACCTGTTTCGATATGGCACCGGGAACAAACTGCTGGAGCAGCCGCTGCCCCACAAGATCACGATCGTCATCGTGATGCTGATATTTCTTTATAACGTCGGCAGGACCATCAAACAATCCGGCCGCTTTACCACCACGGAAGGCGTCCTGCTACTCGGGCTGGCGAGCGCCGCCGTTCTTTACCTGCCGGCCCTGCTGCACTACGAAAACTACACGATATCGATCTTCTATCGCTGGTGGACGATCCACCTGTGGGTGGAAGGCGTATGGGAGATGATCCAAGGCGGATTCCTCGCCTATCTCCTGATCCGCCTTTCCGGCGCCGACCGGGAAGTGATGGATAAATGGCTTTACGTGATTGTCGGGCTCGTGTTCTTTGCCGGAATTCTCGGTACGGCGCACCATTACTACTGGGTCGGCGTACCGTACTACTGGTTGCCCATCGGCGGGTTCTTCAGCGCGCTCGAGCCCCTCGCACTGATCGGGATGGCCATGTACGCCTACTATGCGATGCGGCGCTCCGGATTCTCTCATCCAAACACGCTGGCGCTGCACTGGACCATCGGCAGTGCGCTGTTCACCATGTTCGGCGCCGGCCTCCTCGGTCTCGCCCACACCTGGCCGAGCGTGAACAAATGGACTCATGGCACATTGATCACGGCCATGCACGGGCACGCGGCTTTCTACGGAGCCTACGCGATGATCACCATGGCGATGATCACGTACGCATTGCCGAGCCTCACCCGCGGCAGGAAAGAAGGCGGGTCGATGCTGGGGTACGCCGCGTTCTGGCTGCAGCTTGCCGGCATGTTCGGCATGACATTGTCGTTCGCAACGGCCGGCATCGCCCAGGTTTACCTGGAGCGCATTCTCGGCCTCGGCTATCTCGATACCCAGCTCAAAATCCAGGTGCATTTCCTCATGCTTATCATCACGGCATCCATCTTCACCGTAGGCGTGATCTTCTTCATCGTCGATTTCTTCCGTTACCCGCCACGTTTCGAGACGGTCGATGAAGAGGCGCCGGGGCTGAGACGACCGGGCGAGACGGTACCGCAGAGCACCTGATGGCCGGTGGCGTCTCCACGAAACCTGCACTCGCGGTACCCGGGGACACCGAGCCTTACTACGTTCCGCTGGGGAACGAAATCCCGATTTTCGAGCGCTGTCACGCCGGATGCCTGGCGGTCATGCTCAAGGGACCCACGGGATGCGGGAAGACGCGCTTCGTCGAGCACATGGCATGGCGGCTCCGCCGTCCGCTCGTCACTATTTCCTGTCACGATGACCTGACCGCCAGCGACCTGATCGGACGTTTCCTGATCCGGCACGACGGTACGGTGTGGCAGGACGGTCCACTGACCCGGGCCGTTCGCGATGGCGCTATCTGTTACCTCGACGAGGTAGTCGAGGCGCGCCAGGATACGGTCGTCGTGCTGCACGCATTAACAGACTACCGGCGCATCCTGCCGATCGACAAGACCGGTGAAGTCGTTGCGGCAGCACCCGGTTTCCAGCTCGTGATCTCATACAACCCTGGCTATCAGCGCATGCTGAAAGATCTCAAACCCAGCACGCGCCAGCGTTTCGTCGCCCTGGATTTCGATTTTCCGCCCGTTGACCTGGAAGCCTCTATCGTCGCTCACGAAGGCGGGACTGATCATGCGACGGCACATGCGCTCGTCTCGCTCGGTCACAGCCTGCGAAAGCTGAAGGATCGCGGGCTTGACGAAGTCCCGAGCACGCGCCTGCTCATTGCCGCGGGAAGGCTGATCGCGAGCGGCATAGACGTACGGGAAGCCTGCTACGCGGCCCTGGTATCACCGCTGTCGGACGATGCCTCACTTGTTGCCGCGATGAGCGACCTGGTCGACGCCACTTTCGTGTGAGGAGTCTGGGCGGCAGGCTCTTCCTTTGCGGCTGAGGCATGGCTGAAGCAGAAGATCTCATCACGGATGCGGCTCGCCACGCCACGGTATTCATGCAGGACCTGTGGCGCCGCCATGCCGCGGGCCCTGATGCGCTACAACCGCTGGCATTTTCCGACATAGCCCGTCGCCTCGATTTATTGATCGCGGCGGTGTTCGGGACAAGTTACCCGTTGCGAGTTGCGCAGAATCCGGCGCCGGTCACTCTGCTGGTGAAACTGTTCGAACGCCACGACAGACCCCGCGTCTCTCAGGCGATTCCCGCGACCGACGGGGCCAACATATGGCTTCCCGCCCGCATCGATGCGCCAGACGATGCGACCATTCTCCGTCGGTTTCGGATAGTGGCGCTGCAGCAGGCTTCCCGGGCCGCGCGAGGCAGTGCGGCGGCCGCACCCGCCTTATCCGATGCGCTTAAGCGCGACCTGTACCTGTTGCTGGAAGCGGACGCGGCAGACCAGGACCTCGTTCGCCTTCTTCCCGGGGTGCGAGCACCGCTGAATGAGTTGCGCCGGGACGCGTTGTCGCGGCGTCCTGCGTTGGCGGAATTCCCCGCTGCCCGCCTGCCTTTGGAAGAACTGGTAAGGCAGGTACTGCGCACCGACTGCACCGCGCCCTGTCCGGAGCTGCCCGTCAGCGAATCCCCGGCGCGTTCCGCGGAACTGGCGCGTGAGCTCGCGGCGAAGGTTGCCCCGGATGGCATCACCGGAGTTCGGCCGATGTACAAGGACCTGTGGACGGGCGACCTGCGTCCTGCGAGTCCGGCAAGGATGTCGGCTGCGGCCGGCACGGCCTCGTCAGACGATGATTCGGACGATTCGCCAACGCCTCGCGGAGCGCGCCTCGATCGCCGGCCGGACGTGCGGGAAGCCGACGAAGACGAGGACAAGCAGGAGCCTGGCGCCTGGATGATTCAGTCCGCACAGCCCGAGCAGCACATCGAAGACCCCATGGGAGCACAGCGTCCGACGGATCGTGACGACCAGACAGCCGCCGAGGAGTTCGCCGATTCGATGTCGGAGCTTCCGGAAGCACGGCTGGTGTCAACACCGGGCCGACCGAAGGAAGTGCTGCTTTCGGATGATCCTCCGGACGCCCGGTCCACGAGCGAAGCCAGTTCAACGGAGGAAGGAGGATTGCGTATCAACTATCCGGAGTGGGACTTTCGCATCAATGCTTACAAGGATGCTGCAGCGACTGTGCGGAGCATGCGGGCGCCGTGCGGACCGCAACTGTGGGTAGATAAGACCCTCGACCAGCATCACGCGATGCTGACCGCGATTCGCCGGCGGTTCGAAATGTTGCGATCGCAGCGGGTCCGTTTACGCAAACAGCTTGAAGGTGACGAGCTGGATCTCGGCGCCTGTATCGACAATTACGCCGACTTCCGCGCCGGGCTACCGATGGCCGACGGGCTTTATGAGACACGCCGCGCCGCGCGGCGGAACATGGCCATCAGCCTGCTCATCGATACCAGTGGCTCAACCGACGGCTGGGTTTCCGCCAGCAGGCGCGTAATCGATGTGGAACGGGAAGCGCTCCTGCTGGTGTGCATCGCGCTCGAAGGCATGGCCGAGCCTTATTCTGTGCACGCTTTTTCCGGCGAAGGCCCTCATGGAGTCACCGTGCGTGAGATCAAGCGCTTCGACGAACACTACGACAACGATGTTGCCCTTCGGATCGCGGCGCTTGAACCGGAGCGCTATACCCGTGCCGGCGCAGCCTTGCGGCACGTGACGACAATGCTGATGCAGCAAAATGCCGAACACAGGCTCCTGCTGCTGTTGTCAGACGGGAAGCCCAACGATGTCGACCATTACGATGGCCGCTACGGCGTAGAAGATATGCGCCAGGCCGTGAATGAAACGAAGCTGCAGGGCATCAGTCCCTTTTGTCTCACCATAGACAGGCAAGCAGCTAATTACCTGCCTGCAATGTTCGGCGAGCGGCACTATGCGATGCTGCCACGCCCGGAGCTCCTGCCCACGGTGTTGGTTGACTGGCTGCGACGCCTGGTCGTGGGTTAGCGGCCGGACGTGAAGAGGGTCAACCCAGAACGCCGCGCAGGTGCGCCCGAAATGCCTCACCGATTTCCGGGTGTGCCAGTCCGTACGCTACCGACGCTTTGAGGTACCCGAGCTTGTTTCCACAGTCGAACCGCTCTCCGCTGAACGCATAAGCATAAACCGGCGACTCCTCCAGCATGTCGGCGATGGCGTCCGTCAACTGGATTTCTCCGCCGGCACCTCGTGTCGTTCTCTCTAGCTTGTCGAATACATCGGCAGCGAGAAGATAGCGGCCGACCACGGCGAGGTTACTCGGTGCATCCGCGGGTTTCGGCTTTTCGACAATCTGGCGAATTCTTTGCGCGCCGTCGGGCTCCTTTTCGACGGCTACGATGCCGTAGCTGGACGTGTCCTCCTCCGGCACCGTCTCGACTGCGATGACACTGCCTCCGTGACGCTGGTGTTCCGCGGCCATCTGGGACAGGCAGGAAGGCTCACCGGCAATCAGGTCGTCCGCGAGATGTACGAAGAACGGTTCGTCGCCTATCGCCGGCCGGGCGCAGAGAACAGCATGGCCGAGACCCAGCGGCTCGCCCTGGCGGATATAAATGCAGGACACCCCGGGAGGAACGATTCCCTGGATGGACTGCAGAAGGTCCTCCTTGCCGGATCCCGACAAGGCCTTCTCGAGTTCGGGATCGGAGTCGAAATGATCCTCGATGGCGCGCTTGGAGCTCCCGGTGACGAACACGAGCTTGGTTGCCCCTGCCGCAATTGCCTCTTCCACCGCGTACTGGATCAGCGGCTTGTCCACGACCGGCAGCATTTCCTTCGGGCTGGCTTTAGTGGCTGGCAGAAAGCGGGTACCCCGTCCGGCGACAGGAAATACGGCAGATCGAATAGGCTTGGCCAAAAGAATCTCCAACGTCTGAAACAGAAATGGATGATAAACAATCTGGCTCAAACGCGGGAGTGTGAGCGCACAACGTGTGCGTTTCGCTAGTAGTTAACGCCTGTGCCGGGCAAGCCGGCACAAGCGGTAAAAACTACAAGATCTGTGCAATTATTTCGAAGAACCCTCCGGCTGAACCAGGATGTTGTCGCGGTTCAACTCGATGGTGCGCTCACCAATCCCCTTCACGAGGATCAGGTCGTCCGGGCTCTTGAACGGTCCGTTTGCTTCACGGTATTCGACTATTGCGACTGCCTTCGACATGCCGATGCCCTGCAGCTCTGCAGAAAGCGTGGCTGCGTCCGCCGTATTGACGTCGACGGGGCCGGCCAGCGCCGAACCGGCCAGCAGGAAAACGAACAGCGACAAGCAATACTTGATGTTTTTCATACTCTGCTCCTGACGATTGGATCTTCCCTGTCGTCGCCGCCATTACTCGACCTGAGTTCAGGACCGGCGACGTGGTTCGATGGGGAGATTAGGTCGATCGCGAGTGTACTGCCGCCGATGAATTTCAGGTGTTTAAGCGGAAATGGACTGCGTAGGGAATTCGCGTGCAGGATCCTTTTAGTCGACCGCGATGCTACGTTGCAACAGCGAGTCGAACTGGACGCGCGTGAACGGTCGCTGCGTTTCCCAGTTCTTGCAGCTCGGGCATTGCCATAGCAGCCGCTGGCTGGAGAAACCACACTCCGTACACTTGTAGCGCGGCGTAGACGCCGCCAGCCGGCTAAGGGCCGAACGCACCTTTACGATCGCGGCGTCACGCTTGCTCTTGCCGGCTTCGTCAATGCGCTGCAGATCGATGAACTCGGTCAACGTCGGTTCATTGAGCATGTAGTTTTCAACACACTCGTCGATGACCTGTACTCCGCCGATGTTGTTGACGATCGCCGTATAGGCCACATCTGTCGTCATTTGCGGATTCTTGTCGAGCATGGCCCGCAAGTCCTTTTCCAGTTCCTCCATGGAACCTTCCCTTGCGTGGATCTCCACGAGTTTCGGAAGCGCCTCGGTGATCAGGTAGGTGCTCTCGTCGATGATTCGATGATAGAGGCGCAGCGCCGTCTTCGTATCGTCTGTCGCCTGAGCAATCTCCGCGCGCGTCAGTGCGCCCCTGAGTGTCCTGGGACGTCCGCTCTGCGCCTTCTTGACGAAGGCACGGGCGGCGGCGAAATCCTTCTTCGCGGCGGCCTGCTCGGCCAACTCGCAGTAGTAGTGAGCGATTTGCAGGGCAAGCGACTTGCCGCTCAGGACTTCCAGTTTCTGTCCTGCATCGATGGCGTGCTGCCATTCCCGCTCCTGTTCGTAAATGCGGCAGAGCTGCTCGAGGGCTTCGACCTGGTAGCGGGAGCCTTGCGAGAGACGGACGAACAGCTTTTCCGCGCGATCCAGCAGCCCTGCACGCAAGTAGTCCTTGGCGAGTGAAAAAAGCGCCTGGTCGCGCTGCTCCGACGCAAGGTCCGGCCGGGCGATGATGTTCTGGTGGATACGGATTGCCCGGTCGACTTCTCCGCGGCGGCGGAACAGGCTACCGAGCGCGAAGTGCGTCTCGATGGTCTTGTCGTCGACCCGGACCATCTTCAGGAAATGCTCCAGGGCCTGGTCCGTCTGTTCGTTCAACAGGAACGTTAGACCCTTGAGGTAGTCGACGTTGAGTGGCGGAGGAGGCACACCTTCCCGCTCTTCCCGCTCGCCGAAGCGACCCAATGCCCAGCCGGCGGCCACCAGCAACAGGAAAAGTCCCGCGAGGAGAAATGTAGACTCAGTCGGCATCGGACAGGGGCAAATTGCGCAGGCTGCTGACTTCAACCTCGGTATTGCGCAACGACCTGCGGAGGCGTCGTCTTTCGTTGATCAGTCTCATGGCGACGAAAGACATGCACAAAAGGCCGAACAGCCAACCCGTCGCGAACGCAATGGTGAAGGCGAGCGGGATGGAAGACTCGACTTTGGCAACGGCGAGGTCGATGTCGATCGTGCCCGGGTTGAGCCGGGTGAATACCAGCATCAAGCCGAGGATGAGCAGCACCAGAAGAACCGCCCCGATTCGTTTGAACATTCGCCCGCTCCGTATCAACCGGAAACCGGCAGCAATCGTCCGCTGCGCACTGGTTGGAAGACTATGTTAACCCGGACTATCGGGGTGATTCATGAATAGTCCGGGATAAACCGAACTGAAGGAAGCCCCGACTCCGGCACACCTGCCGCTTTAGTTCTTGATCGGGAATTCGCGGCTGGCGTTGACTCTTTCGCGCAGGTCCTTACCCGGCTTGAAATGCGGGACGTACTTACCGGACAAGGCTACGGCCTCCCCCGTCTTCGGGTTCCGGCCGATGCGCGGCGGACGAAAGTGCAGCGAGAAACTGCCGAATCCGCGAATCTCGATACGCTCTCCCCTCGCAAGCGCGTCGCTCATCAGGTCCAGCAGGTGCTTGACCGCCAGTTCTACATCTTTTGCCGGGAGATGCTTCTGCTTCCTTGCGATCATTTCGATGAGTTCAGATTTTGTCATAACACGCTTCGCTTTTTATATCTGATACCTGTCCATGTAACCCGGCGATTACAAAAGAAATATAGCCCGGACCACCTGGTCCGGGCCAGTCTTTTTTTACTGATCCGCGCCGCCCGTCATCTTTTCTTTCAGCAGCTCTCCGAGCGTCGTTCCCGTCGGAGTCGTGCCAGAATCGGACTTGTAGGTGCTGAGCGCTTCCGCTTCTTCATGAACTTCCTTCGCCTTCACCGACAGCGCGACGCTTCGGTTCTTGCGATCTACGTTCGTGAACTTCGCTTCGATCTCATCACCAACTTTCAGGACGGTGCGCGCATCGTCGACCCGTCCGCGAGCAAGCTCCGAGGCTCGCAGTGAGCCGGTAACACCGTCACCCAGGTCGACCACCGCTCCACGTGCATCCACTTCGGTTACAACACCTTTCACAACCGAGTTCTTTGGATGTTCGGCCAGCCAACCGGAGAAAGGATCCTTGTCCAGCTGCTTGATGCCGAGTGAAATCCGTTCACGCTCGGCGTCGATCGCCAGCACAGCGGCTTCAATCTCCTGCCCCTTGCGATAGTTGTGGACCGCTTCTTCACCTGGCAGGTCCCAGGAGATATCCGACAGGTGGACGAGGCCGTCGATGCCGCCGTCCAGGCCGATGAAGATGCCGAAGTCGGTAATTGACTTGATCTGCCCGGAAACCTTGTCGCCGCGGTTTACGGTTGCCGAGAACTCTGCCCACGGATTCGGTTGGCATTGCTTGATGCCAAGCGAAATCCGGCGCCGCTCCTCGTCGATCTCCAGGACCATTACCTCGACTTCCTGGCCAACCTGCACCACCTTGGCGGGATTGACGTTCTTGTTCGTCCAGTCCATTTCGGACACGTGGACCAAGCCTTCGACACCTTCTTCAATTTCCACGAAACAACCGTAATCGGCGATGTTCGTGATCTTGCCGAAGATACGGGAACCTGGCGGATAGCGCCTGGCGAGATCGTGCCACGGATCGTCACCCAGTTGCTTGATACCGAGCGAAACGCGCTGGCGTTCGCGGTCGAACTTCAGGATCTTGACTTCAATCTCGTCGCCGACGTTAACCACTTCGGACGGATGCTTGACCCGTTTCCACGCCATATCGGTTATGTGCAGCAGACCATCGATGCCGCCCAGGTCCACGAATGCACCGTAGTCGGTGAGGTTCTTGACGATACCCTTGACGACGTTGCCTTCCTGCAGGCTCTCCAGCAGTTCCTCGCGCTCCGCGCTGTACTCCTGTTCAACGACTGCACGCCGCGACACGACAACGTTGTTGCGCCGCTGGTCGAGCTTGATGACCTTGAACTCCAGGCTCTTGCCTTCGAGGTACGCGGGGTCCCGCACCGGCCGCACGTCGACCAGCGACCCCGGCAGGAATGCCCGCACGTTGTCGATCTCGACCGTAAAGCCGCCCTTGACCCTGCCGTTTATGACACCTTGCACAACTTCGCCTTTTTCGAAGGCTTTTTCGAGCTCGGTCCACGTCCTGGCGCGAATGGCTTTCTCGCGCGATAGGCGTGTCTCGCCAAAACCGTCTTCGACGGCATCGAGGGCTACCTCGATTTCGTCGCCGACAGTTACTTCGGCCTGACCTTTCTCATTTTGAAATTGTTCTATGGGAATGACGGCCTCTGACTTGAGGCCGGCGCTGACGATAACAACGTCAGCGTTTACCGCGACAACCCTGCCGGTAATGATCGAACCGGGTTTTATGTGTTGACTGGCAAAACTCTCTTCAAATAATTCAGCGAAACTTTCAGACATGTGATTTAAACCAGAGGACCTTGTTTTGATCCTCAACCCATTCGTTCCACCGCTTCCTTCGGCGAACGGTTAACGTTAAAAAAAGAAACCGGACTCCTTGTCCGGATCCATGAGAAACACTTACGAGAAAAACAACTACAAAAACTAAACTGCAGGCAATCGCTCCTGCACCCAAGCCAGCACGGTCCGAACAACATCATCAACGTCCAGGTTGCTGGAATCCAGCAACCGCGCGTCTTCGGCAGCACGCAAGGGGGCGACCGTTCGCTCCGAATCCCGCCTGTCACGGTCTTCGATGTGCTGTGAAAGGGCGGGAAGGCTAACATCAATACCCTTGTCTTTCAACTGCTTATAACGCCTGCGCGCGCGCTCCTCCGCACTGGCAGTGAGGAACACTTTCAGGGTCGCATCCGGGAAGACCTCGGTGCCCATGTCCCGGCCGTCGGCCACCAGCCCGGGAGGCTGCCGGAAGCCGCGCTGCAGGCCAAGCAGGGCCTCGCGCACGGCCGGCAAGGCGGCAACCCTCGAGGCGCGCCGCCCACACTCCTCGGTACGTATGTCGCCCGTCACGTCCTCCCCGGTGAGCCACACCTGCTCCTGCCCGTTTGCATCCACGGCGAACCGGACGTCCAGGTTCGCCGCAATCTGCGCCAGGACGCTCTCCGGTGCGTCGTCCTGCCCGCTCCGCTCGGCTGCCAGCGCGGTCAGGCGGTAAAGCGCGCCACTGTCCAGGAGGCGCCATCCAAGGGCGTCTGCGACGCGCCTCGCGACCGTGCCCTTGCCCGAACCGCTGGGCCCGTCAATAGCGATCACGGGAGCGTCTGACGACCCGGATACTGCGTTCACGGCGTCGGGGGCGCCTGCGCGATGGAGATGTCGGCTCCTGCGGCTCGCAGGCAAGCTACAAAACCGGGGAAGGAGGTATCAACCGCATCGGTATCCAGAACAGTGACCGGCGAAGCAGCGACGGTTCCGGCGATGGCAAGGGACATTGCCACTCGGTGATCGCCGTGGCTTGCCACAGTTCCTCCAGTGAAGGCACCGCCGAACACACTGGCTCCGTCCTCCGTTTCCTGTACCTGGATTCCGAGCCTCCGCAAGCCCTCCGCCATCGTGCTGATGCGGTCGCTTTCCTTGACGCGCAGTTCGCCGATACCGGTGAACCGGGTGCGGCCTTTGGCGGCGGCAGCAGCAACAAAGAGCACGGGAAATTCATCAATAGCCAGCGAGACCAGTGACGGGTCCACATCGACGCCGTGCAGCGCGGACGATCTGACCCTTATATCGGCCACTGGTTCCGGCCCATTCGAAGGGCACAGTTCGATCTCTATTGCCGCTCCCATCTGCCGGAGTATCTCGATGATCCCGGACCGGGTCGGGTTTACCCCCACCCGTCTCAGTACCACCTCGCACTCCGGCGCGAGGAGCGCTGCCAGCATTATGAATGCGGCCGACGAGAGGTCGGCCGGAACATCGACGTCTGCCGCTTGCAGAACCTGCTTGCCCGGGATCCGAATTTCGCCGTCCGCCGTCTCGAGCTTCGCTCCAAAACATTGCAGCATGCGCTCCGTATGATCGCGGCTCGTCGCGGGCTCGACGAGGTTGCTATGGCCCTCGGCATAGAGCGAGGCGAGCAGGATCGCCGACTTCACCTGTGCGCTGGCAACCGGCAGCGAGTAAACGATTCCAGAGAGCTTGCGACCGCCATGAATGATCAGTGGTGGCAACCCGTTGTTGCTATCGATGCTGGCGCCCATCCGGCAGAGCGGATCGATCACCCGCGCCATCGGTCGACCCGAAAGCGAGGCATCGCCTGTGAGTGTGGTGGCGAATGCCTGGCCGCACAGCAAACCGGAAAAGAGCCGCATGGCCGTTCCCGAATTTCCCATGTTCAGTGGGGCGGCCGGCGGTTGCAGGCCGTGAATTCCGACACCCGAGATCCTCAGCGTAGTACCATCGAGTTCCTCGATGCTCACTCCCATGCTTCGCAGCGCCGCGAGCGTCGCCTTGCAGTCCTCGCCCGGCAGGAATCCGGTAACGAGGCTATCCCCCTCGGCAATCGCGCCGAGCATTAATGCGCGATGGGAGATGGATTTATCTCCCGGCACGGCTATACAGCCCCCTCGCAGCGGCGCTGGCTTGACGATGTACTGCATCGCGCTTGTGGTTAACCGACGGCTTTAGGGTAGGCGCCGAGGACGCGGTATAGCGAACTGATCTCTTTCAGTTCGCGCAACGCGTCCGACAGTGGCGTCTGCTCGGCATGACCATCGAGATCTACGAAAAAGACGTAATCCCAGTTTTTGCGTCGCGAGGGTCGCGATTCAATCCGTGTCATGTTCACGCCGTGCGTTGCGAACGGCTGCAACAATGCGTGCAATACACCTGCGCCACCGGCCGTGTCAGCGGTTGAAACAAGGACCGTAGTCTTGTCATCACCGCTGGCCGCCAACAGCTCCCTGCCTATGACGAGAAAGCGCGTCGCATTATCCGGCCGATCTTCGATATTCCGTACCAGGTACTCGAGGTTGTAAACCTCCGCAGCAGTTTCGCCGCCGATGGCAGCCGTGCCTTGCTCGTCGCGCGCTCGTCGTGCCCCGACGGCATTGCTGCTGACGCCGATCAGGTCGACGTGCGGCAGGTATTCCCGTAGCCATCCCCGGCATTGTGCAAGCGCCTGCTCGTGTGCGCAGACGCGCTCGATCTTCTCGAGCGATACCATGCGGCCCAGCAAATGTTGCTCGATACCGAGTTCGATTTCGCCGCCAATCTTCAGCGGCGAAGTGAGAAACATGTCGAGCGTATTATTGACCGTGCCTTCGGTGGAGTTTTCGATAGGCACTACACCGAAGTCGGCGGCACCGCTCTCGACTTCGCGGAACACCTCGTCGATCGTGGCGAAGGGCAATGCGCGAACTGAATGGCCGAAGTGCTTGTAGACTGCCGCCTGTGTGAACGTTCCCTCAG
>DATGQI010000121.1:0-23448 GCA_035304285.1 Woeseiaceae bacterium
CGCACCTGCGGAAACAGCACGCGCGGCCCCGTGTGGAACAGCAGCGCGTCGTCGTCGCGAACGAGGTACTGGTTGAAGGAAAACCCTCCCGGCACAACCGACAACGGCGTGTGGATACGGAAGAGGCCATCGGCAATTTCATCGATGCGGGTGGCATCGGGCTGTTGCATTTCGCTCATGGTGCTGGTCCTCCGGCAGGGAGCAGGTGAGCGATTCTAGTGACGGGCGGCCGTTACACGCAATCGGTCCGCCGGGGTGGAAAGGTGCCGGCGCTGGCGATCCCTGCCTGCGCCGGCACTATGTCAGAACGCGTAGCTCGCCCCGAACAGCGCCGTCCACGAGTAGATCTCGTCGGCAAACAGGCGCTCGGAGATGCCCTGGTATTCCCGCCGGGAGGCATCGTTGATGTTCTGCACTTCGCCGAACACGGTGAGGTTGTCCGTCGCGTCGAACGAAAGCTTGACGTCGACCTGGGTCCGGTTGCCGAAGTAGACGTCCTCCGTCACGTTGTCGCCGATGCCCTGCAGGTAGTCATCGCGGTAGGTGGCGGCGATGCGGGCCTCGAAGTTGCCGAGCGCGTAGAAGACGGCAAGGTTGCCGATCTTGTCCGGCTGGCGGAAGAACGGCAGGTCGTCGGCTTCGCGGCCGAACACGTCCACCTCGGAATCCACGAACGTGAGGTTGATGGAGGCGCCGAGACCATCGAACGGTTTCGGTAGCCCGACGAACTGCTGCTCGAGGTTCAGTTCCAGTCCCAGCAGCTTGCCGCTGTCGGCGTTCTCCGGCTGCGACAACACGTCGAGCGGAATGCCGCGGAACACCGTGTTCTCGATCCGGCGCGTGAAGATGGGGTTCTTTATGTCCTTGTAGAACACGCCCACGGACGCGATGCCGGACGGCTCGAAGTAGTACTCGAACGACAGGTCGAGCCCCATCGACTCGAACGGCTCCAGGTTCTCGTTGCCCGCCGACCCCGCCATCTCTTCGACCTCCAGCGCGGGAGCGACGTCCTGGAAGTTCGGTCGGCCGATGGTATTTGTCCAGGCACCGCGCACCACGATATTGTCCGTTGGCCGGTACGTCAGGTGGATGCTCGGCAGCACGTCGAGGTAATCGGTGGAACCATTCACCGGCTCGGCGGGATTCAGCGGATCCGCCGGAGGCAGGTTGGCGAACCAGGCGTCATACTCGGCGTCGGTGTATTCGAGGCGCGCACCGCCCAGCACAGTCCAGTTGCCGATATCCACGCTGGCCATGCCGTAGCCCGCGATGATGTCTTCCTTGATGTCGTAGTCGGTCACGATCGAGTCGAGCGCCGAACTTTCGACATCCAGCTCGAACAGTTCCGGGCTGTCCTGCAACAGCGCCTGGTGGGCATTGAAGTCCAACACCGGGCCGAGCGTGTATCTTCCTTCGTGGAAATCGTCCGGCCCTGCCAGGTACACGCCGGTATCGGCCATGGTGAAATCGGCCCCCGCCACGTGATTCACGTTGGTCCGGTCGCGGTACTTGTCGCGCGTTGCGTACTTGACGCCGAATTTCAGGTACCCGGGGTTGTCACCGAAATCCATGTTGATGCGCAGGTCGGCCTTGATCGAATGGATGTCCTCTTCGATATCGTCCGTTCGCGACCTTACGCGACGGAACGGGTAATTCGCCGGGTCATGGATCGCCGTGCCCGCATCGAGATCGAAGAACAGGCTGGACGTGTCGATCGTGTTCGGAAACGCGTCGCCGTCCGAGCGATACTCCCAGTCGATACGGCGCGGTGTGATCTCTTCGGCGTGTGAGAACGTGTAGCTCGCGCCCCATTCCAGGTTATCCCGGCTGAAATCAGCACCTGCCGAGATATTGATGAGCCGCTGTGTCTGGTCGTTTTGCCGATACTCCCGCGAAGCTCTCCCTTCGGAATTCTGCACTACCGTATCAGACACCGCCGTCTGGTCTCCACGCGCAGCATCGAGGTTGAGCTGGTCGCGTTCTTCCCAGTCCGAGAACTCGTTGAAAATCGAGCGGACGTACCACATGGAACTGTCGTTCGGCTGGTATTCGAGGTTCGCGTTCAGGCCGATGCGCTCGCGCTCTATACCGTAGTCAAAGAGCGCAATATTTTCGGGAGCGAAAGCACCCGGCGCGAACTCCGCCCAGTCGAGGCCTTCCACCAGGTCCGTTTCGTACTGGCGGTTGAAGTAGCTGGCGGCGAGAACGAGGCCGAACCGATCGTCGGCGCCCAGGGTCGACCCCCACGCGGCGCTGGCGCCGTAAGGCACGTCCTCGCTCTTCTCGTTATAACCCATGCGACCGCTCACGTAAGCGAAGGGCTCCGGGGAATCGAACGCACTGCGAGTCACGATGTTGATGTTGCCGCCGACTGCGTTGCCATCGAGATCGGGCGTGATCGCCTTGACGACTTCGACGACCGCGATCAGGTCCGACGGAACGACGTCGAGTGCAACGCGGCGACCTTCACCTTCCGGAGCGCCGACGAGGTTGCCGTCCACGGTCACGTTGTTCAGGTTTGAATCGATGCCGCGGATGATGGGATAACGCCCCTCACCCTGGTCGAGTTCCACCGAAAGACCGGGGAGACGCTGGATCGCTTCGGCGGAGTTGAAGTCCGGCAGCTTGCCGACGGTATCCGCGGAGACGGCGTCGATGATGCTTTCGGCGGAGCGCTTGCGCTGCAGGGAAAGGAGCTGGGATACGCGGGAACTGGTGACGACGATCTCTTCGATCGCGCCGTAAGAGGTACCGAGAGAAATGTCGAGCTGGACCTGTCCCGTTTCGGGGACCTGCACGGAAGACGTTGTGGTCTCGAATCCTCCGGCGCTCACCTCGACCGTATACTCACCGGCGGGGAGGCCGCGCACACTGTAGCGTCCGTAGCGGTCGGTCTGTACGCGCCGGTTCGTCCCGGTGACGGTCACGGTCGCTCCCTCGACATACCGGCCGAGCTCCGGGTCGCTGACCGCTCCGGTGATATCGCCGGCGCGGGCAATCGATACCGAGAGCGCGGAAGAAAGAAGGAAAAGGATGGCGGTTCGTTTCAATGCACCACTGGCGGCGCCGGGCCGTTGCAGTGTTTGCTTGCCGGTAAACATTGTTATCCCCTCGTACAGGCGCCTGGAGCCGGAGGTGACAGCCAGGTTGCGCCAGAATTGGTATTACCAAAAACAGGATCAGCTGCTGATTGCCCAATGATCGAAAGATATTGCAATGCCTGTGACACCGCAAGTGGCTTCTCATCTGGCGTTCCATCCGCTAGGCTTGGCGACCAGGTTTGTTAAATTGGAAATACCAAAAAGTTGAGGATCGGCAGTAGCAGCCGGTCGGGGAGCCTCATCGAATGCCTTGCAACGGTCATGACCACCAGCTTCTGCTGCGCCGGATGTTCGATTGCGCCGTCGAAGCCGTTTCGGCGAAGCGTGTGGTTCCGGATTACCTTCCCCAGGCGGCCAAGGGCCGCACGGTCCTGCTGGCCGTGGGCAAGGCTGCGTCGGCCATGGCCGACGTCGTCGCCACCGAGTGGACCGGGCCGCTTTCTGGTCTGGTGGTGACGCGTTACGGGCATATCCTGAAGCGGACGGCGGGGCATGCCGACATCGAGGTGATCGAAGCCAGGCACCCGATTCCCGATGGAATGAGTGTCGTCGGCGCACGCCGCGCGATGGCGCTCGTGCAGGGACTATCAGCGGACGACCTGGTCCTCGTGCTGATTTCGGGCGGCGGCTCCTCGCTCTGGTGCCTGCCAATCGATGGTGTCAGCCTCGAGGACAAGCAGGACGTTACCACCGCGCTGCTCAGCGCCGGGGCGACCATCCAGGACCTGAACACGGTCAGGATAGGGCTGTCGCAGATCAAGGGCGGCAAGCTTGCGCAGGCTGCGTGGCCGGCACGCGTCGAGACGCTGATTATTTCCGACGTCGTCAGCAACGATCCTTCGCTGATCGCGTCCGGCCCGACGGTGCCTTCATCTGTCACGGCAGAGGACGTGGAAAAAATCCTTGCGCGATACAGTGTGGATGTGCCGGCGCACGTACGGGACGCCCTGAACCGCAGTTCCAGGCCCGCTTCTGAAAAAGGGTCGAATCGGTCCACCATCGTAGCCGTGCCGACCGATGCGCTTCGCGCCGCGGAACAGGAGGCGCTTTTGTCCGGTTTCGCGGTGCGCATGCTCGGCGATACGATCGAGGGCGAGGCGCGGGACGCGGCACTCGCTCACGCCGCGGTCGCGCGCGAGGCAGCCGCCGGCGGCAAGCCTACGATCATCCTCTCCGGCGGCGAAGTCACCGTGGCCGTGCGCGACAAGAGCGGGATCGGCGGACCCAACACGGAGTTTCTGCTGGCGCTGGCGCTAGCACTCGACGGTGCGCCGGACATCTATGCACTTGCGTGCGACACCGACGGTTACGATGGCGTCGGAAACAACGCGGGGGCAATGATCGGGCCCGACACGCTGAACAGGGCGCGGCAGAAGAACATAGATCCAGCGGAAGCGCTCGCCACGAACAATTCGTACCGATTTTTTGAAGCCTTGGGCGATTTGGTCGTGACCGGACCGACGCAGACGAACGTCAGCGATTTCCGCGCCATTCTCATCTGCGGCGGGAACCCCGGCTCATGATCTTCACAGTGTTGTTGATCGCGGGCGCGGTGGTATTCATCGTCCTGGCGACCACCTCACTCAAGATGCACCCCTTCCTCGCGCTCATCCTTGCGGCGTTGGGCTTCGGCCTGCTATCCGGAATGCCCGGTCCCGAGGTGATCGATGCCATCGCTGCGGGCTTCGGCGGGACCGTCGGGTCCATCGGCATCGTAATCCTGTTCGGCGCCATCATTGGAGTGTTTCTGGAGCGCTCCGGCGGCGCGCTTCGTCTTGCCGAAAGCATCCTGAAGAAGACCGGGGAGAAGCATATCCCGGCAGCGATGGGCGGCGTTGGCTACATCGTCTCCATGCCCGTGTTCTGCGATACCGCGTTCATCATCCTGTCGTCGCTGAACAGGGCGCTGTCGAAGAAAGCAGGCGTAGGAATCGCGGCGGGAGCCATTGCGCTCAGCCTGGGTCTATACACCACTCACACGATGGTGCCCCCGACGCCCGGCCCGGTTGCGGCAGCGGGCATTCTCGGAGCCGACCTGGGCCTGGTCATTCTGTGGGGCATCGTCGTTTCGCTCGTAGCGCTGGTGGCCGGATGGGTATTCGCGGTGAAGTTTGCGGCGAGCGTCGAGGTCCCGGACACGCTGGTTGCCACTGCGGATGTTCCTGCAGGGGACACGAATGCCGTTGGAGTTGAGCGCAACACACCGCCCGGCGTCTTTGCCGCCATCGTCCCGATACTGCTGCCGATCGTCCTGATCCTCCTGCGCTCGATTGCGCAGCTGCCGAGCGCCCCCTTCGGCGGTGAAGCTCTCTACACGTTCCTGAATTTTATCGGTCATCCGGTGATCGCGCTGCTCGCGGGCGTTGCGTTCGCGTTCACCTTGCCGCAACGGTTCACCAGGCAGATGCTGTCTGCCGGCGGCTGGGTCGGCGAAGCCGTGGCGGCGGCTGCGCCGATCATCATCATCACTGCGGCGGGCGGCGCCTTCGGACGTGTACTTCAAAGTGCGGAGATTGGCACTGTGCTGCAGCCGTACGTCGAGACACTGCAGATGGGCGTCGCCATTCCATTCCTGGCTGCAGCAATACTGAAAACGGCGCAAGGCTCTTCCACCGTTGCGATCATTACGTCGGCAAGTTTAATGGCGCCGTTCATGGCCGCTCTCGGACTGGACAGCGACGTAGGGCGTGCGCTGACGGTGGTCGCGATAGGCGCCGGTTCGATGGTCGTCAGTCACGCCAACGACAGCTACTTCTGGGTCGTAACGCAGTTTTCCGGAATGGACGTGAAGACGGGTTACAAGCTGCAGACGCTCGGGACACTTGTGGCCGGCACCGCCGCCGGTTTGAGCGTTTGGGTGCTGAGCTTGTTCCTGATCCAATAGTACACGCAGAAGAAGAAGGGGCTCGTGCGGCCCGCGGGAGGTGACTGTGCCGAAAATTACGAAGCGCCGTTTCCTGGCACTGGGGATGTTCAGCGGAATGCTGACGAGCCCGTTGCTGAGAAAGAGTGCGTGGGCTGCGAACCGTCCGCCGGGAAAGGGGCGGTTGTTGCAAGGGCCTATGACTGGTGCGGTGTCTCCCGATTCCATAAAGATCTGGCTGCGAGTGAGCGACAGCTTCGACGTCGCCATCGCTTATGGGAGGACGCCCGATCTCGTGGATGCCAAAACTTCGGTGACAGCCAGGCCGTCACGGGATCAGGACTACGCTGCCGTTCTGTCATTGGAAGGCTTGCGCCCGAATGCCGCCTACTATTACCGCGTTCTTGTGGACGGGGAGCCCGACCCTTATGCCAAAGCGCGGCCATTCCGATTCAAGACAGCGCCCAAGGCGAACGAGGACATCACGTTCAGTGTAGCCATAGGCTCCTGTGCCCGTTACGCGGCAGATCCCGTTCAGCCAATCTGGAATTCCGTGGACCGATACGATCCTGACCTCTTCTTCTGGATGGGCGACAACATCTACGGAGACAGCGGCAGCACGGCGACGCTTGCGGACGAATACAAGAGGCAGCGGTCTGTCGGCACGTACCAGGCCGTTGCGTCGCGGATCCCTCAACTCGCTATCTGGGACGACCATGACTACGCCTTCAATAACAGCGACCGTACGAACCCCATCAAGGCGGAGGCGCTGCAAATCTTCAGGAAGTACTGGGCCAATCCCGCGTATGGTGCGGACGGTGTACCGGGGGTTTTCTTCGACTACACGTACGGCGGCGTTGATTTTTTCTTCCTCGATGTGCGCTATCACCGTCACCCCAACGACGACCCGGACCGCCCAGGGAAATCGATGCTGGGGATGGAGCAGCTGGAGTGGTTGAAGGAGCGCCTCGCGTCCAGCAATGCACCTTTCAAGGTACTGCTGTCGGGTAGCGGATGGACAAAGGCCAAGGGTCCCGGCGGAGACAGCTGGGCTTCCTTCATCGCGGAGCGGGACGAACTGTTCGAGTTCATCAGGCAGAACTCGGTAGGCGGTGTCGTGCTCTGCTCCGGAGACACCCACGTCGCAGAGCTCAATGCCATTCCATGGTCAGAGAAGGGAGGCTACGATTTCTACGACCTGGTCTCCTCTCCGCTGGCGCAGACGCCGTCGCCGAGCTGGTTGGACCGCAAGCCGGAGATGCGCATCAGGCAGGCGTTTGCCGGCAGTCCCAACTTCGGGCTGCTGACGTTCCGGATGCAGCCGGAGCCGGTACTCTCGTACAACGTGATCAACCAGCTGGGTGAAGCCGTCTGGCCGAGATTCGAGATACTCGCCTCTGAATTGAGGAATGGAAAAGATACTGCACTCCGGAAAATGGACGACTTGTCGAGAACGCGTTTCCTGAGAGCGAAGAAGGGCGAGCCCTATTATCAGTAGATGGCTGTGAAGGGTCGGCAAAGCGAACTGAGGTCGGGCAAAGTCAGCCGTCAATGCCGGATGACTCACGCTCCTCCTGTTGTTTCAGGGCATCGGCGGCGGACATGAGCGTTTGCTTCGCCCGTTTGAGATGCACTTTCATTGCTTCGCGTGCGCCGTTCGCATCGCGACGCTTCAAGGCATCGTAAATGGCCAGGTGCTCATCCAGGCGATCGCCGTGCAGCTTCTCCGGCGGCGTGAACCTGTGCAACTGGTTCCACAGCGCCCCGCGAGTATGCAAGGCCCACAGGCTGTCGATGACTGCAGTCAACGCCGTGTTCCTGGCGGCCTTGGCTATGAGGATGTGAAACTCGCGATCATGCTTTTCGTACTGCTCCAGGTTCGTGAAACTGTCCTTCATCTGCTGGATGGCGTGTTGCAGGCCGAGCAATTCACGATCGGTAATGATGGTGGCCGCTTCGGCGGCTATCTCCGCTTCGATCAGGCAACGCGCATCGATGAGTTCAAAAGGGCTGACGCCGCGATCAAAAATGTTGACGCGAAGCGGCTGGTTTTGCCAGGGCTGCACGTAGATGCCCGCGCCCTGGCGGACCGCAACGAGGCCGGAGAGTTCGAGTGCTATCAAGGCTTCGCGAAGCACCGGACGGCCGACGGAAAAATGTTCCGCGAGATCGCGTTCAGGCGGCAGGCGCTGGCCGACCTTGTACTCGCCGGAGTAAATTTTCTCGGCAATGATGTCCGCGATTTGCTTGTAACGCCTGTGTTTCATTGGCTGGCTCCCCTCACCGTGATTGGTAACACCAAAAGGTTGCTGATGAGCCGACTTAGCGTGAATTGCCGATGGCACATGCGGATGGGTAAGACCAATATTGACACACCCCGGGCAGGGTGTCAGCGTCGACAGGTGTTCGTATGAAGAATCGTTCGATAGCACGAGTGGCGGCAGTCGGGCTTACGCTCATGTTCACAATGGGCTGCGCAGCACTCGCAGCAGACCGACCCGCCTTCCAGGCAAGGATGCTCGAGGCGTTCGACGCCGCCGAGGCGAGGCAGGGCGTCGCCATCGACGCCCGTTATTTCTACGCGGCCAGCAATTTCGCAATCACGAAGCACGATCGAAGGACGGGTGAACAGGTTGGCGAATGGCGCGGCCGCTCGGCGGGCGACCCGTTAATCCACCTGGACAGCCTGGTTGCCCACGAGGGCAAACTCTACGCTTCCCATTCCAACTATCCTGAATGGCCGATGACCAGCTCGGTCGAGATCTGGAACGCCGAGACGATGGAGCACATCGAAACACACAGCTTCGGCATCTACCGGGGATCGTTTACCTGGCTGGACCGGCACGACGGCTCCTGGTGGGGAGCTTTCGCCAACTACGACAAGGTGCAGGCCGGGCAGGCTGCTGCCTATGGCAACACCGACAGCACGCAGGTCGTGAAGATGAACGACGAATTCGCCGTCATTGAGTCCTGGATCCTCCCTCGCGAAATTCTCGATCGCTTCCGGCCGATGAGCAACTCCGGCGGTTCCTGGGGACCCGACGGCTTCCTGTACCTGACGGGCCACGATCACGGTGAGGCCTACGTGATGAGACTGCCGCACGCCGGCTCGGTACTGGAGTGGGTGGCAACGGTGCAGGTCCCGGTGATGGAGGGGCAGGGGATCGCATGGGACCGGTCCGGCAACGCCCCGCACTTGTGGGCGATCGTGAAGAAGGACCGGAAGGTCCTGAAGATCGAGATGCCGTCGATAAAGCCTTTGTAGCGACCAGGCCGCGAATGCGGAAGTTCAGCCGATCCTCGTAACGGCGGCCTCGATCAAGCACCCGCGACCATTACCCCGTGACACGCACCTCGGTTTCGAGGTTGGCGTGGGCCGTGAGCGACCTCGTGATCAGGCAGTTCTGCTCCGCTTTCTCGAGCAGCCGCTTCGCTCGCGCCTCGTCCGTGCCCGCCGGTACGTCGAGCTCAGCGCGGATATCGAAGTTTACGAAGCGGGTAACCTTGTCTTCGCGGTCGAGCAAGCCTTCGACATCGCACTTCACGGACGACCATTCGAATTTTGACGCCCTGGCAATTGCCTTGAAGGTCAGTACGAAGCAGTCCGCTACCGCGGCGACCAGCAGCGTCTCCGGCGACCATTTATCGCCGGGGCCGCCGTATTCGGCGGGTGACGCAGATTCCAAGTTCTGGAGTCCTGGACTCGTGAGATCGACATTGGCTTCGGGGTCGAGAGTGGCGGCAGCGCGGTAGTGGTGAGGGAGGTCTTGCATGGTGGTCTCCGGGATTGGCTGGCGTGGAGCTGGCGTTCTTCGAGAGATGGGGCAGGTATTGGGAGATTGCAAGCAGGGAGGGGCGCTCGTGGAGCGTCGCGGTGCGCATGATTTTCGCACTCGCCCGCGGTCGCCGTCCGACGATACAAGCGGAATCCGGTTCCTATGGCGATTCCTTTCAGCGGCTCCTACAGCAGCGCCGTATTGCTTCAGGTTATTGGGCGATAAGAAAAAGGACGTTCACGGGATGAGGTGAAGCCGGTAGGTTCGATGCTCCTCCTCAAAGGACGCTCGATGGCCGCTGTACCGAATCCGAAGATCGAACCGCCGCTTCCCGGTGAAAGCCTGCAGACGCTGCGATCGGCGGTGGCCGATTTCGATTACGAGCAATTGCTCTGGTCGAGCGGATACCTTGCCGGACTCGCTCGTGCGTCTGTTGCCGGCCCCTTGCCGGTTGCGCAACCCGCAGCCGAAGCCGGTTCAGACCAGTGGGTCGTTTTCTATGCGACGGAAACCGGGAACAGTCGCCGTATCGCGGAATCCGTTGCCGAGCGCGCGGGCGAGGCCGGGATCGCGGCCCAGCTCCAGGATCTTCGCGAGTACCGGCCAAAATCGCTGTCGAAGGTGACGAACGCGCTGTTCGTCGTAGCGACCCACGGCATCGGTGATCCGCCAGACGGTACCGAGGCATTTTTCGAATACTGGCTCGGCGATCGCGCGCCGCGGCTCGAGCAACTCAACTACTCCATTCTTGCGCTAGGCGATTCGAGCTACGCCGACTTTTGCGCGACAGGCCAGGTTCTCGACGAGCGGTTCCGCGCGCTGGGCGCGAGGCCGGTGGTCGAGCGCGTGGAGTGTGACCTCGACTTCGAGACGCCTGCCTCCGGGTGGACTTCGAGCGTCGTCGAACACGCGGCAAAGAACGCTGCGCCGCAGCCGGCTCAGGTGCGGGCACCGCATCTTCGCGCCGTCTCTTCGCGGTCGCAATACACGCGCGAGAACCCTTTCCTTGCGGAACTGGTCGTCAACCAGCCGATTACCGGGCCCGGCTCGGGCAAGGACGTCCGCCACATAGAACTCGACCTCGAAGGCTCCGGGCTTTCGTATCTGCCGGGAGATTCGCTGGGTGTCGTGCCGCAAAACCCGCCAGAGGTCGTGCACTCACTTCTCGATGCGCTCCAGCTCGACGGCGCGAGCAAGGTCACCGTCGGCGGTGAGCAGCTGAGCCTGGCGGCGGCGCTGTCCGCGCACAGGGAGGTCACCGTCATCAGCCGGCCGCTGCTCGAGAAGCTCGCTGCGAAGCACGGCGAGCTGCAGCAGGTCTTGAGCGATCGCGAGCGACTGACGGACTTCTTCGGAACACGGCAGGTGATCGACCTGTTCGGCGATTACCCGATCGACTGGGACGCCCAGGAACTCGTCGATTCGCTGCGGCGGCTGACGCCGCGTCTCTATTCCATTGCCTCTAGCCCGGACGCGAATCCCGATGAGGCGCACCTAACCGTAGCAGTAGTTCAGTACGAGCAGTTCGGCCGGCAGCACTGGGGGTCGGCCTCCAGCTTCCTCGCGGGCGGCGCATCGCAAGTACCGGTGTTTGTCGAGAGCAACGATCGCTTCAGGCTGCCGGAGGATGGCAGCGCGCCCATCATCATGATCGGCGCCGGCACCGGCGTCGCGCCGTATCGGGCGTTTGTCGAGCATCGGCGCGAGCACGGTCACAAGGGCGACAACTGGCTGATCTTCGGCGACCGCAACTTCACGAGCGACTTCCTCTACCAGCTCGAGTGGCTGCGCTACCGAAAGGACGGCACCCTCACGCGCATGGACGTGGCCTTTTCGCGCGACCAGAAGGAGAAGATATACGTGCAGCATCGAATGAAAGAGTACGGCCGACGGCTGTTCGACTGGCTGGAACGCGGCGCGCACTTGTATGTGTGCGGTGACGCGAAGCGGATGGCAAACGACACCCACGAAGCGCTGCTGGCGGTGATCGAAGACCACGGCGGCATGTCACGGGAGGAGGCCATCCAGTACGTCGCCGACCTGAAGGCGAACCGACGCTACCAGCGAGATGTTTACTAGGAATGGATCCGCAACGCTTGGTCGCCCGTGAGACGGGCTCCTACAGCTTCCTTTTCGTACCGATTCGCACCCGGCCTGAATCGAGCGCTGTAGGAGCCCGCCCCGCGGGCGAGTGCGATAACGCTTGGCGAACTCGTCCGCGTGACAGGCTCTTGAAGCCTTCGTGGAAACCGATTCGTAAAGCTTGGGGAAGCGCATGAGCAAGAATGCCCTCTCACCCGTCGAGCACATCAAGAAGCGCAGCAACTACCTGCGCGGCACGATCGTCGAGAGCCTCGCCGACCCCCTCACCGGCGCGCTCGCCGAAGACGATACGCAGCTCACGAAGTTCCATGGCTTCTACCAGCAGGACGACCGCGACCTGCGTGCCGAGCGTACGCGACGCAAACTCGAACCTGCATACAGCTTCATGATCCGTGTTCGCGTGCCGGGCGGCATCACGACGCCCGCGCAGTGGCTTGCGCTCGATTCGCTCGCGACGACCCACGCGAACGGCACGCTGCGCTTGACCACCAGGCAGGCGTTCCAGTTCCACGGCGTCACCAAGGGAAACGTGAAGGCGACGATCCGCCGCATCAACGACAGCCTGCTCAGCACCATCGCCGCCTGCGGCGACGTCAATCGCAACGTCATGTGTACACCGCTCGCTGAAACCTCGGCGGTGCACGAGGCGGCCTGTAAAGTCGCCGGCGAACTCAGCGAGCACCTGGCGCCGAAGACTCGCTCTTACCACGAGATCTGGATGGACGGCGAGAAGGTCGCCGGCACGCCGGACCACGAGCCGATCTACGGGGAAACCTACCTGCCGCGGAAATTCAAGATCGCGTTGGCCATCCCGCCGTCCAACGATGTGGATGTGATGGCGCATGACCTGAGCTTCATCGCAATCGAAAAAGGTGGTGAACTGCAGGGATTCAACGTCGCCGTCGGCGGCGGCATGGGTATGACTCACGGAGAGCCGGATACGTACCCACGTGTTGCCGACATCATCGGGTTCTGCACCGTCGAGCAGGTCATCCCCGTTGCCGAACACGTCGTCGGCGTGCAGCGCGATCACGGCGACCGTACTAATCGCAAACATGCCCGGCTCAAGTACACCATCGACGACCGCGGTATCGACTGGTTCCGCGGCGCACTGTTCGAGCGGCTGGGGTTTGAACTGGCCGTACCGAGTCCATTCGAGTTCAGGTCTCGCGGTGATGTTTTCGGTTGGGCAAACGACAGGCGCGGTTTATGGAACCTGACCCTGTTCGTGCCGGAAGGACGCATCCAGGACAACGGTGAGAGCCGTCTCATGACGGCCTTACGGGAGTTGGCGCCGATGCACCAGGGCGACTTCCGCCTCACAGCCAACCAGAACGTGATCGTGAGCGGCATTCCCGACGGCGAGCGCGAATCGGTCGACAGGCTGTTCCGGGAGCATGGCGTAAGCCTGCTGCAAAGCCTCTCGCCGCTACGGCAGCAGGCGATCGCCTGCGTCGCGCTGCCCACTTGCGGGCTGGCAATGGCCGAGGCGGAGCGCTACCTGCCGGAATTTACCGACAAGGTCGAAGAGCTGCTCGCCCGGCACGGCCTGTTGAATGAGAGTATCTCGCTACGTATCACCGGTTGCCCGAACGGTTGCGCGCGACCCTACCTTGCCGAGATTGCGCTGGTCGGAAAGGCGCCGGGACGTTACAACCTGTTCCTGGGCGGTGATGCGGAAGGATTGCGGCTCAACCGCTTGGCGCGCGAGAACATCGATGAGGTGGCCATTCTCGCGACACTCGACAATCTGTTCGGGCGTTTCGTGCGCGAGAGGTCGAGCGGCGAGACGTTCGGCGACTTTGCACATCGCGCGTACTTTCCCGAGGCGCTGGCGAGCTGATGTCGCAGCCGGCCGCAAAAATTCCGGAGTGCGGCGATGCGTTGTCGCGCTGCGCAGTTGGCGAAGCCGAAAGCCACGAGGCCGCGCTGGCGCTTTGCAACAGCCGGTTCGGAAGCATGCAGGCGCGCGAGCGCGTGCAGTGGTCGCTCCAGAATCTCCCCGGACAGCACATTCTCAGTTCGAGCTTTGGCGCGCAGTCGGCGGTTGCGCTGCACATGCTGACGAGGGAAAAGCCGGATGTCCCGGTAGTGCTGATCGATACGGGTTACCTGTTCCCGGAAACTTACCGGTTCATCGACGAGCTTACGGATCGATTGCAGCTGGACGTCCGGGTGTTTCGCGCGAAGTTTTCCCCGGCCTGGCAGGAAGCCCGGCACGGCCAGCGCTGGCTGCAGGGGGCTGCCGGGCTGGATGCCTACAACAACGAAAACAAGGTGGAGCCGATGAGGCGCGCGTTGCAGGAACTCGAAGTCGGTACCTGGTTCGCCGGGTTGCGGCGCACGCAGGCAAGCACCCGGGCGAAGACGCCGTTCCTCGAGAGATCCGGCGACCGCTGGAAGGTGCACCCGATTGCCGACTGGACCGACCGCGACGTGCACTTCTACCTGAAGCGCCACGGCCTGCCGTATCACCCGTTGTGGGAGAAGGGCTACTTAAGCATCGGGGATGTTCATACCACGCGCTCGATCCACGAAGTGGACGAGGTGGAACAGATCAGGTTCTTCGGCGCCCGCAGGGAGTGCGGGATACACGAGATCGACTTGGCGAAGGTTTGACCACCGCAGTCGGCGCAAGGCGGAGACGCGCTGCCGCCGGAACAGACCGCTGTAGGAGCCCGTCCCACGGGCGACATTTTGGGTGGGTCTGCGCTACCGATTGTCGCCCGTGGGACGGGCTCCTACAGCGCCCGATTACGCGTTAGGCGGCTTCCGCAAGCCTTTCGGTGCAGCCGTTCTTCAAAGGCAACTTCACCTCGCTTGCGAGCCGGTCAACCTCTTCCTGCGTTTCCGCCGTCGCCGCCTGCGCGATCAGGTGCGCGGGCCAGTGCGGGGCGAACAACGACACGAAGTCCTGCATGTACTTCCGGAAGACACGGTGGCGTGGGACGCCAACCCAGGTAGTTACACGTGGGAAAAGGCCTTTGGCCGAGATCGCGACGAGGTCGTCTACTTCATCGCACTGCAGCGCCATCGGTGCAATCACCCCGACCCCCATGCCCATGCGCACGTACGTCTTGATGACGTCGGCATCGCGCGCGGTGAAAACCACCTTTGGTTCCAGGTTTTCCTTTGCGAAGGCTTTGAGAAACGATGACTCGCCGTTCGAGCTGAACACGTAAGTGATAAGCGGGTGCTCTACGAGCTTCTGCAATGTCAGCGGCTTCTTCTCGGCCGACAGAGCGTGGCCGCGCTGAGTCAGCACAATTCGGTCCCAGCTGTAGCAAGGCAGAAGGTTCAGCTCCGGAAATGCATCGTGTGATTCGGTGGCGATGGCGAAATCGACACGGTTATCAGCGACGAGCGTCGCGATCTGCTCGGATGTTCCCTGGTGCAGTTCCAGGTTCACGTTCGGGTAACGCTCGTGGAACTCGCGCAGGATGTCCGGCAGCACGTAGCGCGCCTGCGTGTGGGTAGTGGCGATCGACAGCGTCCCTTCCTCTTCCGAGGTCAGTTCCTTGCCAAGGCTCCTGATGTTCTCGACGTCTCGCAGGATCTTGCGCGCGTACTCCACGACAGTCGTCCCCGCCGGTGTCAACGCCACCAGGCTCTTCCCCTTTCGAGAGAACAGCTGCACACCCACTTCGCGCTCGAGTTGTCGCAACTGCTTGCTGATACCGGGCTGGCTCGTATAAAGGCGTTCCGCTGCCGTCGTAATGTTCAGCCCGTTGTCCACTACGCCGAGCAGGTATTTAAGTTGCTTGAAGGTCATCGACCTCTCCCTTCAGTGCGGGCCAGAGACGAAAAAGCCGCCCTAACGTCAGTTGGGGCGGCTTTGAAATACTTCAACTGCGGCTGTTGTCAGGTCACAGGCGCGTCGAAGTGCCGCCGATAGTTTCGGCAGCAACACATTGCGCGTTTTCGATGATTCCTCGACATAGCTCGAACGATATATGCCCTGTTGCTCAAGCGATGTCAAATGATCGCGGGCATATGCCTGCGCGTTATGCAGGCAGACCGTCGTGGTATTTGGCGCAGCATGTGCGGAACGCTATGGTCGGCCTGGTTTCAACATTGACGGACGATGTAGGAGTCCACGCTGACAGGAACCCGAACTTTACCGGATTCCGGTAGGTGTTCCGACTCCGTATGCGGGCGAGTTCGCTGAGCGTCGTCGCACTCGAGCGCATGGCGCGCTCCTAACAGGTGCCTGACAATCCAGAGCGCAGTCCATGGACTACCTGCCGATATTCGTAAAGCTCGAACAGCAGCCGTGTCTCATCGTTGGCGGAGGCGCTGTCGCAGGGCGAAAGGCCGCATTGCTGCTCCGTGCCGGAGCTCGCGTTTCCATCGTCGCGCCCGAACTCGTCGACTCACTGCGGCGGCTTTACGAGCAGAAGCAGGTCGTGCACATACGTTCGGTGTTCAGGTCCGAGCACGTCACAGGCAGGCGGCTGGTGATCGCCGCTACGGATGATGCGCAGGTGAACAGTATCGTTTCCCGCGCCGCCGAGGCGGCCGGGGTTCCCTGCAATGTCGTCGATAACACGACGGAGTCGTCATTTATACTTCCCGCAATTGTCGACCGCTCACCGGTGACCATTGCCATCGGCACCGGGGGCAATGCCCCGGTGCTTGCACAGCGGCTCAAATCGAAGATCGAGGCGTGGCTCCCTGCACGAATCGGCGAACTTGCTAAACGGGCAGGGCGATGGCGCGGCCCGGTCAGCAAGCGATTCTCATCGATGCAGGAACGGCGCCGCTTCTGGCAGCGCTTTTTCGATGGACCCGTGGCGGAGCACATCCTGGCGAACCGTGTGGCGGAAGCCGAACGACTGGTTCGCCAGGAATTGATCGGCGGCATCACGACGAAAACGGAAATCGAGGGTGAAGCTTACATTGTGGGGGCGGGTCCCGGCGACCCGGGGCTGCTCACGCTTCGCGCCCAGCAGCTTCTCAGCCAGGCGGATGTAATTCTCTATGACCGGCTCGTAGCCGAACCCATACTCGATTTCGCGCGCAAGGAAGCGGAGCTCGTCTCTGTCGGCAAGACTGTCGGCGAATCCAGAGTGCAGCAGGAGACCATCAACCGGATGCTCGTCAACCTCGTAAGGCAAGGCAAACGGGTATGCCGGCTGAAGGGTGGCGATCCCTTCATCTTCGGGCGCGGCGGCGAGGAAGCAGCGGCGCTGAAAGCGGCGGGACTGCCGTACCAGGTCGTACCGGGTATTTCGGCAGCGCTCGGCTGTGCTTCTTACGCAGGCATCCCATTGACGATGCGGGGCATGAGCGGCAGTGTCACCTTCGCGACTGCAAAGCTCGATGGTGGACGTAGCGCGGACTGGCAGGCGCTTGCAAGGCCAGGCCAGACGCTCGTACTTTATATGAGTGCCGGCAGCGTGGGCGAAAGCGCAACAGAGCTCATGCAACACGGACTCGCCGGCAGGACACCGGCGGCGGTCGTCGAAAGTGGAACGACCGTTCGCCAGCGGGTATTGCATTCGACCCTGGGGCAGGTAACGGAGGACGCGCGAGCGGCGGGTATACGGGCGCCCGCCCTGCTGTTCATCGGCGAGTCCGTTGCACTTGGTCAGAACCTCGCCTGGTTCGCCGAGTCCTGCGGCAATACGGCAAGTCATGCGCACCCTGCATTCGCAGAGTTGTAAGCTTTACGTTCACCCTGTGTAGAAAATGCTTTCCCGATCGCGTTCGAGGAGACCGCGGACGAGCTCTCCGAAAATGTGCGTTCCCTCGGCCATGGTCTCGAGGCACTGATCTGGAAGGCTTGTTCATCCGGCTGGGCCTTGCGATCGATTTCGGGAACACCACCGATAAAGAGGAGGAGGAACGTTCAGCGCCTGAAGATGCGGGTCTTGGTGGAAAGCGCGTGCTGGTGGTGGATGATAACCAGGATTCGGCAAACAGCCTCGGGATGTTGCTGGACATCCTCGACTATGAAGTGAAAGTGGCGTTCGATGGCCAGTCGGCCTCGCGGAGCTGGATCGTTTCACCGCGGATACGATTTTCCTGGACCTGGACATGCCGCGCATGGATGGCTTCGAGCTCGCGCGCCGCGTTCGTCAGCACGCGGAAGCGAAGAATGCCACTCTGATAGCCCTGACCGGATGGGGGCAGGAGGATGACAAGAAGCTGACACGCGATGCGGGCTTCGACTATCACCTGTTGAAGCCGGTGAACGTCGACGTCCTGCGGTCCGTGCTGGCGGACACCTAAGTCTCGCGAGGCTTACTACCTGGCTGCTTGTTGGCGTTCGCCGCTGCCGTGCTCCTTCAAGAACTCACCCAACAGCCGGAATTCCTCCACCCGGCCGCTGCCCTTGCGCCAGGCCAGGCCGATCGTGCGGTAGCTGTCGTCCTTTAGCGGATAAAGCTTTACGCGCGTGTTTCGCAACAGCGCGGATTTCTCCGCCATCTCCGGCAAAAAAGTAATCCCGAGGTCGGCATCCACCATCTCCACGAGGGTAAGCACGCTGCTGGCTGCGAAGCGGCTGACCTTTTCGGTGTCGCGCAATTTGCAGGCAGCGAGCGCGTGATCCCTGAGGCAGTGGCCATCCTCGAGCAGCAGGATACTCTCTGCATCAAGGCGGTTGAATCGATATTGCCCGGGATCCACCCGTTCCGTGCCATCCCTGCAGGCGAGCAGGAAGCGGTCCTTGAACAGTTCCAGTTCGTCCGCACTCCGGAGGTCGAATGGAAGCGCCAGCAGCAGGACGTCGAGGTCACCTGCAAGAAGCTTCTCGTGAATGCGTTGCGTTCTGTCCTCGGTAAGAAATAGCCGCAGCGAAGGGTATGCACGCCGCAGCGCCGGCAGCACCCGCGGCAGCAGGAATGGCGCAATCGTCGGGATGACGCCGAGTCGCAGGTCGCCGGACAGCGGCTTCTGTCGCTGGCCCGCGATTTGCATCAGGTCCTCTATGTCTCTCATGCAGAGCCGCGCCTGGGTAGCAACCTCCTGCCCGGTTGCGGTGATCGTGACCTGGCGGTTCGTTCGATCCACGAGCTGCGTCCCGAGCAGCGTTTCGAGGTCCTGGATCGCGGTGCTAAAGGCAGATTGGGAGACGCAGGACGCCTGCGCGGCACGGCCAAAGTGGCCGGAGTCGCACAGGGCAAGGAAGTAACGCAGTTGTTTTATGGTCGGGTATCGCATCGATCGGCTTAGTCGGACGTAGTGATCATATTAATCCATTTCCTATATGAAATGACAGGGGCTAGAGTGGCTACATCCTGACCCGCGGGTCACAAGGTACATTCTTAACCAGGAGAGAAATCAGGTGTTTGAAAATCGAGAAGGGAAGCGGGTACCGAACGTTACGTTCCGTACGCGGCAAGACAGCGAATGGGTCGACGTAACCAGCGACGACGTGTTCTCCGGAAAGACAGTGGTCGTGTTCTCGTTGCCGGGGGCATTTACGCCTACCTGTTCTTCGTCGCACGTGCCGCGGTTCAACAAGCTGGCGCCTTTGTTCAAGTCCCATGGCGTGGACGATATCGTGTGCGTATCGGTCAATGATGCGTTCGTGATGAACGAGTGGAAGGAGAACCAGAAGGCGGACCACATCACGTTCCTGCCTGATGGCAACGGCCACTTCACCGAAGCGATGGGCCTGCTTGTCGGTAAGGAAGACCTGGGCTTCGGCAAGCGCTCCTGGCGCTATTCGATGTTGGTGCGCGACGGCGTCATCGAGAAAATGTTCATTGAGCCGGAAGAGCCCGGCGACCCGTACGAAGTATCCGACGCCGATACGATGCTGCGCTACCTGGCGCCTGACGATGCGGTACCGCTTGACGTCACCGTGTTCACCCGAAATGGCTGCCCGCATTGCGCAAGGGCCAAGGGCCTCCTGCGCGACGCAGGGATCGAGTTCGAGGAGCTGCGGTTGAACCGTGAGTACACGGACCAGACGCTGCGCGCAGTTGCAGCGGCAACCTCTGTTCCGCAGGTGTTCATAGGCGGCGAGCACATTGGCGGCGCCGATGAGCTCGAGCAGTGGCTGTCGAAGAACGAGCGCATAGTCCGCAAAGCCGCAGCGTAAGGTTTACAGAAAGCAGGTGAAGCGGGATGCCGGAGGCGTCCCGCTTTTTTTCCTTTGGTGCGCCCGGCAGGGCGCACCCACTTGGAGGTGCAAGTCCTCTACCGGCCCGACAAGGGGAACGGTTAGCCGAACGGCAAGGGTGCTCATCGCGAGGTGGGATCTGAAGGAAGCCGAAGGCAAAGCGCTGGCCTGACGAACAGGAATCGCATACAAGGCGGCGGTGCTGGATGAGAAGGCCAATATCTTCAAAGTCCAATACTTGTACGGAAAGCACGGTCGTAGATGCGGCGGGCATAAGCGTGAAGGTGGGTGTGCATTACCCGGGGAGGTCTGTCGATCTGCCGAGAAGTGCTAGCGGCATCGAGAGGTGCCGTGATGGATGGACAGAAGTCAGCCGAGGGCATAGTAGGCGTCTCGACCGCGCCGAAGGCCTGAACGTGAAGTAACGATAGGGAGCCTCGATTTTCGATGGCGACAGGAGATGCAGAAGGTCCGGTTGAGACGCCGGGGTGCCCGGGCTGAGGGTAGCAGACGGTATCCGCGAGATCAGGCCACGGGTGCATCAAACGCCACGGTAGAGAGAGAACACCCCCTTGAGGAGACGATGACTACGTTGATGGAAGCGGTGGTCGAGCGCGAGAACCTGTGGCGAGCGTATGCGCGGGTGATGCGTAACAAGGGGGCAGCGGGTGTCGATGCGATGCCGGTTGCCGACCTGAAAACGCACCTGCAAGTAAACTGGCCACGGATCAGGGAGGAGTTGCTGGCGGGTCGGTACGAGCCATCGGCGGTGCGTACGGTGTCGATTCCCAAGCCGGGAGGCAAAGGGGCGCGATTACTGGGCATACCGACGGTGACGGATCGGCTGATCCAGCAAGCATTGCATCAGGTCTTAAGCCCGATCTTTGATCGGACGTTTTCCGAGTCCAGTTTTGGCTTCCGGCCCGGTCACCACGCGCGACAGGCGGTGCAACAGGCACGGCGCTACGTCAGTGAAGGCCGTCGCTGGGCAGTCGATCTGGATTTGGAGAAGTTCTTCGATCGGGTCAACCACGATATTTTGATGTCGCGGGTGGCCCGACGGGTCAAGGACAGACGGGTACTGCGGCTGATCCGCAAGTTTCTTGAGGCCGGCATGATGTCCGGCGGCGTGGTCGAGGCGCGACGTCAGGGAACACCGCAAGGTGGTCCGTTGTCGCCGTTGCTGTCGAACATTCTGCTGGATGATCTGGACCGGGAGCTGGAACGGCGGGGCCATTGCTTCTGCCGCTATGCCGATGACTGCACGATTTATGTGCGGACGAAGCAGAGCGGGGAACGGGTGATGGCGTCGGTAGAGCGGTTTCTGGAACATCGGCTCAAGTTACGGTTGAACACAGCAAAAAGCGTGGTGGCCCGTCCGTGGCAGCGCACATTCCTGGGTTATTCGATGACGTTTCACCGAACGCCGCGCCTGCGGGTACCGGCGGACGTGGTGCAGCGGTTTCGATCCGGACTCAGGGGTGTTTTCCGGCGCGGCCGAGGACGCTCACTGAGCGCGGTGATTGCAGAACTCACGCCGATCCTGAGAGGTTGGATGAACTACTTCTGCGACATCGAGGCCAAAGGCGTCCTAGAAGCGCTGGATGGCTGGCTGCGGCGCAAGCTGCGCGTGCTGCTGTGGCGACAGTGGAAACGTCCGTACACTCGGGCCTGCAATCTGATGCGACGTGGGATGACGGCGGTGCGTGCCTGGACTTCGGCGACCAACGGGCGTGGCTCGTGGTGGAACGCTGGCGCCTCACACATGAACCAAAGCTTCCCGAAATCCTTCTTTGATCGATTGGGACTTGTGTCACTGCTAGATCACCACCATCATCTCCAGCGCGCTTCATGAACCGCCGTATACGGAACCGTACGTACGGTGGTGTGGGAGGACGGCGGGAGTGATCCCGCCTCCTACCCGATCTTCGGGTAAGATGACGAGCCGCACCGGCTGTCAGGCTTTCGCATGGCAAAGCGCTTCGTCAAGAAATACCGTACCAAGAGAGCCTTGAAGTGGCTCAAACGGCGCCTCGTGCCGGCCGGCGTGCGTGCGGCAAAGGTACACCGGAAGTGGCGCAGGAAGGACAGGGACGACTGGCCGCCTGCAGGCACCGATCCCGCGGCCGGCCTCGGCCAATATGAATACAGCTATCTCTCCCAAAACGGCGAGGATGGCATCATTCGCTTCCTGTTCTCGGAGACGGGCTTCGAGTCGCGGCGACTGGTCGAGTTCGGCTTCGGTGCAACCCAGTGCAACAGCTTGCGACTGATCCTGAAGGAAGGCTTCACCGGACTGCTGATGGACGGCTCGGTGGAGACCTGCGACTTTTTCAACCGCGCAGCAAGAAAGAGAGGTTTGCAGGGCGTCGAGGCATATCGCACTTTTCTTACACGCGAG
Organism: Woeseiaceae bacterium; assembly: GCA_035304285.1. Lineage (GTDB taxonomy): Bacteria > Pseudomonadota > Gammaproteobacteria > Steroidobacterales > Woeseiaceae > IDS-8. Next base: position 22,319 of record DATGQI010000121.1, read on the forward strand.
AATCTAAACGAGACCATTCGGGGGCGCGGCATCTCCGGAGAAATCGACTTCCTGTCGCTCGACGTCGACGGCAACGACTACTGGTTATGGGAGTCTTTGGATTCCGTATCACCTCGCGTGGCCTGCATCGAGTACAACGCGGGCATCGGCCCGGAACTGTCCTGGTCGGTGCCGTACGACCCGCAGTTCGAGCGTTATGCGAAGCATCCCAGCGGCTTTTTCCACGGGGCGTCCCTGAAGGCGCTGGAGACGCTCGGGCAGCGAAAAGGCTGGCGGCTGGTCGGGTGCGACTCCACCGGGACGAATGCGTTTTTCCTGCGGGACGACGTATCGGCGCCCGCCCTGCCGACCCTGACCGCGGCAGAAGCTTTCCGGCCACACCAGAACTGGCTCGGGAGGGGCTTCTCCGAGGCAGAACAGCTCGAAATCATGAAATCGATGCCGTATGAAGATGTATAGTTGTCGACGCAATCTGGAATCAGTCTAGTCGGCACCCAGCCACGATCACCAGCAGGAAACAGGTTCCCATGGACATTGATACTTCCCGCCACGGCGGCTTCCGGTATTTCGCCGTTTTGCTCGTGTGTTTCTCCGCACCTTCTTTCTTCGCCGTCCCGGCTTTCGGCCAGGAATCCGGCAGGGGCGAGGCACTGGATGAAATCGTCGTCACCGCCACCCGCATGCGATCTTCGGTGCGCGATGTACCGCGCTCCGTATCGCTGGTCGGGCAGGAGCGAATCCAGAACGCGACGCAACAGCTTGCGCTGGACGAGGCGCTCGCCGGCGTTCCCGGCCTGTACATGCAGAACCGCTACAACTTCTCCCAGGACCTGCGCATCTCTCTGCGCGGCTTCGGCGCGCGTTCCGGCTTCGGCATCCGCGGCGTGCGTGTGTACGTCGACGGCATACCCGAGACCCTCCCCGACGGACAGGCGGGAGTCGACAGCATCGACCTTGGTTCCACGAAGAGCATCGAGGTATTGCGCGGTCCGGCGTCGTCTCTTTACGGCAATGCCTCGGGAGGAGTGATCGCGATCGAGACGGAGCTCGGCGAGGCGGCACCTTTCGTCGAGGCCGGACTGGCAGGGGGCGAGCTCGGTTTCCAGAAGTACCAGCTCAAAACGGGCGGT
>DATGQI010000122.1:0-18512 GCA_035304285.1 Woeseiaceae bacterium
AGAAGAAAAGGCGCAACTCGCACGATCGCAGGGCTGCCATCACATCGTCATGGCCGATGCCGGGGATACCGCTGCGGAAGTGCGGAAGCTGACGGGCGGACAGGGAGTTGCGGCCGTGTACGACGGCGTGGGGAAGGACACCTTTTTCTCTTCGCTCGATTCGTTGCGGCCGCATGGGGTGATGGTGTCTTTCGGCAATGCGTCGGGGGCCGTTCCGCCCTTCGCTCCCGCCGAACTCGCGAGCCGGCATTCGCTTTACGTGACCCGGCCGGTGCTGTTCGATTTCATCGACACCCGGGAGCGCCTGCTGGCGGCCTGCGAAGAACTGTTCTCGCTCGTCGCCGATGGCACGCTGAAAGTGATTATCAACCAGCGCTACTCCCTCGAGGACGCTGCGCAGGCGCACAGGGACCTGGCCGCGCGCAAGACCACGGGTTCGACCCTGCTGATGCCGTAAGGCCGTTTCGTCGATCACAAAGCCTGTAGCGGCCACACCAGTGGCAGCATGAAGCTCACGACGATGAATACCAGGATCATGAGCGGCAAACCGACCTTGATGTAGTCGATGAATTTGTAACCGCCCGGACCCATGACGAGGATATTTGCCGGGTGAGAGATCGGGCTGATGAAGCTTGCACCGGCGGCAATCGCGATTGCCATCATCGCCGTCTCCGGGTGCAGCCCCAGGTCGGCCATGGTCGACAGCACGATCGGCGCCATGAGTACCACCAGCACGGCGGACGGGATGACCAGCGTTCCCAGTGCCGCGAACACGTAAAGCCCCATGACGACAGTCCACGGCCCGAAGTTTCCCAGGAGGTCGGTGACCTGCGTCGCGAGGAAAGAGGCCGCGCCCGTCTGCAGCATCGCCGTGCCTAGCGGCAGCATGCCGGCGATCAGGAAAATGGCCTTCCAGTCTATGGCGCGATAGGCGTGTTCCATTGTCAGGCAGCCCGTCAGGATCATGATGCTGGCGCCGACCACGGCGGCAACGGGCGTCGGAACATTCCCGAACATGATCGCGATGACGACGCCTGTCATGATCAGCACCGCGAGCGGCGCGCGGCGCGTGTCGGGTGGCTCCTGTCCCAGGGGCGTCAGTATCAGGAAGTCGGAATCTCCGGAAAGCAACTGCAACCGCTCGCGCGGACCCAGAAGCAATAATGCGTCTCCCACCATCAGCCGCTCTTCGGCAAGGTTACCGACCAGCGTTTCGCCTTCCCGCCAGATACCGGCCAGCTCGATTCCGTACCGTTCGCGAAAATTGAGTTCCCCGATAGTTCTCCCTGCCAGACTGCTGCGCGGGTCGAGCGTCGCGTCCATCAGCGTCAGGCGCTCCGAATCGAATGCCGCGAGCTTGGGCGCACTGGTTTCGATCTCCAGTTCCTGCAAACCACGCAAGACATCGAGGTCTTCGTGCTGTCCCTCGATCAGGAGCAGGTCTCCGCCCATGAGCTGTTCATCGCCGGATGGCATGATGTTGAGCTTGCCGTCGCGAAAAATCGCCAGCACACGGAAGTCGAAGACATCGGCGAGCCGGCTCTTGCCGAGGGTCGCGTCTGCGAGGTCGCTGTACTTCGGTATCCGGACGACGAACATGTGCTCGTCGGCCTTGTATTGGGCGCTCAGCTGCTCTCCGGTTTTCAGCTCGACTTCGCTGAAGTCCGAGAACTTTTCCAGCTGCCCGATCGCTTCTGCCTCTCCCTGCACGAGAACCCGCACGCCCGCTCGCAGTGGCACGTACGCCAGGTTGGTCAGGCGGTAGCGACCGTTGCGGTGGATTCCGACGACACTTACGTTGTAGCGGTTGCGGAAACCGGCGTCGCGAATCAGCTCACCGACTAACGGTGACCCTTCGGCGATCCGTACCTCCGCGTATGCGACCTTGCTCGCTACCATCGACTTCAGCACGGGCGCTTCACGTTCGATGACCAGGTCGCTCCAGCGCTGCAGTTCGCGGAACTGGTCCAGCCTTCCCTGCACCAGCAGGCTGTCTCCCGCCCGCAGCACCGTTTGCCGGTTCGGCAGGGTTTCGCTGCGTCCGAAGCGGAACAGCGCCAGGATGATCAGGCCTGTCGATGCGCCGATGCGGCTTTGCGCCAGCGTTTTCCCGACGAGGACCGAATCAACCGGAACCCGCAGCATGAACGTCTGCTCCTGCAGTTTGTAGCGCGCTCTCAGGCTGCGCTGGCTGCGGTAGCGGCCGCGCGACGTGCGCGCCTTCTTCGGCAGCAGCAGCCTGCCGACCAGGGAGATGAACAAGACGCCGGCAATAGCGATTGCGCCGCCGACCGGGGTGAAGTCGAACACCTGGAAGGGCTCGTGCCCGGAACGAAGCAGCGCTTCGCTGGCCAGCAGGTTGTGCGAGGTAAAGAGGGTGGTCTGTCCGCCCAGCAGCGTTGCAAACGCGAGGGGCATCAAGAGCAGCGACTGTGGAATTCTCGTTCGGCGCGCAACGTCGACGACTACCGGCAGCATCAGCGCGGCTACGCCGATGTTGTTCATGAAGGCGGCAAGAAGCGCCGCGGTAGCCATGATGACCATGACAACCGGCACCGGCCGCCGGCCGGCGATGCGCAGCACCTGGCGGCTGATGATATCGGCGATTCCCGTGCGGGCGAGTCCCTCACTCAGAATGAACATGGCCCAGATCGTAATGACCGCGCTGTTGCTGAACCCGTCGAATGCCTGTTCTGCGGTTACGAGCCCCGTGACCGCGAGGGCGCCGAGCACCAGAAGCGCCACGAGATCCATGCGCAGCAGCGCGCTGACGAACAGGATCAGCGCCGTGACCATGATGGCGAGAACGAGTGCGATTTCGAAGGTCATGAACGCGTACTTGAGGCTTTATTCTCTGCGGTGCGTGACGGGGCAACCCTTGACGCGATTCTCGAGCGACGGCATCAACGGTTGCGCAGTGTACGCAAATCGCAGCACGGAATCCGCGCAAAGCCACGCCTGTCGCCGTTTTGCGTCGGCGCTTGTCGAATTCACCCCTAATGGCGCGACTTGTAAATCTATCCAGTACTGGATAAAAAGACACATTTGCCGGAGTACCCTGGATGAACGTTGCCGCAGAGCCTTGGGCGAGCTACCTGCAGACGCTGAACGAGGCCCAGCGCCAGGCGGCCACCTATGGAAACTCATCCGGTGTTCCCTTCAGTTCCGGGCCGCTTCTGGTCATTGCCGGCGCCGGCACCGGCAAGACAATGACGCTCGCCCATAGGGTCGCGCACCTCATCGTCCAGGGTGTAAGCCCCGAGCGTATCCTGCTGCTGACGTTCTCCCGTCGCGCCGCGCTCGAGATGACCCGGCGGGTGGAAGCGATCGTGCGTAAGGCGCTTCATGATTCGGTAGCGCACCGGCAGCTTCGCGACCATTGCGGCCTCCCATGGTCCGGCACCTTCCACTCGGTAGCGAATCGCGTATTGCGACGTTACGCGCACAATCTCGGGCTCGACCCCGGTTTTTCGATTCTTGACCGCGGCGACGCTGCCGACCTGCTGGATGTCGCGCGGCTCGAACTCGGGCTCGCTGCAAAGGCCAGGAGGTTTCCGAAAAAGGATACCTGCCTCGCCATCTATTCCCGGTGCGTTAATGCGGGCAAACCACTTGCCGATGCGCTCACCGAGAACTGGCCGTGGTGCGCGGACTGGGAACAGGAACTGCGGTCGATTTTCCGTCGATACGTGGAAGCTAAACAGGAGAACCAGGCGCTGGATTACGACGACCTGTTGCTCTACTGGAGCCACCTGGTGGCAGATGCCGAACTCGCCTCCGAAATTGGCTCGTGGTTCGATCACCTGCTCGTCGACGAGTACCAGGATACCAACCTGCTGCAGGCGGGGATCCTTCGTGCCCTGAAGCCGCTTGGTCAGGGACTGACCGTGGTCGGCGACGACGCGCAGTCCATCTATTCCTTTCGCGCCGCTGAAATAGGAAACATCCTGGGATTCGCGAACGGTTTCACGCCCCCGGCAGAAGTTGTCAGCCTGGAGCAAAACTACCGTTCCACGCAGCCGATCCTCGACAGCGCCAACTGTCTCATCGCGCAGAGCGATCATTTGTACCGGAAAACGCTCGTGTCGCGTTCGGGGAAGGGTGGCCGCCCGCAGCTCGTGACGGTCGAAGATCTCGACGCCGAAGCCGAGTTCGTCGTCGAGGCGGTGCTGGCGAACCGCGAAAGCGGCATCGACCTTCGCAAGCAGGCGGTATTGTTCCGCAGTGCACACCACAGCGATCGGCTCGAACTCGAACTGGTCCGGCGCAACATTCCTTACGTCAAGTACGGCGGCCTCAAGTTTCTCGAGGCAGCGCACATCAAGGACCTGCTGTCGATCCTCAAGTGGGCGGAGAACCCGCGCAACAAGGTGGCGGCATTCCGCGTGTTGAAGCTTCTCCCTGGCATGGGGCCGGTGCTCGCATCACGCTGCATCGATCGGCTGGCACTGGCGGGTCACCGGTTCGCCGCTCTGTCAGGATTCGCGGCTCCGTCCGCTGCGCGCGCTGACTGGCCGTCATTAGTAAGCCTGATGCAGGCGCTTGCAGCAGCAGAGGCGCATGACGGAACGTGGCAAAGTCAGATCGGGAACGTTCGACGCTGGTACCAGCCGCACCTTGAAAGGCTCTACGACAGCGTCGACACGCGCGAGGCAGACCTCGAGCAGCTGGAGCAGATTTCGGGCCGCTATCCGACCCGTGAACGCTTCCTTTCGGATCTCACGCTCGACCCGCCGGCGGCTGCCGGGGACCTGTCAGGCGATCCTCTACTCGACGAGGACTATCTCATCCTGTCGACGGTGCATTCAGCGAAAGGCCAGGAATGGGATTCGGTGTTTCTCCTGAACTTTTCCGATGGCAATTTTCCGTCGGAATTCGCGACGGGCAAGCCGGAGATGATCGAGGAAGAACGTCGCCTGCTTTACGTGGCTATGACGCGCGCGAAGCAGTCGCTTCATCTCGTTGCGCCGCTTCGCTATCACGTTACCCAGCAACGACGCGACGGCGACCGGCACGTCTACGGTGCGCGCAGCCGCTTCATGACCGATGCACTGATGCAAACCATGGAAGCGAAGTTTCACGGGCGAGCAGACACGCCAGCCGGTCACATGTCGCCGCGGAGCGATCGCGTTGTCGACGTTGCCGCTCGCTTGAAGGAGATGTGGTAGCAGGCCTCTGCAGAGGTCATTCTGATTAATGATGACCGGTGCAAACTCTCGTGGGATGCTCTAGTTGAACGCACCGATAATCGCGCCCATCGCCGCGAACAGCACGAGGTAATAACCCGCGTTGATCAGGTACAGCCGAAGCGAACGCTGCTCGAAGAAATAGGTGATGCCGTAAGCGGTGGCTATCCAGCAGACTGCCACCAGCAACCCTGCCTGCAGGCCGATGAGCCAGTCACTGCCGGAACCGAGGAAGAACGCGAGCGCCGTAGCCGCAACCAGTTGCAGCACAAAAGTGCCACCGAAAATCAGCTTAAAGTTACCGCGGCTGAGGGATTCTTCGGTGAGACCCACTTCCATCATCCATGCATTGCCGAAAACTTTCCTGGAATACCAGGCGGCGCCGATTAGAAACGCGGTGCCGGCCGCGAGGAAAACAGCCAGCCAGTTCAGACCAGCAATGGCGGCGCCAAGGTCCATTGGCTCTCTCCTTGTTGTTATTGTTGTGCCAGGTTGCGAGCAAGCAGCCAGTCTACCAAACCTGCCGTACACAGCGCGAGCAGCAGGTTTTCCAACGTTACGCGGTAAAGGGAGATCGATGTTGCAAAATGCAGAAGAGATGTTTCTTGCCATAATCATTCGTGAACCTTGTCACAATGACCATGCTCTAATTCCTATATATGTAGTTGCGCCTTGGTCCGAATTTTGGCGGAATGGTAAATAACAAGGCGCTGTAGTGCGGTGTACTCGATGTCCGACGAGTCGACGCGCTGCTGAAAGGACTCAGCACTGCATTTCGCTTGCCGGCTGCAACGAGTGTGCCGTCTATCCTGACGAGAGTGAGGACGCGAGACAATGCCACATCGTGAAACTTGTGAGTATGTTGTACCGGTACAAAACCTTCGCGATTACTTTCGCGAATCCATGGACGCTGCGATAGACAAGCAGGGCGTGGACGTGGATCCCCACGCGACGCATTACGTCGTGAACCTGTTGACGCTTTTCGCACGCTCGGAGGATCTTTACGAAGATCACGGCCCTGCTTACGGGCTCAAGCCCCTCGCGCTGATGATGGTGGACGCTGTAGATGCGCCAACCGCTGAGCAGCGCAATTTCGCGCTGCAGCGTATCGGCGATGTTTCACTTTTTATCGCGGGCTTCTTCGCCGACAGCCTGGCCCACCGGCTTGTCGATTTGGACTACTACATCTACATGGGGGGCAACGCCTATGGTTCCCTCTCGGATGAGATGCGCGGCACCCTGCGGGGCAAAGCGCTCGCGAACGTCTACCGCGAACTGGCGCACAAGTTCCAGACGGTGGTGGATATACTGAACGAGGTTCGCGACAGCGCGAGGCAGTCAACAGACATCGACCTGCTGCGGACGTACGAGGTATGGCTGCGTACCGGCAGTAAGCGCGCCGAGTCGCTGTTGCGACAGAATGGTGTGGTGCCGATGCCGAACATGACCAGCCGCAGAAGTCACTGATCATCATGATCTCCAACCTGCAAAAGCACCTCACGGACATCTACCAGGTTGATCCGGGTTTCGAGGTAACCGACTTCCTCATCACCGATCCGACACTTGCAAGGTTGCTCGGTGACGGGTCACTCGTGCCCAATACCGACGAGTCGGTGCTGCTGAGCCAGGACGAAGAAGGGTTGGCGCTGAGTGTCTATCTCGAAGAGGAAATGGTAGCGAGGCTGACGCGGGATAATCCCATGGACGAGCTTCGGGCGGACCAGCTCGATGACTTGTGCAAGGTCATCGAAGGCATCAGTCACTTCAACTACATCGTCTGGCGCGCACAGCAGGATAAGGCCGTTACACTCCTGGAACTGGAAATGCAGGCGGAGGTGGATAAGTTCGTCGGCACCTTGCTGATGGCCCTGGAACAGCAGGATTTCGAGTTCGCGCGCCGCTTGCACGGATGGTTGTTCGACAGGGTCAGTTTCAATCCGCACCTGAACGCGGACCAGCTCGAGCGATATCGCGCCGCCAATGATTTCGCCGCACGTTTCTGCCACGGCCTGCGCGATCGCCTGGAACGCGACAGTACCAGGGGCATGCACGAGCTCCGCCGCTTCTACCGCCTCTCGCAGGCGGAGAAGATCAGCCATATTTGCACGCAGGCCTTTGAGCGCTGACAGGAGAAAAAGGACGGTGGCATGGCCACCGTCCAAGCTTACGAAACAAACTGCATAAGGGATAAGTTTGTTACGTTTACTTCACCGGTACCTCAAGGTTCGTGTCGCCGGTGCAGGACTGCATGAACCCGGTATCGGTGAAATCTTTTGTTCGTGATCGTTGCCCTTCCACTGCGACTCGCGCAAAGACGTCGCGATCTCTTCTCCTTACAGTTAATGGTTTGATGCATCCCGGCCCGGAAGGGTTGCAAACGGTTTGGAATAAGCAAGGTCGAATGGCATCGCGGCACGTAATGCGGAAACGCCCGACACGGTTTCACCCGTAACGGCTTTCTGCGGATGGTCGTGGGTTTGCGCGCGGGCCAGGCAGCTCCAGGAGCTCGCCCCTCTGCCTCCAGTACCTACGCCAGGAACATCCTGTAAGCGGGATTCGCACTCTCGTCCCAGTGCGCATACCCGAGCTCCGCAAGGTGCGCCTCGAGTTCGTCGATTTCCGTGGGCGGAACCTGTATGCCGGCAAGGATGCGCCCATGGTCGGAGCCGTGATTGCGGTAATGGAACAGGCTGATGTTCCAGTTACTGCCAATGGCGTTCAGGAAATCCAGCAAGGCTCCGGGACGTTCCGGAAACTCGAAACGAAACAGCTTTTCGTTTTGCGGCATGGCGCCGCCGCCGACCATGTGGCGCACGTGCACCTTCGCCAGCTCGTTGTCACTCAGGTCCTGGATCTGGTAGCCGAGCGCGGTAAGGTTCTTGATGAGCCGTGTCCGCTCCGCCTGCCCGTGCCGCAGCTCAATGCCCGCGAAGATGTGCGCCTTGGCCGAATCGCTGTAGCGATAATTGAACTCGGTGACGCTGCGGCGTCCGATTGCCTCGCAGAACTTCCGGAAACTTCCCGGCTGCTCCGGTATTTCGACCGCCAGCAGCATCTCCCGCTGTTCGCCCACGGCGGCACGTTCGGAAATGTGGCGGAGGCGGTCGAAATTGACGTTGGCGCCCCCGATAACGGCTACCAGCGTCGCGTCACGCAACTTCTCGCGAGCTACGTATTTCTTGATGCCTGCGAGCGCCAGCGCCCCCGCGGGTTCAGCGATCGACCTCGTCTCTTCGAAGATGTCGCGAATGGCCGCACAGGTCTGGTCGGTGTCTACCGTGATGATCTCGTCGACGTAGTGCCGGCAGAGCCGAAACGTTTCATCTCCCACCCGCCGCACCGCCACCCCATCGGCAAAGATGCCGACGTGGTCCAGCGTGATCGGCTTACCGGCGGCAATGGACTGCTGCATGCCCGCGGCGTCGTCGGGCTCGACGCCGATTACCCGTACGGAAGGCTTCGTCCCCTTGATATAGGCGGCAATACCGGAGATGAGCCCGCCGCCGCCTATCGGCACGAATACCGCATCGATGGGCGCGTCGCATTGCTGCAGGATTTCCCGGCCGATCGTGCCCTGTCCTGCGATCACATCGGGATCGTCGAACGGGTGAATGAAAGTCAGCTGCTGTTCGTCCCTCAGCTCCCGCGCGTGCTGTTGTGCATCGTCATAGGTATCGCCGTGCATGACAACCTCACCGCCCAATGAGCGTACGGCGTCGATCTTGATGCTGGGCGTCGTCGCCGGCATCACGATGACCGCACGGGCGCCGAGGCGTGCCGCCGCCAGGGCTACTCCCTGTGCGTGGTTCCCGGCTGAACTGCAGATGACACCTTTGTCGAGGACATCCCGCGGTAGCTTCGAAAGCTTGTTGTAAGCGCCCCTCAGCTTGAATGAAAAAACCGACTGCAGGTCCTCGCGTTTCAGCAGGACGTGATTCTTGAGTTTCCTGGAGACATTGCGCGCGAGGTCGAGCGGAGTTTCAGTTGCAACTTCATAAACGCAGGCGTCCTCGATCCTCTCGAGATAATCGTCGACGACAGCGTCTTGTAATTTCGGGCTCGTGCTCATAGGGGCTCCGCCGTCCTCCGCCGATCCGGGCGCGCAGGACGAGTGCCCGGAAGAGTAGCGCATTTGTTATGGCGTTGACGAACCTGCCGAGGCTGCTTCCCCTTTTTGAACCTTAATCGCGGCAAACAGGGCTGAAAGGCTGATCGCCCGAAAATGCTGACCATGTTTGGATTGCCTTCAAGCGAATTGGCGCGACGCTTTAAGTTTCTATGGCAACGAATGAACCTATCCGCCTGAGTCTCGCGAGGCCGGTGCAACGCCCGGACGAAACGCCGCTGTTTCGGGCCGAAGCGGTGCAGTCGGCACGCGAGCCGCTGCATGGGCCGGTAACCCTGGCAATGCCGCCGTCGGCCTTCGCGGGAGCAGGCTTCTGTGTAATCACTTTGGCGATGCTCGCGCTGAGTGCCTTCCTCGTTGAAGTGCCGCAACGTACCGCGGCGGTGGGCGTGTTGATGCCACCCGAGGGATTTACGAAGGTCGTCGCCGAAACTGCCGCCCAGGTCATCGATGTGAAGGTGGCTGCAGGTGAGCGGGTCAGCGCCGGCCAGTCACTGCTCAGTTTGAGCTCCGACCGCTCTGTCGTAGGAAAAGGGACCGTCTCCACAACCCAGATTCAGTCCCTCAAGAACGAGCGTCGCTTGCTCGGTGAGGCTAATCGGGGACGGCAGCGGGTCCAATCAGAACAAATGCGCGCAGTAGACGGCCGATTGAGGAGTCTGGACTCGCGGCTCGGGCTTCTCGTGCGGGAGATGGAAATACAGGATTCCCGCAGTGCGCTGCTCAGCTCACGCTACGAGCGACTGCGTGAACTTGCAGCGAGCGGCAACGTCCCGGTAGTGCAGATGGACGACCAGGAACTCGCGCTGTTGCGGGAGCAGGCAGATGCCGCGGCGCTGCAGCAACGGGCGGCGCAACTCGCAGAGGAACGTGACGAGCTCTCGCGAACGCGTGCCTCCCTGGTCGAGGAATCGAAAACTCGAGAGCTGGAATTCGCCATTGCTCTCGAGCAATTGCAACGGCAGATCGCTTCGCTCGAAGCCACCGTGAGCAGCGAGCTGCAAGCACCGGAGACAGGTCTCGTGTCCCGTGTCACGGTGCGCCCCGGCCAGGCAGTGCGACCTGGCCAGACGCTCGTCATGCTCCAGCGCGGAGATTCGGATCTGGAGGCATGGCTTTACCTGTCCAGCTCGAACGCGGGGCTGCTGCGAGCCGGGCAGGAGGTGCAGTTGCGTCTCGATTCCTATCCGCACCAGATGTTCGGCACTCTGCCGGCAACCATTGCATCCATCTCGCACGTGGCCCTGCTGCCTTCGGAACTCGATGTGCCGCTGGCCATTGCCGGACCGGTATTCGAGCTTCGGGCGACTCTCGACTCGCAGCACATCACCGCACTTCAACGAGACTGGCCACTGGCCGCCGGAACCTCGGTTCGCGCCGATGTCGTGCAGCGACGTTACCGGCTGTACGAATGGCTGCTGCGACTGCGCCAGGCCGGAGATGCGCCGGAACCTACCGCCGGTGCATGATCGCCTGCTCGAATTGAAGCGGGCGCGTCGCGTTCCGCTGATCCTGCAGCGCGAACACGCGGAGTGCGGCCTGGCATGCGTCGCAATGGTGGCGGGGTGGTTCGGGCATCACGTGCCCCTCAACGTGCTTCGCGCGCGGCTGCCGCCGTCTTCCCGCGGCGCGACCTTGAACGACCTGTTGAGAACGGCTGCGGAGCTGAACATGTCGGGGCGACCGCTGCGCCTCGAGTTCCCCGACCTGCGCCGCCTCGCATTGCCGGCAATCCTGCACTGGCGCATGCAGCATTTCGTGGTCCTGACACGCCTGAACTCCCGTAATGCAACCATCCACGACCCGGCCTGCGGCAAGCGCAGGGTCTGCATGAAAGAATTGAACGCAGGTTTCACCGGTGTCGCGATGGAGCTTCATGAGGCGAAGGGCTTCGTGCGCCGCGACCGGCGGGACTCCCTTTCCTTCCTGAGCTTTCTCGCCAGCTGCCGCAGGCTCGGGCGGTACCTCGCGCTGATGCTTTTGCTGCTCGTGACTGTCCAGGTATTGGCGCTGGTGCCCCCGGTGGCGACGCAGTTGCTCATCGACGAGGTGGTGCTGGGGCAGGACGTCGAGTGGCTGTACCGCGCCCTCGGTGGACTGGCGCTGGTGCTGCTGATCACCCTGTTGCTGGACGCCATGCGCCGCTGGATCGCCCTGTATGCCGGCAGTGTTCTCGCGGCAGACAGCACGTTCAACGTTGTCCGTCACCTGTACAACCTGCCCGCGCAGTTCCTTAAGAACCGCCACCTGGGCGACCTGATGTCCCGGCTCGAATCGCTGGTACCGGTGCGCAAAGCGATCACCGAAACCGCAGTAGAGGCGATCGTGCAGGTGGCGGTGCTTCTGGCAACGCTCGGCATCATGCTGTTCTACAGCCCGTGGCTTACGCTGGTATCGGCGGTGGGGCTCGCGCTGTCCGCCATCCTGATCACTTCGATCCTGCCTGCAATGCGGCGCCTCGGCGAGCAGACCCTGGTGCACAAGGCGCTGGGCGACAGCTCGCTGCTCGAGACCATACGCGCCTGCGACTCCACGCTCGCGCTCGGCCTCGCCCCGTTGCGCCTGGCGCAGTGGCAGAACCATTTCGTCGCCGCGATGAACACTCGCGTCCAGCAATCGAAGCTCTCCATCTGGCACGGCTTCGGCACGGGCTTCATAGGCGGCGCCGAACAGGTCCTTTTCCTCGGCGTCGGCATCACCCAGCTCGTCGACAAGCAGCTGACCCTCGGCGTCCTGTTCGCGTTCATGACGCTGCGCAACCGCCTCGGCGCCGCCGGGATGTCCCTGCTAGGCGTGCTCCAGGAAATGTTCATGCTGAAAATGCACGTCGACAGGCTGTCCGACATCGTGCTGGCGGAACCCCTTCCGCCAGTACAGCGGGGCGCCCTCTGCAGGCCCGTAGCCGGTTCCCTGCAGGCGAAGAACCTTTGCTTCCGCTACGCAGGCGGGCCCATAGTCCTTCAGGATTTCTGCGGCGTCATCCAGCCCGGCGAATCCGTCGTCATCGCAGGCCCATCCGGCTGCGGCAAGACCACCCTGTTAAAGCTCCTGTCTGCCCAGGTTTCACCCGTCGCCGGCGATATCCTCATCGACGGCCGCGAGCTTGCCCTCTGGAACCGCCACCATCTTTGCCGGCAGTTTTCCACCGTGCTACAGGACGACGCCCTGTTCAAAGGCAGCATTGTCGAGAACATCTCCGCCTTCGACCCCGAACCCGATCTCGACCGGGTGCGGTGTGCCGCGGAGGGCGCGCAGATCTGGCAGGACATCCGCCACATGCCCATGTCCTTCAACACCCTGGTCGGCGATATGGGCAGCAGCCTCTCCGGCGGCCAGCGCCAGCGCATCCTGCTGGCCCGCGCGCTCTATCGGGAACCGCGCATTCTCTTCCTCGACGAGGCAACGAGTCATCTCGACGTCGCTACTGAAGCTCGCGTACTGGACCATCTCGAGTCACTGGGCATCACGATCGTCAGCGTGGCGCATCGGCCGGATGTTTTGCGGCGGGCGAGCCGGACGATCGAGTTGACGCCGGTCTCCGAACATTAGTGGTTGCGCAGACTCTTCTGCATGAAGTCGGACCTGCTGTTGACGGCGCAGGGGCACCGGCCGGGGGTATTCGAGTCGCTCGGACACTGGGAACTCGCTTGGTCGAACACCCCCGGCCGGTACCCCTGCGCCGGCCGGTTGTGGTCCCACGCTCCAGCTCGGGCGGCCTACAGCGACGGCAGCCTCCCCGCCAGTGCGCCTGCCGGCAAGCCGGGGTTAGTTCGCCGCCGCGTCGGGAGTTACGTTGCCGTTGGTGTCGAGGAAGGTGATGTCGCCGAGCTCCAGCTCCCGGATGCGGGGTTCAATGACTTTGCGGTCGCCTACGATGACCCAAAGCAGCCGGTCCGGTTTGATGACGGCCTTGGCGGCTTCGGCGACTTCGCCGGTGGTGAGGTTCCGGACGCGTTCGGCGTAGGTGTCCCAGTAGTCGTCGGGGAGATCGTAGGTGACGAGTTCGGCGATGTCGCCCGATACTGCCGAGGCCGTTTCCCAGCGTCCGGGAAGGCTCAGGGTGCTGGAGGCAATTACGCGCTGCAGCTCGTCTTCCGTCGCCGGGTTGGTGGCCAGGTATTCGGTCAGCTCGCGCTTCAGTTCGGCCATCGACTCCATGGTCTTGTCCGTCTGGACCGGAGCGTAAGCGATGAAAGGACGTGGTCCCTTGGCTGACAGCAGCAAAGAGTATGCGCCGTAGGACCAGTGTTTTTCCTTGCGCAGGTTGCTGTAGATTCTCGCCGTCGAGCTTCCGCCCAGGATTTCGTTCATCGACTGGATGGCGATCTCGTTGCCGTGGCCGACAGGCGGCGCCACGTTGCCCACGAGGATGATCGATTGTTCCGATCCTGGCCGGTCGACGATGAACACCTGCTCGCGCTCCGGTTCCGCGACATCTGCGATGTTCTTCCGTGGCACGCTTCCGGGCCGCCAGCGCGCGAAGGCTTTCTCCAGCTTTGGCTTGATTTCCTGCATCGTCGTATCGCCCACGACAATCATCACCGCGTTGTCTGCCTTGAACCAGTTGCGGTGGTGTTCCACCAGCGCGTCGCGGGTCATCCCGCCTACTGCCTCTTCGGTACCGGACCCGGTCATAGGCATGCTGTACGCGTGGTCGTTGCCGTACATCAGCGCCGGCAGCACGCGCAGCGCTATACCGACCGGCTGGGTCTTTTCCTGCGCGATCTGGGCCAGCGTCGTTCTCTTCAGGCGGTCCAGCTCATGCTGCGGAAAGGAAGGGTTCAGCACGACGTCGGAGTAGATGTCGAGCGAGTCGTCCAGGTTCTCCTTCAGCGCGCTCAGGTATACCACCGACGTATCCAGGCCCGCGCCCGCGCCAAGCTGTGCGCCGAGTTTCGCGAGTTCGTCACTGATTTCGAGTGCACTCCGACTGCGCGTTCCCTCGTCGAGCATCGACATCGTCAGGTTCGCCGTTCCGGGTTCGCCAAACTGGTCGGACGCATACCCGGCATCCAGGCGCAGGCTGAAGTTAACGACCGGCACGGCTGTTCGTGTCGCGACGATCAGTTCCATGCCGTTACTGAGGCGGCTGCGCTCGAACTCCTCAAAGCTTACCTCTGGAAAGTCGCCGGGTTGCGGCAGGGTAGAGCGATCTGCGCCTTCCGCTGCCGCCTGAAGCTCCGGGAAAGGGTGAATTTCCAGGTGATACGCGCCTGCCGTGAGCCAGCGGTTCGCCGCTGCCTTCACCGAGGCGGGCGTTGCGCGTTTTAGCCTTTCAAGCGACGTGCGGAAAAACCCGGGGTCGCCGGTGTACACCGCATTCTCCGCGAGGACGTCGGACTTGCCGCCGAAACCCCCGATACGTTCGATGCCGCGGATGAAGCCGGAGATGATTTCCGTCCGCACGCGCTCCAGTTCTTCAGCCGTCGGGCCTTCATCCAGGAATCGTTGCAGCTCCTCGTCCATGGCTTGCTCGACGGCCTCGAGGCTGGCGCCAGGCTGCGCGGAGGCCTGCAGGAGGTAGAGTCCGCCGATCTCGACGGCCATCAGCGAAGAACTCACGTCGGTCGCCACCTGGTCGGTGTACACGAGGCGCTCGAACAGGCGCGAGTTCTTGCCGCCACCGAGGACGCCGTCGGCAAGCTGCAGCAACTCCGTGTCTTCCGAGGTGTAATGGGGTGCGCCCCACACCTTGTACAGGCGGGCTTGCGGTACGCGGTCCTCGAGGATCTCGCGCTTGTCGCCGTCCATTTTCACCGGCCAGCTGTCGTACTTGGCGATGGGCGGACCGGGAGGGATGTCACCGAAGTAATGCTCGACCCTTTCCAGCGCTTCCTCCGGACGTATATCTCCGGCGACGACGATCACGGCATTGTTCGGTCCGTAGTAGGTCTTGAACCATTCGTGCACGTCTTCGAGGCTGGCTGCGTCGAGGTCTTCCATGGAACCGATCGGCGACCACGAATACGGATGCTGCGGCGGAAAGACGTTCCTCAGGATGTGGTTGAACGCCTGCCCGTACGGCTGGTTCTCGCTCTGGCGTTTCTCGTTCTGCACCACGCCGCGCTCCTGCGTGAGCTTGGCCTCGTCCACGACGCCGAGCAGATGCCCCATGCGATCGGACTCGAGCCACAGCGTCATGTCCAGCACGTTCTTCGGCACCGTCTCGAAGTAATTCGTGCGGTCGAAGTACGTGGTGCCGTTCATCCCGGTGACGCCAGCGCGCTCCAGGGGCTTGCGAATTTCCTCGTTGAAGTTTTCGCTACCGTTGAACATCAGGTGCTCGAAAAGGTGCGCAAAGCCCGTCTTCCCCGGCTGCTCGTTCTTGGAGCCGACGTGGTACCAGATGTTGACCGCCACGATCGGCGCCTTTGTGTCCTCGTGCACGATCAGGCGCAGGCCGTTGTCCAGCGTGTACTCGGTAAACGAGATGTCCACATCCGCGGCGCCCGCGCTGAGGGCGAACAGCAGCGAGACGACAGCGCCGGAGATGGCCGGCACAACTTTCAGGAATTTCATAGGGAACCTTGTGAACAGGTGACTTTCGGCGTGTTTGGCTTGGTGCAAGTGTACCGGAATACGCCTTCCGCGCCGGCGCGGCCGCCATCCAGCAGCTTTAGGAATAGCACGCTGTAGGAGCCTGCCCCGCGGGCGACATG
Organism: Woeseiaceae bacterium; assembly: GCA_035304285.1. Classification (GTDB taxonomy): domain Bacteria; phylum Pseudomonadota; class Gammaproteobacteria; order Steroidobacterales; family Woeseiaceae; genus IDS-8. The sequence continues at coordinate 15,972 of DATGQI010000122.1, forward strand.
GTCCGGTGCCGCGCAGTTGATTGACGTCCGTGAGACCGGATCCTGCGGCACCGGTTCCGGCCACCTGCAAACAAAACGCTGCGGGAGCCTGTTCCGCGGGCGACATCGTTGTGGTGCTCTGCAGTGTTGTCGCCGGTGAGACGGGCTCGTACAGCGCCCGGCTTAAAGTCAGACGCGGCAGGCATACCCGCGGGCGAGAGGCATCGGCAGTTGCTGCAATCTTTGCGCCGCCCTTCCATAATGCGGGGATGAACAATAACTCCGAACGACGCACCCTTTATCCGCCCATCGAGGCTTACGACACCGGCGAGTTGGATGTCGGCGACGGGCATACTCTTTATTACGAGCAGTCCGGCAACCCCAAGGGCAAGCCCGTCGTGTTCCTGCACGGCGGCCCGGGCGGTGGCTGCACGCCGAAAATGCGGCAGTTCTTCGATCCGCGCCGCTACCGGATCGTGCTGTTCGACCAGCGCGGCAGCGGCAAGAGCCGCCCGCACGCCCACCTGGAAGCGAATACGACATGGCATCTCGTTAGCGATATCGAACGGCTGCGAGAGCGCCTGGACATCGAGCGCTGGCAGGTCTTCGGCGGCTCCTGGGGCAGCACGCTGGCCCTGGCCTACGCCGAGACGCATCCCGAACGGGTTACGGAACTGGTCCTGCGCGGCATTTTCCTTCTGCGGAAAAAGGAGATCGACTGGTTCTACCAGTTCGGCGCCAGCGAAATCTTTCCCGACCGCTGGCAGGGGTTTCTCGAGCCAATCCCGGAAGATGAGCGGGACGACCTGCTGCACGCGTACCACAAGTACCTGACGAGCGACGACACCGACGTCCGGCTGCGCGCCGCTCGCGCATGGTCTGTCTGGGAGGGATCATCGTGCATGCTGATACCGTCTCCGGAAGTAGAGAAGATTTTTTCGGCCGAAGAAATGGCGCTGGCGATGGCGCGCATCGAGTGCCACTACTTCGTCAACGATGGTTTCATGAGGGAGAACCAGCTGCTCGAAAATATCGATATCATTCGTCACATTCCTGCAGTGATCGTGCAGGGGCGTTACGACATCGTCTGCCCCGCGGTCTCTGCATATGAGTTGTCGCGAGCGTGGCCCGAAGCCGTGCTTCATATTGTGCCCGACGCGGGACATGCCGCATTCGAGGCCGGTAACGTCCATGAACTCGTGAGCGCCACCGATCGTTTCGCCGGGACCTGATTATTGAGAAGCTTGCTGATTACGAACGCGCGCCTTGTCAACGAAGGTAAGGTCAGTGACGCCGACGTTCTGATCCGCGGCGAGCGCATCGAAAAAATAGCGAAAAGCATCAACGCCCCGGACAACGCCCACATTCTCGACGCAGCAGGCCGCTGGCTCCTGCCTGGCATGATCGACGACCAGGTGCACTTCCGGGAACCCGGGCTGACGCAAAAAGGCGACATCGCCAGCGAGTCCGCGGCCGCCGTCGCAGGCGGCGTTACCAGCTTCATGGACATGCCCAACGTCAGCCCGCAGACCACGACTCGGGAGGCGCTTTCCGACAAGTACGCGGCCGCCAATGGTCGTGCCCGCGCCAACTACGCGTTCTACCTTGGCGGGACGAACCGCAACATCGAGGAAATAAAGGCGCTATCGGTCAACGAGGCGTGTGGGATCAAGGTTTTCATGGGTGCGTCGACCGGCGACATGCTCGTCGATGACCCGGACGCGCTGACGAAGATCTTCGTCGATGCGCCGGTTATCATCGTGACGCACTGCGAACACTCCCCGACAATCCGCGACAACGAAGCCAGGGCAAAGTCAGAATTCGGCGCCGACGTACCGATGTCGGAGCACCCGAAGATCCGTTCCGCCACGGCCTGCCTCGCCTCGTCCAGTATCGCCGTCGACCTTGCGCGCCGCCACAACGCGCGCCTGCACGTTCTGCATCTGACGAGCGCACTGGAGATGGGCCTTTTCTCCCGCGCCAGCCGTACGGAGAAAAACATCACGGCCGAGGTCTGCGTCCATCACCTCTGGTTCGACGAGAGCCGCTACGAGGACCTGGGCACGCGCATCAAGTGCAATCCCGCGATCAAGACCGCGAAGGACCGGGAAGCGCTGGTGAGCGCCGTCAACGACGGCCGCATCGACATCATCGCGACCGACCACGCGCCGCACACGATCGCCGAGAAGAAGCGCAGCTACTTCAAGGCGCCCGCCGGGCTGCCGCTGGTGCAGCATGCCTTGCAGACCCTGTTCGACCTCGCCAAAGACGGCCAGTTAAGCGTCGAAACCATCGTCGAGCGCACCAGCCACGCCGTCGCTGACATCTTCGGCGTGGTGGACCGGGGCTACGTCCGCGAAGGTTACTTCGCGGACCTGGTCCTAATCGACAGCAACAAGCCACACACCGTCGAAGCTTCCAACCTGCTCTACAAGTGCCATTGGTCGCCGTTCGAGGGCCACACCTTCTCCTCCACGATCGACACGACCATCGTGAACGGCTCCGTCGTCTTCAAGGACGGCCAGCTTGCGGGCGACGTCGTGGGGCAACGGCTGCAGTTCA
>DATGQI010000123.1:0-36071 GCA_035304285.1 Woeseiaceae bacterium
AAAAAAATAAATCTGTCCCCTTTTTAAAAATAAATCTGTCCCCTTTTCAGTGCTGCGGTGCCTGCTCTGCCCCGATCTCCGTGCGGACTCGTATCAGCTCCGGGAAGAATTCGATGTCCAGCGCCTTGCGCAGGAAGGAAACGCCGGAAGAGCCGCCGGTGCCTTTCTTGTGGCCAATGATTCGTTCCACGGTCTTCATGTGATGGAAACGCCAGAACTGGAAGTTGTTGGATACATCCATGAGCGCCTCGCACATCTCGTAGATCGCCCAGTTTTCTCGCGGAGTTTCGTAGATGTGCTTCAGCACCGAAACCACACCTGCGTCCTCTTCACGCTGCCGGCTGAAATCCCGGTCGATGGCTGATGCAGGCACGGCGAAACCGTTTTGGGCGAGGTATATGAGAAAGATGTCGAAAATTCCGGGCGCGTGCAGCGCCTGCTTCAATCGCGCGTGCCAGGTTTCCTGGTGCTTGTAGACGTTCAGGAGTGACGTGCTCTTGTTCCCGAGGAGGAATTCGAGCAGGCGGTACTGCGGCGACTGGAAGCCCGAGGCTTTGCCGAAGACATCCCGGAACTGTGCGTATTCGCTGGGCGTCAGCGTGTCGAGCACCATCCACTGGTTGTAGATCTGGTTCTGTATGTGTTTTACCCGCGCCAGATGCTTGACGGCTGGCGGCAGATCGTCTTCCTGCATCCTGCGCATGGCGGCTTCCAGTTCGTGGATAATCAGCTTGATCCAGAGCTCGGCCACCTGGTGCTGGATGATGAACAGCATCTCGTCGTGGTGCGGCGGATCGCTCAGGGGCCGCTGCGCGTTGAGCAGGGTGTCGAGCTGCAGGTACGCCGTGTAGTCGCTGTCTCTCTCCAACTTGGTGTGGATGCTTGCTTCGAGCTTGCGCTTCTTCATGATGATTGGCTGGCTTTAAGAAACAGAACTGGCATTGTAGGCTCATTATTGCTCCTGTTCATCGAGCCGCGCGTACGGCCGCTGCCGCCACCCATCTACCACAATATAAGTAGGCTCCGGTTCGGATAGGCAGGGGGCTTCATGTATAATTCCGGCCGCCGCAAGGCGGACGTCCCGGAAACTGCGGCGACTATCACTTCATCGTCCTGTGATCGCCAGGGACTGCTGGTGCCGCCCTGGCAAGCAAAGCTTTCTGCCAGTTCTAAAGTTGGAGCAGTACTTGGAAACCATCGCGGATTTCGAGATCCAGTACAGTCAGTTCCTGGATCCGGAAGGCAAAGCGAGCCCGGATATTCCCGAGCTTGCACGCAACACTGACGAACTCGTGAACATGTACCGGCACATGACGGAAACACGCGTGTTCGACACCAAGGCTGTGAACCTGCAGCGCACCGGAAAACTCGGCACCTACGCGTCCTGCCTCGGGCATGAAGCGACGCACGTCGGGCTCGCGGCAGCCATGCACGAGGACGACGTGCTGGCGCCGAGCTATCGTGAATACGGCGCGATGTTCTATCGCGGCGTACGCATGTCGGAAGTGCTGCTCTACTGGGGCGGCGACGAGCGCGGCAGCGATTTCCAGGGCCCGAAGAACGATTTCCCGTTTTGTGTACCCATTGCAACCCAGACGTTACACGCCGCAGGCGCAGCTATGGCGTTCCAGCTGCGCGGAGAATCGCGTTGCGCGGTCTCGGTCAACGGGGACGGCGGTACATCCGAAGGCGCATTCTACGAAGCGATGAACATCGCGGGCGCGCGCAAGCTGCCTGTAGTCTTCATTGTCGTCAACAACAAGTGGGCTATCTCTGTACCCATCGAGCTGCAGACGGCTTCGAAGACGCTGGCGCAGAAAGCCGTAGCCGCTGGAATTCCCGGCATACAGGTTGACGGCAATGACGTGATTGCTGTTCGTCACTGGGTGGAGCGGGCGCTGGCCCGCGGCAGGAAGGGAGACGGCGCCACTTTGATCGAGGCCGTAACCTACAGGCTGAGCGATCACACCACTGCAGACGACGCCAGCCGCTATCGCAAGAAAGAAGAAGTGGAAGCGGCCAGGAAGCTGGAGCCCCTCATCCGGATGCGCAAATACCTGACGTCGCTCGGGCTGTGGGACGACGAAAAGGAAAAACAACTTCTCGAGCAGTCCGCGGAGAAAGTCGACCAGGCAGTGCAGCAGTACCTCAACACGCCCAAGGCGCCGGTCGAGTCGATGTTCGACTACATGTATGCGGAGCTGCCGGAGTTCCTCGAGGAACAGCGCGAGCACGCGATGCACTACGGAAGCGACGGTGAAGGACATGGCTGACGTCTCGCTTATCGATGCGCTGACGATGGCGATGGCATGGGAGCTCGAGCACGATCCCAGGGTCATCGTCCTGGGTGAAGACGTCGGTGTGAATGGGGGAGTCTTTCGCGCGACGGCCGGGCTTCAGAAGCGCTTCGGCGCCGAGAGGGTGCAGGACACGCCGCTTGCCGAAGGCATGATCGCCGGCGTCTCTATCGGCATGGCCGCACAGGGCATGCGACCGGTGGCTGAAATCCAATTTATGGGTTTCATCTATCCAACGGTCGACCAGATGATCAGCCACGCCGGCAGGATGCGGAACAGGACCCGCGGGCGACTGCATTGCCCGATGGTACTGCGCGCGCCATACGGCGGTGGCATCCACGCGCCGGAACATCACTCGGAAAGTACAGAGGCCTTTTTCGCCCATATGCCCGGAATCCGCGTCGTGATTCCTTCGTCTCCGGCACGCGCTTACGGACTGCTGCTGGCAGCGATCCGCAATCCCGACCCGGTCGTTTTTCTCGAGCCGAAGAGAATTTACCGGCTGAACAAGCAGAGCGTGGAGGACAACGGCAAGGAGTTGCCGCTGGACGTCTGCTACACGCTGCGCGAAGGCAGCGACGTGACGCTGGTGACCTGGGGCGCGATGACCTACGAAACGCTGAAAGCGGCTGACCAGCTTGCGAAGAGCGGCATAAGCTGTGAAGTCATTGACCTCGCTTCCATCAGCCCGATCGACTACGAAACGATCCTCGAATCGGTGGAAAAAACCGGTCGCCTCGTCATCATCCATGAAGCGGCCCGAACGGCAGGCGTCGGCGCGGAAATCGCTGCAATCGTAGCCGAGAAGGGAATGTACGATCTGCGCGGTCCCATCCGGCGCGTTACCGGTTATGACGTCGTCATGCCGCTTTTCCGGCGTGAAATGGATTACATGCCGAGCGTGGCCAAGATCACGGATACGATCAGGGAATCTCTGAATGACTGACCGGCAGCGCTTTAGAAGTCGAGTGAGGTACGCATGACGACGTTCAAACTTCCTGATCTCGGTGAAGGCTTGCCGGAGGCCGAAATCGTCGCCTGGCATGTCGCGGAAGGCGATCGCGTGAATACCGACGACCTGCTCGTATCGGTCGAGACGGCCAAAGCGGTGGTCGAAGTGCCCTCGCCTTACACCGGTATCATCGCCCGATTGCACGCAAAGGCGGGCGACGTCGTCGAAACCGGCGCGCCTCTCGTCGATTTCGACGAGGATTCGGGCGGCGAATCTGCGGGAGCAAAGCCGGCGCAGGAAGAATCCCGGCCGGCGGCAGGGGACGAAGAAACGCAGCCGAGGAGTGATGCAGGCACCGTCGTCGGGAACGTCATGAGCGGCGATGACGTGCTGCAGGAGACCGCCATTGCCGGTGGCGGCAGGCGGCGCGGCCGGGGCCGTGTCAAGGCGGCGCCGGCAGTGCGAGCCGAGGCAAAGCGCCAGGGCATCGACCTGGCCGAAGTCACCCCTTCGGGCAAGAACGGCCAGGTGACCCAGGCAGACCTGGAGCAGTTCCAGCAACAGTCTCAACAAAGGGCAAGACCCGCTGCGAGGCCGAAGGCGCCGAAGCAGGCGGCCGCGCCCGGACAGAGCGAGCCGCTGCGTGGGCCGCGCCGCGCGATGGCCCAGAGCATGACCCGCTCCCGTGACGAGGTTGCCCTTTGCACGCTGTTCGACGACGCGGACATCCACGAATGGGTCAACAAGCGCGATTTCACCCCGCGCATCCTCCGATCTGTCGTAGCGGGCTGTGCGGCGGAACCCGCGTTGAACGGGTTCTACGACGCGGAGAATGTCAGCCGGCAACTGGAGTCGCGAGTGGACATCGCGATGGCCGTCGACACCGGGGAAGGCTTGATCGTGCCGGTCATTCGCGGAGTCGAGCAGAGATCACTCGACGACATCCGCACGGCGGTTGCCGAGATGAAAGAAGCGACGCTGAACCGCACCGTTGCCCCGCAGGACATGGTGAATTACACGATAACCGTGTCGAACTTCGGCATGCTGGCCGGCCGGTACGCGACGCCGTTGATGGTGCCACCGACCGTCGCGATCGTGGGCACCGGAAAACTGCAGCATGATGTAGTTGCGGTGATGGGCGGCATCGAGGTGCACCGCCGGATTCCCCTCTCCCTGAGCTTCGATCATCGATGCGTCACCGGAGGTGAAGCAGCTCGATTTTTGGCCGCTATGATCGAGGACTTGGAAAAGCCGCAGTAAGCGGTATAGAGTCGCGCACATTCCACACCGCCCTCCCGGGGTTTTTTCAAAGTGTCCAGAAAACAGCTTCGTCGCTCCAGCGACATCTCCGAGCGCCTGATTGACGAAATCATCGCGTCGGCTCCAAAGTCCAGCCTGATTCCCGAGAAAAAGCGCATCGAGCGCTTTTTGCGCCAGTACTTCGACAACGTTCCCGCCGAAGACATGCAGGGCCGCTCCGCCGTTATCATGGGGCAGGCAGCCGTTTCACATCTTGAATTCGCCGCTGTGCGCAAGCCGGGGCAGCCGCTGTTGCGGATTTTCAATCCTTCTTCGACCAAGGGTGGCTACCAGTCCTCTTACACCATCATAGAGATGGTCAATGACGACATGCCGTTCCTGGTCGACTCTGTATCCGCGGCCATCGATCGGCAGGATCTCACGGTACACACGACCATCCACCCGGTGCTCCGGGTGAAGCGTGACGCGAAGGGAAAGCTGCGGGAGATCTTGAAGCGCTCCGACAGCGAGGGCAAGTTCGAGTCGTACGTTCGCTTCGCCATCGATCGGGAACCGGATCAGCAGCATCTCAAGGTTCTCGAGCATGAAATTTCCAAAGTCCTTGCGGACGTCCGCCTAGCGGTACGCGACTGGCGCAAAATGCGTCAGAAGATGCTGGATGCCAGTGAAACGATCGACAGCGGACCGCCGGGCGCCGACGAGGAATTACGGCGCGAGAGCAAGGCTTTGCTGAAGTGGATGGCCGACGAACATTTCACCTTCCTCGGGTATCGCGAGTACGGCCTGCAGCCGCGCGGCGACAAGATGTATCTCCGGCCGGTCAAGGGTACCGGACTGGGTCTGCTCACCCGCGAGGAACGCGGCGGCAGGGACGTCGAGTTTACGAAGGAACTACAGCGCCTCACGCGCCGTCGCGACTGGCTGATCATTACGAAAGCCAACTCACGTTCGACGGTCCACCGGCGAAGCTACCTGGATTACGTCGGCGTCAAGATCCACGACGATGACGGCAATGCGATCGGTGAGAAGCGCTTTATCGGCCTGTTCACCTCGATCGCCTACAGCGAAAACCCGCGGAACATCCCGTTGCTGCGCCTCAAAGTGCAGCGGGTGCTGGAGCGCTCGCAGCTCAATCCTGCCGGACATCGAGGCAAGTCCCTGCTGCACATCCTGGACTCGTATCCGCGCGATGAGCTTTTCCAGAGTTCGGTGCGGGACCTGGCGCGCACAACCAATGGCATTCTCAATCTCCAGGACCGCAAACGGGTCAAGTTTTTTGTCCGCAGGGACGCGTTTCGCCGTTTCTTCTCATGCCTCGTCTACATACCGCGGGAAAAATACACCACAGGCGTGCGGGAGAAGGTCGAGCAAATACTGCTGACGGCTTTCGAGGGAACGACGGTTGACTCCAGCGTGCAGATTACGGATTCGCCGCTCGCTCGCGTGCACATCATCGTCCGGACCAACGCGAGCGATCGTCCTCGCATCAGCATCCGCCGGATCGAGGAGGAGATCGCGGCTTCCGTCGTCACCTGGCGCGACAAGCTTCGCGTGGAACTAGCGGGACGATTTGGCGAGGATGAAGGCAATTCGCTCTACCGCGAGTACTCCGAAAGCTTCCCCGCTGCATACGAAGGCGACGTACCGCCGGCCATTGCCTGCCTGGACGTAAAGCGCCTGGACGGCCTGATCAAGGAGGAGCACGACCACTTCCTGTTCCTGTACCAGCCGGCGGACGCCGGTACGGACCAGCTCAACTTCCGGACGTTTCGCAGGGACGAACCCTTGTTGCTTTCGCACGTGATGCCGGTTCTCGAAGACCTGGGAACCGAGGTCTACAGCGAACGCCCCTACCGCATCAAACTGAAAAGCGGCGAGCGGTTCTGGATCCAGGATTTCGAGCTGCGCTTTCCGAACACGGCCGAGCTCGACATGAATTCGGCTGCCGAGCGCTTCCAGGAAACATTCCGGCAGGTCATCGACGGCAACATCGAGAACGACGGCTTCAATAAACTGGTGTTGACCGCGGGCCTGACCTGGCGGCAAATCGTCTTGTTGCGCTGCTACGCAAAGTACCTCGTGCAACTCGCCATTCCGTTCAGCCAGAACTACCTGGAAGACGTCCTCGTGCTGCACGCAAACCTCGCAAAGCGGCTGGTGGAGCAATTCGAGCTGCAGTTTCGGCCCGGCATGCGCCGGCAGGAGCGCGAGGACAGCCTCAAGGCCTGTGTGGCGTCGATCGAGCGCGCGGTCGGCAGGGCAAGAAGCCTGGACGAGGACCGGATACTCTCGGCATTCGCCGGCGCCGTAGGCGCCACGCTTCGCACCAACTACTTCCAGCAGGGGCCGGACGGCCAGCCGAAGAAATACTTATCTATCAAGCTGGACCCGGGGAAACTTCCGGAAGCGCCGTTGCCGAAACCGAAGTTCGAGATCTTCGTCTACTCGCCGGACGTCGAAGGTACGCACCTTCGCGGCGGGGCGATCGCACGCGGCGGTATTCGCTGGTCGGATCGGCGCGAAGATTTCCGCACCGAAGTGCTCGGACTGATGAAAGCACAGGTCGTCAAGAACACCGTCATCGTGCCGACAGGGGCAAAAGGCGGATTCGTTCCGAAGCGACTGCCGACCGGCGATCGCGATGCCGTTATGAAAGAAGTCGTCAGCTGCTATAGGACGTTTATCTGTGGGCTGCTGGACGTGACGGACAACGTAGTCGACGGCAAGGTCGTGCCGCCTCCGCGGGTGGTGCGGCGGGATGGGGACGATCCGTACCTGGTAGTGGCTGCCGACAAGGGAACCGCTACTTTTTCCGACATGGCCAACGGCATCTCGGCGGAGTACCAGTTCTGGCTGGATGACGCTTTTGCTTCCGGCGGCTCGGCAGGCTACGACCATAAAAAGATGGGCATCACGGCCCGCGGCGCCTGGGAGGCAGTGAAGCGGCATTTTCGCGAACAGGGCGTTAACGTGCAGACGGATCCGTTTACCGTCGCCGGCATCGGGGACATGGGCGGCGACGTTTTTGGCAACGGGATGTTGTTATCGTCGAAGATCAAGCTGGTTGCTGCATTCAACCACCAGCACATCTTCATCGATCCGGAGCCGGATATGGAGGCGAGCTTCCGCGAGCGGCGACGGCTGTTCGAGCTGCCCCGCTCGAGCTGGGCGGATTACAGCGAGAAGCTTATTTCGAAGGGAGGTGGTGTCTGGTCCAGGCAAGCCAAGCAGATAAAGCTCAGCAAGGAAGCAAGGCGCCTGCTCGGCACCGAAAAGACAACTATGCAGCCGCACGAACTGATTCGCAGCGTACTGAAGGCGCCAGTCGACCTTCTGTGGAACGGCGGCATTGGAACGTATGTAAAGGCGAGCAGCGAAAGCCATGTGGAGGTGGGTGACAAGAGCAACGACCCGGTGCGCGTAAATGCGAACGAGCTGCGCTGCAAGGTTATCGGCGAAGGCGGCAATCTCGGCATGACCCAGCGCGGCCGCATCGAATACAGCCTGAATGGCGGACGGCTGAACGCCGACTTCATCGACAACTCTGCAGGCGTCGACAGCTCCGACCGGGAAGTCAACATCAAGATCCTGCTCGGCGCCGCCGAGAAGGAAAAAGGCCTGACGCGGGCAAACCGGAACAAGCTGCTGACGGAGATGACGGACGAAGTCGCCGCGTTCGTACTGCGCACGAACTACCTCCAGACTCAGTCGATCAGCATGATGGAAGCACGTGCGCGCGAACGGCTCGACGAATCTGCGCGCCTCATCACTGACCTTGAACGCACCGGACTGCTGGACCGCGACCTCGAGTACCTGCCGGACGAGGCAGAGATCGAGGAGCGACGACAGAAGAAGCAGGGACTGACGCGGCCGGAAATCGCCATCATCCTGAGCTACGCGAAAATCGACCTGTACAATGGTCTCGCCGACTCCGGCGAGACCCTCGAGGAGTTCCTTACTACCGACCCGCAACGTTATTTCCCGCCGGTACTGCGGCGGCGTTACGCTGACCTGATCCCTCACCATCGGCTCAGCCGGGAAATCCTCGCAACGCTGATCGCGAACAACATCGTCAACAGGATGGGGCCTGCGTTCGTGCAGCGCGTACAGCACGACACCGGCGCCAGCGACGTGACAATCGCGCGAGCGTACGTGATTGCGCGGGAAGTGACGCAAGCCAGTGACATATGGCGTACCATCGAGGCGCTCGACAACGAGGTGCCGGCGACGGTACAGCAGTCGATGATGTTCGAGGTGAGCCGCATCCTGCGCCACGCCTGCTACTGGCTGATCGACAGGTTCGGCAGCGAACTCGACATCATTGCGGCCGTGGAACACCTGAAGCCAGGACTGGCAACGATCTACGCCCGCGTTTTCGGTATCGTCATCGGCCCCGCGAAGGATCGCCAACGGCTCGTGACGGCGGAAAACGTGCGCATGGGAGTACCGGAGAAACTGGCGCGGAAGATGGCTGCGCTGCTGCTCACCCGCGGCGGCCTCGACATCGCCGATCTCGCACGGACCAACAACCGCGACGTCGTCGAGACAGCGCGCATGTACTCGCTGCTGAGCGACCGGCTCGGTCTCGTCTGGCTGCACAGGTCAGTCGAGAACCTGGCGGTCGAGGGGCGCTGGCAGGCACTGGCTCGCAGCAACCTGCGCGACGAGTTCTACCGCATACGCCGGGACCTGTCCACGAGCCTGCTGCGCACCGGCGCCAAGAGAGAACCGGAGAAGCTCTTCGAAGACTGGGCGACGCAGAACGAAGTGGGACTACGCAAGCTGGACACGATCCTTGCCGAAATGAAACTGCGGCAGGAAATAGATTTTGCTACCTTGTCCGTTGCGGCGCAGGAACTGCGAAAACTCGTTTCCAGTTGACTGTTACCTGAGGAATACCTGATTGATGGCGATTTCGCTGCAGATTGCCACCGACATTTGGAGTAGTGCATGACTGGCAAACTGGTCCTGTGCCGCCACGGCCAGAGCGACTGGAACCTGAAGAACCTCTTCACCGGATGGACCGACGTCGACCTCACCGACCTGGGGCGAAAAGAAGCCCTGGAGGCCGCGCGCAGCCTGCGAGACCTGGACTACGAGTTCGACATCGCCTACACGTCGGTCTTGAAGAGGGCCATCCGCACGCTCTGGATCATGCTGGATGAGCTCGACGAGATGTGGATCCCCGTGGTACGGGACTGGCGGCTCAACGAGCGGCATTACGGCGCGCTCCAGGGCCTGAACAAGGCCGAAACGGCTGCGAAGTACGGGGACGAGCAGGTCCTCGTCTGGCGCCGCAGCTACGCAACCCCTCCTCCCCCTCTCGAGGCCGACGACGAACGCCATCCCGCGCACGACAAGCGCTACGCCGGCATCGTCGACCTGCCCGCGACCGAATCGCTTGCCACAACCCTCGAGCGTGTCAAACCCTGCTGGCAGGAACTCATTGCCCCGGATCTGAAAGCCGGCAAGAACGTTCTCGTGGCAGCACACGGCAACAGCATGCGCGCGCTCGTCAAGATGCTGGACAACATGTCCGACGAGGACATCGTCGGCTTCAACATCCCGACCGGCATCCCGCTCGTGTACGAACTGGACGATTCACTGAAGCCGCTGCACCGCGAGTTCATCGGCGACCCGGAGGCTGTGAAGGCCGCGGCCGACGCGGTGGCGAAGCAGGCATCCGGGGGCTGAGCTTGCCGCCGGTGCGGTTTAGCTGCGCCGCAACGTTCGTGAACGATTGAGGCCGGTCCTGCTGCGGCATTGTTATGAACGATGGAGGGTGGCCCTGCTGCGCCGCATTGTTCATGAACGATCAAGGGCGGCGGTTAACGGGGCCTCGGCTGGGTGGGGGGCTTTTCAGGAACGCCGTGAACCCATCCATGGGGGCTCTGCGCGAACATCCATGTTCGCGACAGTCCTGAAAAGCCCCCCACCCACCCGAGTCCCCTTTCCGGGCGTTGGTGGGTTCATGAACAATGCTGCGTCACCGGTGGCGGTGAGCTTACTTGAGTAGAGATCGCGCCCCTGCCCCCGTGGTGGGCGCATGTTCAAACGGTGCTACTCGAGCGCCGCCACGGCATCAGGCTTGCGACCGTTCGCTGCCGCGAATCGAGCTCGAGGAACTTCTCCTCCACCACCGTCGAAGCATTATTCATGAACGCGCAGACCCTTCCAGGAGGGGGCTTGATTGGGGGGAGGGCTTGCCAGGACTGTCGCGAACATGGATGTTCGCGCAGAGCCCCCATGGATGGGTTCACGGCGTTCCTGGCAAGCCCTCCCCCCAGTCGAGCCCCCGACCACCACCGCCCGCACCTTCATGAATAATGCGGCCGAGTGGCCACCAAACCTTTCATGAATGCGAGTCGCACGCCAACCCTCAGGCCTGCAACCGCGGATCAGAGCGGCGCGGCTTGTGACCGCCCTCTTCGATCACGCGTATCAGGCCCTCCTGCGCGGCAGACGCCACCAGCGTGCCGTCGCGGGTGAAGAGACGCCCGTGGGCAAGTCCGCGAGCGCCTGAAGCGTTGGGACTGTCGAAGGAGTAGAGCAGCCAGTCGTCGACGCGGAACGGCCGGTGAAACCAGAGGGCGTGGTCGAGGCTCGCCATTTGCACGCTGCCGTCGCCGAAGGAGAGTCCGTGCGGCAATGTGCTGGTGCCTAAGAGTTCGTAGTCGGAGACGTAGGCGAGAAGGCTCTGGTGCAGACTGTGGTCGTCCGGGAGGTGGTCGATGGCACGGATCCAGACGTGCTTCACCGGCGGCAGCTTTTCCGCCCTGGTGAAGTTGACCGGACGGACAGGGCGGAACTCGAATGGTCGCTCGGCGATCAGGTACCGTCGCATCTTCTCGGGCAGGCGCTTAAGTACTTCGGGATCGACATCGGTGACGTCCTGCAACCCGTCGGGGCCTTTGACGTCCGGCATCGGCACTTGGTGCTCCAGTCCCTTTTCCGGTTTCTGGAAGGATGCGGCGAGGTTGAGGATGGGTCTGCCGTGCTGGATGGCAACCACGCGCCGCACGGAGAAGCTGCCACCGTCACGCGCACGATCGACCTCGTAGATTATGGGAGCGGTGACGTCGCCGCGGCGCAGGAAATACGCGTGCAGCGAGTGGGCCACGCGACCGTCGACGGTATGGTGAGCCGCGGACAGGGCCTGGCCGAGAACCTGTCCGCCGAAAACCTGCGCGCTGCCGATATCCCGGCTCTCGCCGCGGAAAATGTTCTCTTCGATGCGCTCGAGGCGCAACAGCCGCAGGAGATCCTCGAGGACGGAGTGCATAAAGGAGTGCTAGCGGCGACGCATGAGGACGTGCCCTCAGTCGGCGTCCGGGGAAAGACCGCCGTCGGCGGCAATGCCGGTGCCGCTCACGAATACGGAATCGTCGGACGCCAGGAACAGCGCAACCTTGGCGATATCCACCGGCTCGCCGAGGCGCCGTGCTGCAGAACGTTGGATGCACCAGTCGCGGAAAGCCTTGTCTGCCTCGAAGATGGCGCGGCTGTCGGCTGTCATGATCGCACCCGGCTGGATGTAATTCGCGGTGATACCGGACGTGCCATGTTCTGCTGCCTGTGCCGCGGTTACCTTCGAGAGCGCCCGCTCCGCGGCGGCAAAGCCCGCGTCGTCGTCGCGGGAAAAAGAGCTGCGTAGCGCCCCGATGTTTATGATGCGGCCGGCGGGGCTCTTCCTCAGAAGCGGCAATACTGCCGCCGTGGCCGCAAGGACCTGGTCGAGCCACGGCTGCAGGTTGGGCTCGTCATTGCCGCCGGGCGCTTGCGTATCCGACAGCGAAGGGAAGTTGTTGACGAGAATGTCGAGCCCCTCGAGTCGCTCACGCGCGGTCTTGAGGAGCATGCCGGACAACTCTTCAGTCTCTTCGTCGACTTCGAGCGCGGTGATACCCCGGACCTTGCCAAAGACTGTACCGATGCGGCTCTGCGGGGAATCCACCGCGAGTACCTCTGCACCATGCTTGGCGAAGGTTCTGGCGATGGCTTCACCGATACCATCGGCCGCACCGGTGACGATGGCCTTAAGGGCATAAAGGCGCAGCGTATTGGCCATGGTTTCTCCTTTTTATTGCCGCCAATGTACGGCCGTGGCGCAGGTTCAGGCGTCTGCGGGCAGCCGGTAATCCGCGAACTGTTGACGGAGGTCCGCCTTTTTTATCTTCCCGGTAGCGGTTAAAGGGAGCGCATCGACAAAAACGACGTCGTCCGGCAACCACCACGACGCAATCTTACCGTCAAACCACTCGAGCATCTCGGCTTTGCTGATTTCCTTGTCCTCCGCCTTCACGACGACCAACAGCGGCCGTTCCAGCCACTTTTCGTGCGCGACCCCGATGACCGCCGCCTGCGCGACGGCCGGGTGACCAACGGCGATGTTCTCGACCTGGATGGAACTGATCCATTCACCGCCGGACTTTATGACGTCTTTCGTCCTGTCGGTGATCTGCAGGTAACCTTCCGGGTCGATCGTGCCGACATCGCCGGTATCGAACCAGCCGTCACGATGGGTCTCGCTCTGTCCTTCCAGCCGGAAGTAGTCGCTGCACACCCACGGCCCACGCACCTGCAGCGCCCCGAAGGCCACGCCATCCCACGGAAGCTCCTTGCCTTCGTCGTCGACGATGCGCATTTCCACGCCGAAGATGCCGCGCCCCGCCTTTGCCTTCAAGCGGATCAGTTCATCCGGCGACAGCGACTCCATCCCGACCTTCTCGGAGTTGTAGGTGCCGAGGGGGCTCGTCTCCGTCATCCCCCAGCCCTGGTGCACGACAACATCGTGGATGTCCCGGAATTCGCGGATCATGGATTCCGGAACCGCCGCACCACCGATGCAGGTGCGCTTCAGGGCATCGAGTCGCTTGCCTGTGCGCGCGCAATACTGCAGCAGCGTCGACCATATCGTCGGCACTCCGAGAGCAGTAGTGACCTTCTCGGACTCCAGCAGCTGGTAAAGCGTCTCCCCGTCGCCCATTTTCGGTCCCGGCAGCACCAGCTTGGATCCCACCATGAGGGCTGAATAGGGAACGCCCCACGCGTTGACGTGAAACAGCGGGACAACCGGCAGTATGCAGTCGAAATTCGAAAGGTTCAGCACGTCCGGCGCGACCGCGGCATAGGCATGGAGCACTGTCGAGCGATGACTGTAGAGAACCCCCTTCGGATCGCCGGTCGTACCCGACGTATAGCAAAGAGCTACGGCCTCGTTTTCATCCAGTTCCGGCCACTCGTATTCCGGGCTCTCGGCCTCGAGCAGAGCTTCATAGGACACTGCGCCGCGGAGCGTCGTCTCCGGCATATGCGCATCGTCCGTCAGCAAGACGTAACCTTCGACCGCCGGGAGCTGCGCCGCGATCTTCTCCAGCAGCGGAACGAACATCGGGTCGATGAAAAGCCACTTATCCTCGGCGTGGTTGATGATGTAGATAATCTGTTCGGCGAACAGGCGTGGATTGATCGTATGGCAGACGTACCCCGCGCCGCCGATGCCGTAATAGCTCTCAAGGTGACGGTGATCGTTCCACGCGATGGTTGCGACCCTGTCGCCCCGCGACAGTCCGAGCCTGTCGAGCGCGTTCGCCAGCCGGCGGCTGCGGGCGAGGCATTCGCGATAGGTATAACGGTGCAGCGGTACGTCCTGCGTCACCGACACGATTTCCCGGCTCCCGTAATTTCGCTCCGCGTGTCGGGCTATTGCCGAAATGAGCAGCGGTGTATTCATCATCAGGCCACGCATGGTATTCCCCCAATCTTCCGGACGTTCAGGTCAATTAGACAGAACCTCCACTGCCCCATACAAGTCACTGGTGCTTATCGTCCGCTCTCATTCAGGAGGGTTTCGGGCCCAGCAGGTACCACAATATGAAACCCGCCAGTGGGAGCAGTAGTACCAGCACGATCCACAGTGCCTTTTTGATATTGCTCGCTGAACTCTGCATGATCTGCAGTATTGCGTAGACATCGGCAATGAGAACCAGAACGCCGAAAAAGCCCTTCACTTCCATCCTCCTCTCCTTTCCTTACTCGCTCCCCGCCCCCGCTGTGCCCTTCCCGTCAAAGAAGTACATGCCGAGGGTTTCGGCAACGCAGGCAGGCTTGCGCTCGCCCTCGACTTCGATGCGTACCTCCGACAGGAGGTGCAGTGCGCCGGCCCGTTGCCGCGCCTGCTTCACGAGCGCCCGGGCACGCACACGACTCCCCACCGGAACCATGGTGTAGAAACGCACCTTGTTGCAGCCGAAGTTCAACGCGCGTGCGAGATTCTCGACCCTGACGAAATCACCGGTCAGCGCGGGAATGAGCGAAAGCGTCAGGTAGCCGTGAGCAATAGTCTTTCCGCCCGGCAATTCGCGCCTCGCCCGCTCCGTGTCGACGTGAATCCACTGGAAGTCGCCCGTCGCCTCGGCAAACTGGTTGACCTTTTCCTGGTCGATCAGTATCCAGCCGGAGAGACCCACCTCCTTCCCTTCGAGGGCCTTCGCGTCTTCAATCGATTTTATAACGTACAAGCTCTACTTCCCTGCTAGCGGCCCGGGCAGAATCAATCCCGAGGAATACACAGAACACGAAGCATGAGCAAGCATTCTGACGGATTTTGCCGATCAAGGCGCGGATATCTTCATCTTGCGTGAGCGCGATCTGTCCGCTTTTCGCGCACAATACGGATAAGCATGTTACTTCAACGACGCGAAAGTAATCCCGGATGGCAAAGAGGTGTCAGCTTGAGGAGTTTTGCGTGAAAGGGAGGAAGGAGAGAGAACAGGGCAACGCGGCGAGCGATGAGCGAGTGTTCGCGATCGTGCTGGCGGCTGGCTCCGGCAGGCGCTTCGGCGGGACGAAGCAACTCGCGAGCTACGACGGCACCCCGCTCGTGGCGCGCGCCGTGCGGCTCGCGGAATCCGTCTGCGGCCCGCGGACCGTCCTCGTAGCCGGCCACGAATGGCGCGCAGTGGTAGATGGCTGCGAACCGTTGCAGGGCTTCTTTACGATTAACGCCGCGTATCGCTCAGGAATGGGCAGCTCCATCGCCTGCGGCGTTAAATCGGTCGGAGAAGCGGCCGACGGGATAATCATCATGCTCGCCGACCAGCCGCTGGTCACGTTTGAGCATTTGCAGCGGTTGATTTCAGCCTGGGCAGGATCCGGCGATTTCATAGCCGCAACCTCGTTCGCAGGGACGGAAGGCCCGCCCGTGATTTTTCCGAGGCGCTATTTCGCGGACCTGGCCGCACTGGAAGGTGACCAGGGCGCACGGCCAGTGCTGAAAAAAGCAGGCAGCCGGGTGCGCCGTCTCGAGTTCGAGCCGGCCGCCGTGGACATCGATGCTCCCGGGGATCTCGAGCGCCTGGATTATCCCGGATAAGCCAATTCAGGCTACTTCGCCGTGGGAGGCGCAGCGCTCGCAATTCACCCAGCCTGAGTTGCCATCGACGTAGTGTTCTTTCTTCCAGATCGGCAGGCGCACCTTTACCTGGTCGATGATGTAGCGGCATGCCTCGAACGCCTCGTCGCGGTGCGGTGACGACACGCCGACCCACACGGCGCACTCCCCGATCTCGAGCATGCCCACCCGGTGCACGCACTCTGCTTTGAGGATCGGGAACTTCACGGCGGCTTCCTCGATTACGCGTTCGCCCTCTTTCACCGCGAGCGGCTCGTAGGACTCGTATTCGAGGCGCAGTACGGCCTGTCCCTCGTTCTGGTTCCTGATCCAGCCCTCGAAGGACGCATAGGCTCCTGCACCCGGGTCGGTCAGTCTGCTGCGCAGCTCATCGGGCCGGATGACCTTTTCAGTCAGCTGCATCATGTCAGCCGCCTGCAACCGGCGGGAACAGCAGTATGGTATCGCCGTCGTTGACCGGCGTATCCCAGTCCGCCATCTCGTCATTGATGGCCACCTTGCAATGCCGCAGTGGCTCGGACGACCGGTGGCGTGTCTTCAGCAAATCGAAGACGTCGCGGGTGGTATTTGCAGCGAGGGAAATGGTTTCCTCGTCGATTCCGGCGCGTTCGCGAAACGCGGCAAAGTAACGCACTGTCAGTGTCTTGCTCATATCCTGGTCAGGTCTTGGTCATGAAAAGATGAAGCTCTTAAGCAAACGGAAGATGGCACCACGGCCGGGAGGCATCGACGGCCGGGTGACCTTTGGCGGAAATAAAGCGGACCGAAGGGAGCCATTCTGCCAAAGTTCACCCCGCCGGTGATGCCGTACGCTGTAGTCAAGTTTCGAGTCAATTATGGAAGGACCTCCATCCCCACCCGCTCGAGGTCGTCCGGCGTATTTACGTTGTCGAGCGCGGACGGATCCGGCTGTCGCAACAAGTGGGTATCGGAGCGAATCAGCATCTTGCGCGGGCACACGATTCTGTCTTGCACGAACTTCTCGACGATCGTACGGGACTCCGGACGGTAAATCGCGCAAAGCGGCTCCGGCAGGTCGTCGTACGCGCTCCTGAAGGCGGTAAACGGTTTATCCGTCGAACGGTTCTGCAGCAGGAACGCGATCGTTTCGTCGTCTACGTTCGGCAGATCACATGCGAGGACCAGCCAGCTGACGTCCGGTTGCTTCTCCAGGGCCGTCAGTATGCCCGCCATGGGGCCAATGCCGCTCAAGCGGTCCACGACCTGCTCGAAGCGGCGGCGCTCGGGCTCCTCCGCCTGCTCGGGTCGGGTCGAGACGAACGTGCGATCGACGTGCCGCTCGAGCAGGTCGACGCAGCGTCGCAGCTGCGTGCTTCCATCCCGGGTCAGCAGGGCCTTGTCGCGGCCCATGCGGCGGCTTTCGCCGCCGGCCAGCACCAGCCCCCAGACCGGATCATTCGCCGGCATAATCGTAGTCCTCCTTGCCGCCGCTTTTCGATACCAGGCGCGTTTCCCTGATGACTATCTCGTGTGACAGAGCCTTGCACATGTCGTAGATCGTCAATGCGGCCACGGTGGCGCCCGTCAACGCTTCCATCTCCACGCCGGTACGGTGGTGTACCTTGCAAGTGCAGTCGATCACCGCCCGATGTCTATCATCCATGCTGATAGCGATGCTGCAGTTGTCGAGCCCGAGGGGATGACAGAACGGAATGAGCTCATGCGTCCGCTTCGCACCCATGACGCCCGCAACGATCGCGGTGGCGAATACGGGGCCTTTCGCCGTGGCGATGTCCCCATTCACGAATCGCTCTGCGACGGCTTCCGGAAATTCCACGATGGCGCGCGCGTGCGCAACGCGATCGGTTGCGCGCTTGTTGCTGACATCGACCATCGTGGGACGATTGCTGGTATCTACGTGGCTCAGTTTGTTCAAGGGGAATCCCGAATGCGGGCGTGCGCCAGCCCGAAAACCGATGGGTGCGGCTAGCCGCCCATCCTGTACATCTCGACTTTCTTCATCACGTGTTCGTGCGTCGCGTCCGGGCGTCTCAGTTCACTGTAACGATCCTTGCGCCGCAGCCAGACGTTGCCAAGGATCCGGGCTAGCTGCGTGTCGTCCGCGCCGCTCCGAAGCGGATCTCTGAGACTGGTTCCGGTGGTGGCGAAGAGGCAGGTATAGAGAACGCCATCCGCCGACAGGCGGGCGCGGCTGCATGCGCCGCAGAATGGTTCAGTCACCGAGGATATGAAGCCGATCTGTCCCGCCCCGTCCTCGTACTCGTAGCGGCTCGCCACTTCACCGGCGTAGCTCCGGCCGATGGGGCGGAGCGGCCAGCGCTCGTGAATACGATCCAGAAGCTCGCGTGACGGGACGACCTGTTCCATCTTCCAGTCGTTGCGATTGCCGACGTCCATGAACTCAATGAGACGTACGATGTGTCCGCTGCCGCGAAAATGCTCGAGCAGGTCCAAAACCGTGTGATCGTTGACACCCCGCTGCACCACGGTGTTGATCTTCACTGGCGAAAGGCCCGCCTTGTCCGCAGCCTCGATACCCTGCAGAACCTTTTGCAGGTCGCCTCGATTGCCGCTCATTTCGCGAAAGATCTTTTCATCCAGCGAATCGAGGCTTACCGTTACGCGGTGCAAGCCGGCATCGGCCAGTTTGGCCGCCATCGGCGCCAGCAGGGTGCCATTGGTCGTCAGCGCCAGGTCCTCGACACCGTCCAGTTCGCTCAACGATTGCACGAGTGCCGGCACGTTTTTGTCCAGCAGCGGCTCGCCGCCGGTCAGGCGAAGTTTCGTGACTCCGAGGCTCACTGCCACTTTCGCAATCCTCAAGATCTCCGCGTGCGTGAGAAGCTGCGGCTTGCGCAGGAACTGGTAGTCCGCGTTGAATTCGGATTCCGGCATGCAGTAGGGACAGCGAAAATTGCAGCGATCAAGCAGGGAAATGCGGAGATCCCGCATGGGGCGGCCCAGGGCATCGCGCGGAGCGCTCACTTTCTCGTTAACGGGATCTGGAATTACGGTCGCGTTCATGGGGCCATTTTTGCATGAATTGCGAATGCCTGCGAAGGCGCCTTGGAACTTCGAGCGCCGCGCAACGCCTTCTGACCTGGTACAGGGGTTAAGTTCCGCGCGCCTGCGGACCGCGAAAGGCCGAAACCGCTCAATTCGCGGTTATCGCCTGCCACAGGATCCGCAGTGCGACCAGGACTATGACGGCGCCGGTCAGCCGCCTGATGGGCGATACCGGCAGCCATCTCGCCGCCGCCCGGCTTCCCAGCTGTCCCCCTATGAGTACCGCAACCGGCAAAGCGAGGTACTGTGCCCGCATCAGCGGTTCCGCGGCGGCGCCGAGCTTCGCAACCTGCCCGGCGAGGCCGGCCACGGAATTCACCAGGATAAACAGCGAGCAGGTGGCTGCTACGGTCCTTGCCGCAGCGATCCTGAAGAGGTGCATAACGGGCGCTAAGTAGATGCCGCCGCCGATGCCGGTAATACCCGCAAGGCCGCCGAGCACCGCACCGAGCAGGAGTCCGGAGCCGGCAGGGTTCGGCTTGCTGGCACCCGCTTCATTGCGGAAACTGCGATCGAATACGAGCAGTCCTCCGGCAATGAGAAGGGCCGTGCCCAGTATCAGGAGAAAAGATGCTTCGCTCAGCCTCGCGTAGCCGCCGAGGAAAGCTGCAGGGATGGAAGCGACAATGAGCGGCGTCGCGAGCCTGAGGTCGATGTGCCCGGCCTTCGCAAAGTGGTAAACACCGCCTGCAACTACGACGATATTGCACATCAGCGATATCGGGGGCACGAGCGTCCAGTCGAGTCCCGATTCGATCAAGAGCGCCGTGTAGGTCGATCCGCCGCCGAAACCCACGGACGCATAGAGGAAAGCAACCAGCAGGAAAGCCAGGGCCAGGTAGATCATCGCGATGGAGCTTTCAGGTTTTCGTCGTTTGCATAACGTCCCATCCTGCATCGCGTCTGCATGCGCTGCGAGTGCACCGCCACATCGGATATACTGCGCCCACCGTCCGTGCAATGCGCAAAAATGCCGGCGGCCGGCAATATTAGCGCGGTTTCCCGTCGCTCGATGACCGAAAATGCTGCTGGTCGGCAGCGAGCTGCGATACCAGGGTCTGATCATGAACGTAAATTATTCGGAAGGTGAACTCGCATTTCGCGATCAGGTTCGGGCCTTCCTGCAGGAGAAGTATCCTGCTGACCTGCGAGAGAAGCAGTCGAGGGGCATCGCGCTCGGCAAGGACGATATCGTCCGTTGGCAGAAGATTCTCTACGAGCAGGGCTGGGCCGCGGTCAACTGGCCGGTCGAGTATGGCGGCACCGGCTGGTCTGCGGTCGAGAAGCACATATTCGCGAATGAACTCGCGGCGGCGAATGCGCCGGAGATGATCCCCTTCGGCGTCAAGATGGTCGCGCCGGTGATATATACCTTCGGTAACGACGCGCAGAAGGCGCGGTTTCTTCCCGACATCCTGGAGAGCAACGTGTGGTGGTGCCAGGGCTATTCCGAACCTGGCGCCGGCTCGGACCTTGCCTCGCTCAAGACCCGCGCGGACCGCCGTGGGAACCACTATGTCGTGAACGGCACGAAAACCTGGACCACGCTCGCGCATTTTGCAGACTGGATTTTTTGTCTCGTCCGCACCAGTTCGGACGTCGCGCGGCGCCAGGAAGGGATCAGCTTCCTGCTCATCGACATGAGTGCGCCCGGAGTCGCGGTGAAGCCTATCATCACAATCGAGGGCGAGCGCGAGGTCAACGAGGTGCATTTCGAGAACGTGGAAGTGCCGGTCGAGAACCTCGTCGGCGAGGAAGGGAAAGGCTGGACGTACGGCAAGGTGCTGCTGCAACACGAGCGCACCAACATTGCCGGAGTCGCGCGCTCCAAGTACCGCATGCGCCGGCTGCGGGAGAAAGCGGCGCGACCCGTACACGGCGGCGTCCCCTTGCTCGAGGATCGTAATTTCGCTCGCAGGCTGGGGGAGATCGAGATCGAACTCAGGGCGCTCGAGTACACCGAGCTGCGCACGCTGGCGGCAGTCGCCACCGGCAAGGCACCGGGGCCGGAATCCTCGATACTCAAGGTGAAGGGCACTGAACTCCAGCAGGCGATCGACGCACTGTTCGTCGATGCGGCCGGCTACTACGCACTGCCGTACGTGCCGGAGCAATACGAGGCGGATTTCCCGGTGAGCGAGACGGTCGGTTCGGGCCCCGAGCCACAAACCTCGCTTCGTTACTTCAATAACCGTAAGGCTTCCATCTACGGCGGGTCTAACGAGATCCAGAAGAACATCATTTCCAAACACGTGCTCGGGCTCTGACCGAACGCAAAGGCGGCAGGAAAAGACGTGGACTTCTCAGTGAGTGACGAACAGGCAATGCTTGCCGACAGCGTCGCGCGGTTTATAGACAACGACTACGATTTCGAGACCCGGCAGTCGATCGCCGGGGGCGACAAGGCGTTCAGCCCGGACATGTGGCGAACCTTTGCCGAGCTCGGCTGGACGGCAGTGCCGTTCGACGAGGAAGACGGCGGCCTCGGGGGTGGGCCGGTCGAGCTGATGCTGATGATGGAACAGTTCGGTCGGGGCCTGATCGTCGAGCCGTTCCTGCCGACTGTCGTACTGGCAGGGGGCGTGCTGCGAAGAGCCGCCAATACCGCCCAGAAGGAGCGATGGCTCTTGCCGCTGATCGCCGGTGAACTCCAGGCGGCGCTTGCGTTCGCGGAACCGCAGTCTCGCTTCAGCCTGTCCGATGTCACAACGACCGCGACAGCTGTGAACGGGAAGTACCGCCTGAACGGCAGGAAAGCCTTCGTTCTCAACGGCGGCGAAGCGGATCTCCTGGTGGTCCCCGCTCGCACCGGCGGCAGTCAACGCGATATTGACGGCATCACGCTGTTCGCCATTGCCGCGGATGCGGACGGCGTTGCCCGCAGGACCTACGCAACTGTCGATGCGCACGGCGCTGCAGAGGTAGAACTTCAGGATGCGCTCGTCGACGCCGACGCAGTGCTTGGACAGGTCGGCAAAGGATTCGGCGTTCTCGAGGAGGCCGTCGATGAGGCCATTTTGGCTGTCTCTGCCGAAGCGACCGGGATCCTGCGCACGATGCACGACAAGACGGTCGAGTACTCGAAGAATCGGGTCCAGTTCGGCGTGCCCATCGGCAGCTTCCAGGCACTGCAGCATCGCATGGTCGATATGCTGATGGTGTGCGAGCAATGCCGTTCGTTGCTGCTGTGGACGACGATGGTAGCGGCGGCGGGTGGCGACGGCGTCGCGGCGGCCGTGAGCGCGCTCAAGTACCAGGTTGGCCGCAGCGGCAGGCTGGTCGCGCAGGAGGCCGTGCAAATCCACGGCGGCATGGGCGTCACGTGGGAACTCGATATCGCACATTACTTCAAGCGATTCACGGCGATCGAAACGCTGTTCGGCAACGCGGACTTTCACCTCGACCGTTACCTGCGCCTGTCGGAGGGATTCGGCGCAGAGTAGACCTGAGTGCTCGCAACGATGAGCTTTGTTGCCGTCGGGTATGATGGTCAGGGATTTCAGGGTTATCACCAATCGCTGCCATGTCGAAGCTCAAGCGTTCCGGCGTAATCACCATCACGACGGATTTCGGCCACAAGGGACCGTTTGCCGCCGTCATGAAGGGCGTGATTCTCGAGCGCTTCAGGGAAGCCCGCATCGTCGACCTGGCGCACGACATCCCGGCTTACTGGCCGCACGAGGCGGGGTTCTGGATCAGCCGCTCGTACCGCTACTTTCCGGCCGGTACCGTGCACGTCGCGATCGTCGATCCGGGCGTCGGCACCGGTCGCGAAATCATCATGGTGGAATACGACGGGCACATATTCATGGCGCCGGACAATGGCTTGCTGGCATCCATGCTGAATTCTGCCGACGGCGCATCGGTTTACCAGCTGCAGCAGGCATCGCTCAGCCGGTTGCGAATCCCCGAGCCCAGCCTGACGTTTCATGGCCGTGACATCTTTGCCCCTGTTGCAGCCGAATTTGCCGCCGGCCGCATGTCGCCTGCGGACCTCGGCACCCGAACCACCCAATGGACCCCCGCCTGGATTGACGAACCCGAGGTGAGCCCGGGCAGGGTCACCGGCATGATCGTCACGGTCGACGCCTTCGGCAACCTCATCAGCAACATCGACCGCTCCCTGCTCCTCCCCTTCAAGACACCTACCGCCGTCTTCGCCGGCCACCGCTTCGAACTCAAACCCACCTACGGCAACGCCCGCCCCGGCGACTACCTCGCCCTTATCAACTCCTTCAACGTCCTGGAAATCGCCCGCGCCGAAGGCAGCGCCGCCGCCGGCCTCGGCTCCGAACGCGGCGCCCCCATCGCCGTAGTCGAATCCTGAACCGGGACATCCATGAATCCAAAGCGGGACATCCACCACGTTTCTGGTCAAGAGCTGCAAAAATGCCACTCGATCGATGGCCGGCAGACGACTTAAATGCAGCCTTCACATGGACGTGAGGACACTGCAGTGACGATTGCGAGGACGAGGCAAATCAGCCTGGACCACACTGCCTACTACCACTGCACCTCACGATGCGTGAGGCGGGCTTTTTTATGCGGCCGCGACCGCTTTACAGGTCGGAACTTCTCCCACAGGCGCCAGTGGATCGAGAACCGGTTGGCCATGCTTGCTTCGGTGTTTGCGATCGACCTGATCGCCTACGCTGTGATGAGCAACCATTACCACGTGGTGATAAGGATCGACGCTCAGCGTGCGATGCAGTGGTCTGACGAAGAGGTTGCTACTCGATGGGGGCAAGTATTCAGCATCCCGGCGGAAACGGTCAGCGCGGAAACGCTTTCAAAGTGGCGCGAACGCCTTTGCAGTATCAGTTGGTACATGCGGTGTATAAACGAGCCGCTGGCACGGTGGGCGAACCGGGAAGACGACTGCGCGGGGCGGTTCTGGCAGGGGCGCTTTAAGTCGCAGGCGCTGCTCGACGATCTCGCTCTGTTGAAGTGCATGACGTACGTCGACTTGAATCCTGTCAGGGCAGGTATAGCGACAACGCCCCTGGATTCGGCCCATACCTCAGTGAGAGCAAGAATAACCGGGAACGCCAAGCACCTGGTGCAATTCAGCGATTCCCCGGCGAATGCTTCGCAGCCTGTCAACTTAACCTCCCGTGAGTACTTCAGCCTCTTGGATTGGACCGGCCGCGCCATCAGAGCGGCCGAGCGAGGGGTTGTCTCCTCAGACGTACCGTCTACTGTCGCCGTTTTAGTTAAAGACGCAAAACAATGGTCGAGAGAGATAAAGCACTACGGAAGGTGGTACTACCGAGCGGTTGGTGCTCGCGACTCCTTGGAGCGCTATTCCAGACACCTGGGCGTTCAGTGGCTAAAAGGTAGCAAGATGGGGAGTGGAAAGCTCCAGTTCGGGACATGATCTCGCATTCTCGCCTGGCCTGTTGCAGGCGAGTTGTCGGTCTCTTTATCGGAAAGCTCAGCCCCTGTCGTCGGAAGCAAGTCCTGTACGCCAGTTCTTAGACACCGACGCCACCAGTTACTCCCCTGCCGCGCGATGCCGTGACCTCGTTTCTGCAACCCACCTATCCCGCTCCTTTTCACCTGCTCCTTTGATGGATGTCCTTGTCTCTCCTTGTCTCTCTTCCTGCGGCGGGGAGAACAGTGGATGTCCTGTTCCTGGTGGATGCCCCACTATTAGCGGGCTTCGAGTTTTGCCCAGGTGTCTCGCAGGGTGACGATGCGGTTCAGGACGGGCTTGCCTGGCTCGTGGTCGACAGAGTCGGCGCAAAAGTAACCCAACCTTTCGAACTGGCAGGCACAGCCACTGCTCATGTTTGCAACCGAGGGTTCCACCATCGCTTGAATAGTCTCGAGAGAGAGCGGGTTCAGGTGCAGGAGGAAGTCATCGGACGAGCCGGGCTCCGGATGGGTAAACAACCTGTCGTAAAGCCGCACTTCCGCGGTGACAGAGTCCGCGACTGACGCCCAATGAATCGTACCCTTGACTTTCCTGTCGCTGCTGCCGCTCCTGGTGTCGGGATCGTAGGTGCAACGGAGCTCTATGATATTTCCATCGTCGTCCTTGACAACTTCGTTACAGCGAATGATGTAGGCGAACCGAAGCCGCACTTCACCCCCCGGCCTCAGGCGAAAAAACTTTTTCGGAGGATCTTCCATGAAGTCGGATCTCTCGATGTAGATCTCACGACCAAAGCTCACCTGTCTTGTCCCGGCGTCAGGATTGTTCGGATGGTTGACGGCGGCTAATTCCTCGACCTCAGTTTCCGGCCAGTTCGTAAGCACTACTTTCAGCGGTCGGAGGACCGCCATCCTTCGCGGTGCCTCCAGATCGAGATGCTCCCGAACGCAGTTCTCGAGTACCGACATTTCAATAACGTTATCTTTCTTCGTAACGCCAATTCGAGTGCAAAAATCCCGAAGAGCCGCAGCGGGATACCCGCGCCGCCGCATTCCAGCGAGCGTGGGCATGCGCGGATCGTCCCACCCTGTGACAATGCCCTCCTCCACCAGCTGGTTCAACCTCCGCTTGCTGGTAACCGCGAACGCCAGGCGAAGGCGCGAAAACTCGATCTGCCGCGGCCGATGCGGAGGTTCTAACTGCTCGAGGAACCAGTTGTACAGCGGCCGATGATCTTCGAATTCCAGGGTACAGAGCGAATGTGTGATGCCTTCGAATGCATCGGACAACCCATGGGCAAAATCATACATCGGGTAGATACACCATTTGTCGCCAGTGCGCTGATGAGGTATGTGCCGGATGCGGTAGAGCGTCGGATCACGCATGTTGATATTTGGCGAAGCCATGTCAATCTTCGCGCGTAGTACGTGTTCCCCATCCGTGAATTCTCCATCGCGCATACGACGGAACATATCCAGGTTATCTTCGATGCTGCGATCACGAAACGGGCTGTCGCGGCCGGGTGTCGTCAAGGTACCCCGGAATTCCCTTATGTCTTCCGCAGAGAGGCTGTCCACGTAAGCCTTGTCCATCTGGATCAGCTGCTCCGCTGCTTCGTAGAGACGATCGAAATAGTCGGATGCATGTGTAAGTCGATCACCCCACTGGTAGCCCAGCCACCTCACGTCATCTTTTATTGCAGTGACATATTCTTCCTTCTCTTTTCCGGGGTTGGTATCGTCAAACCGGAGATAAGTCTGGCCACCATGCTCCTGGGCAACTCCGAAGTTCAGGCAAATGGATTTGGCATGACCGATATGCAAGTAGCCGTTGGGCTCGGGCGGGAAACGGGTCACCACAGCCCCACCGTGCTTGCCGCTCGCGACATCCTCGCTGATTATCTGGCGGATGAAGTCTTTGGGGACGTTGTCCCTTTCATCAGTGTCGTTCATAAGATCCATGCATGCGCGAAGAGCGCGCGATTGTACGCCAGTTTCATGAATCGCCTGCGTTCAGGCGGCGCTTATTGTTGCTGACGGCAGTCCCGGCAAAGACCCTGGATTTCCACCATCTGGCGGACCGCCGTGAAACCGAGCGCGGCTGCCTTTTCTCCGACCAGAGCATCGATCGCTGGATCATCCAGCTCAGCGACGGAGCGGCACTGACGGCAAATGAGGAACTGGCCGGCATGGGAGCTGCTGGGGTCACGACAACCTACGAACGCATTCAATGAGTCCAGTCGGTGAACGAGGTCTGCCTCGATCAGAAACTCCAGGGCCCTATAGACCGTTGGCGGCGCGGCGCGGCGACCTTCGCGATTAAGGCTGTCCAGAATTTCGTAGGCACCTGCCGGCTTGTGACTGCCCCAGACCAGCTCAAGCACTCGTCGTCGCAAACCCGTCAGACGCAATCTCCGAGCGCGGCAGACAGCTTCAGCACGCTCGAGCGCTGCCTCGACGCAATTATCGTGGTCATGATGTGCAGGCGGAAATGCAGTTGCGGCAGATGTACGGTTCATGGCGGTACGCGGGGTTTCTGGCTGCAATTGTACACGAGGCGGCTTGGAAGCAGGTTCGGGACATCCATTAAGTGAGCCAGCATCGAACCAGGTTCAGCCAGGCCAAGAGACATCTAGCGAGTTGGCATGCGCTGGTTTCCGGGCGAGCAGGTTCGGGACAGCCATCAACCGATCGGGCCGTCGATCCCCCAACTCTTCCAAACGATGGATGTCCCGGTTCGAGCCCCCTGTTCGAGCCGTCCAATCGATGGATGTCCCGTTGATGCTCTCCCTTCCATTTGATGGATGTCCCGTTAATGGGGAATTAGTACAATCCGCAGGTTTACAGCAGGTGAAGCTCGGATATGCCGAACATCAGGTTACCGGACGGGAGCGTGCGTCAGTTTGACGGCGCTGTGACTGGGGTGGAGATTGCCGGGGGAATCGGCAAAGGCCTGGCGCGAGACGCTATAGCGATTCGCGTTAACGGCGCGCTGTGGGACCTCGCGCGGGAGATAGAGGATGACGCCAGCGTCGCCATCATCACGCGCGATTCCGAGGAAGGACTGGAGCTGTTGCGGCACGATGCTGCGCACGTGCTGGCGGAAGCGGTGAAGGAGCTGTGGCCGGAGACCCAGGTGACCATCGGGCCCGCGATAGAGAACGGCTTTTACTACGATTTCGCACGCGACGAACCGTTTACGCCGGAAGATCTAGCCACCATCGAGGAGCGGATGCAGCAGATCGTGGACCGCGACGAACCCATCCGGCGCGAAGTGTGGAAAAGGAACGAGGCGGTGGCGTTCTTCCGCGCGCAGGGCGAAGAGTACAAGGCGCAGATCATCGAAGACATCCCGGCGGACGAAACCCTGACTCTTTACCGGCAGGGAAACTTCGTCGACCTGTGCCGCGGCCCCCACCTTCCCTCGACCGGCAAGCTCGGCAAGGCGTTTCGCCTGACGAGGGTATCCGGCGCTTACTGGCGCGGCGATTCGCGCAACCCGATGTTGCAGCGCATCTACGGCACCGCCTGGGCAACCGACAAGCAGCTGCGCCAATACCTGCAGCAGCTTGAAGAAGCAGAAAAGCGGGACCATCGCCGCCTCGGGAAAACGATGGACCTGTTCCACTTCCAGGAAGAGGCTCCCGGCGCGGTCTTCTGGCACCCGAAAGGATGGGCACTGTTCCAGAAGCTCATAGAATACATGCGGCAACGGCAGACGGAGGCCGGCTACCAGGAGGTCAACACCCCGGAACTGATGGACCGGTCGCTGTGGGAGGCCTCCGGCCACTGGGAATCCTTCGGCGAAAACATGTTCACCACCGACACCGTCGATGGCAGGAACTACGCAATCAAGCCTATGAACTGCCCGGGCCACGTACAGCTCTTCAAGCAGGGCCTGACCAGCTACCGCGAGCTGCCCATGCGGCTCGCTGAATTCGGCAAGGTGCACCGCTACGAACCCTCCGGCGCCCTGCACGGCATGTTGCGCGTTCGCGCCTTCACCCAGGACGACGCCCATATCTTTTGCACCGCGGAACAGATCACCGATGAGACCATCGCCGTCTGCGACCTCATCCTGCGCATCTACCGCGACTTAGGTTTCGATGACGTGAAGATCAAGTTTGCCGACCGACCCGCCGTCCGGGTCGGTGCCGACGAGGTCTGGGACGCCGCCGAGGCAGCCCTGCTTGCCGCGCTCGGGAAATCCGGCCTCGAATACACGCACAACCCCGGGGAAGGCGCGTTTTACGGGCCCAAGCTGGAGTTCGTCCTGCGGGATGCCATCGGCCGCGACTGGCAGTGCGGCACCCACCAGGTGGACCTGAACCTGCCCGGGCGCCTGGGCGCGACCTATATCGGCGAGGACGGCCAGAAACATACGCCTGTGCTGCTGCATCGCGCGATCTTCGGCTCGCTGGAGCGCTTCATCGGCATCCTGCTGGAGCATCACGCGGGCAACCTGCCTTTGTGGCTGTCCCCAACCCAGGCAAAGGTTCTGACCATCACATCGGATGCGGATGGCTATGCGATGGATGTCGTCTCCAAACTGCGAAGCGCCGGGATACACGCGGAAGCAGACCTGCGCAACGAGAAAATCTCCTACAAGGTGCGAGAGCACAGCGTCGCGAAGGTGCCGGTCCTGATGGCGGTCGGACAGCGCGAAGTGGAAGAACAGACGGTCGCGTTACGTCGGCTGGGTTCGCGCGACCAGCAGGTCGTCAAGCTGGACGAGGCGATCGGCCGCTTG
Organism: Woeseiaceae bacterium; assembly: GCA_035304285.1. Taxonomy (GTDB): domain Bacteria; phylum Pseudomonadota; class Gammaproteobacteria; order Steroidobacterales; family Woeseiaceae; genus IDS-8. The sequence goes on from DATGQI010000123.1 coordinate 29,097, forward strand.
CGCGAGGAAATTCACCGGCGCGGCCGCGCGGCCTGAACGATCCAGCCCGACAAAAAAGCATCGCGAGGACATTTACGATCCTGTTCGCTCCTGCCTATACTCCGACGTGGTGCAACATCCGGGGCGTAACGTGACGCCTCCGTCATTCCGACTGTGCAGCCCGTCACAGATTCACCATCTTGTCGGGCCGCAGCGACATTTCACAATCTGACGGGGACTATACTCAAGCGGCCGAAGACTATGGCCAGACGAAAAGCCAATTGAACATATCCCGCCAGGAGGACCGACGTGGCGCTGGAGCACTTTAAAACCCAAGTCCTGTTGTTGCACAGCCAGCAGAGCACGCTGGATGCCCTGAGCGCCGGGTTCGGCGACAGGTACTCCGTGCATCTCGCGACCACCGGCACCGAGGCGCTGAACACGCTCGGGGCAACGCCCATACACGTCATCGTCTCGGCACAGGACCTGCCCGGCATGAGCGGCCTGGAGGCGCTGCGCGAAGCCAAGAAGCGCTCGCCCGACACTATCGGGATACTCCTGGCGGGCAGCGATCCGGAAGACGGTCTCGAAGCACTGGTGGGCGACAAGGAAGTCTTCCAGATCGTGCGCGGCTCCGTTACCCCCGACGCGCTGCAGAACCTGATAGACACTGCGACGAAGCGCGTCCGTATGCTGACGATATCGGAATCCGCCAACGACCAGGCCGCGAACGTCGACGAGCCGGCCGGCGAACACATCGTCATGGAAACGTCCGAAAACGGCACCACGATCATCAGCGACGGCACCGGAAGGATGCCGGCTTTGCGGCCGCGCCACGTGCATATCGCCCCGCACGCGGGCGGGCGCGACGTCGACGTACTGGTCCTGACCAAGGACGAAGACTTCCTGGAAACGATCCGCGACTCCTCCCACGAGTCCCACGCGGTGCACCACGCCAACACCCCGGCGCAGGCCGAGGCGATCGTTCGTGACCACAAGGTGGGCGTGCTGGTGACGGATGCCGCCATGGTCGGCTCGAACATCGAACTGGTGACGGAGCGCCTGCGGAAAGACCGGCCGCGGCTGGTGGCAGTCGTCGCAGGACGGCGCGACGACGGCGAACTGTTGATGGACCTGATCAATCGAGGCCAGGTGTACCGTTTCCTGTTGAAGCCTGTCTCCCCCGGACGTGCCCGCCTCGCGATCGAGGCATCGGTGAAGCACCACCTGGAAGCAGGCGACGCGGCATTCAAGCCCAAACCGGCCGCCGACGCGCCGGCGTCGAAAGACGCAGGCAAAGCGGCCAGGCCGGGCAAGGTGGCGCGCATCATGCCGAAGATGTCGGCCACCCGGCCCGAGGCGGCAGCGACAGGTCCGGAACGCAAAGCCCCGACGCTCGACAACGGCAAGAGTAAACCTGCAGCCGAGCCCGCGGACGAACAGGCTGGTGAGGCCGCAAGCGTCAAGGAAACCGCTCGCCTGGACAACGCCTTTGGCGACAGCGGGCGCTTCACGCGCACGATGACCGGTCTCGCCGCCACTGTCGGCAAGACCTTTGGCGGCGCCGACGAAGCCGGCGCTGCCGGCGATGCGACATCCGCAGCCGACGGCACTCCTCCGTCCGGAGGCCGCTCGAAGTTGCTGGTCGTTGGCGCTTCTGCCGCAGCCGCTGTTGCAGCACTGGTCCTTTGGGTCGCATTCTCCGGCACGCCGGACACGGATGCGCCTGAACCGGTTGAGGCTGACACTCCATCCACGGTTTCCTCGCCCTCGGTGGTCGAAACCGATATACCGGTATCGGCCGGACCGGCTCCAACGCCCACGCCTGCCTATAAGCAGTTCCTGGACGAGGCGCGCATTGCCCGCGACCACGGCGAGATCGTCGTTCCGCCGGGAAGCAATGCAATCGAGTTGTACGTAGCAGCGAGAGAGATCGCGCCGGACCTCCCGGCCATAGACGCCGAACTGGACCAGGTCATTACAACTGCAATCGGGCTCGCCGAGCGGGCGCTTCTGGACCAGCGAACCAATGACGCCGCCCAGACACTGCGGCTTGTTCGCCTGGGCGATCCCAACAATCCGCGCCTGCCTTTCCTGGAAGCGCAGCTTAAGCAGCTGCAGCTCCGCGCGAGCCTCGACCAGGCACGCCTTTCGATTCGCGAGCGGCGTTTCGAAGATGCTGCGACGGCGCTTGCCGCCGCCGAGAGGGCTGCCGGCGAGCAAACGCCCGAAGTCTTGTTGCTGATCGAGGAGCTCGCAACCGCCCGTAGCGAGCAGCGAATCGACGAGGTGCTGGCGCTGGCGAATGAGCGAGTGGCGCAAGGCGCGTTCACAACGCCCGCCAACGACAACGCGCGTTATTACTACGAACTGGCGCTCAGCAACGACCCGAACAACACGGTTGCACAGCAGGGCCTCGCGATCGTTGCAAGCAAGCTGGTATTGAATGCGCGCGAGGCAATCGATTCCGGGCAGTTCGACAGCGCTCAGCGCTTTCTGGATGATGCGGCTGCCCTCGATCCGCAAAGCGCAGACCTGAACGCTTCGATCCAGGCACTGAACACGGCAAGAGAGGAACGGGCAGCAGCGGCCCGCGCGGAAGCCGAGCGCCAGGCCGCCCTCGAGCTCGAAGCATCGCTGGCTGAGGCAGAAGCGGCGGCAGAATCCGCAGACGCCGATCCGTTGCTTTCACCGGATTCGACTACCGCGCTGCTTTCGGCCGACCGCTCAGCGGGAGCGGATTTAGCTACGTTGCCCGATGGCGCATCGCAGGCTGCCGTGCAGCTCCGTGGCAACGAGCCGTCGGCCGGCCGGCCGGCCAGCGTCCGCAGCGACACCGCCGGCGAGCAATCGGGAAGTGACTCCGAATCGGCCTCGGGCTCTGTCGGATACGTCCCGATCAGCAGCCTGAAGAGAACCAACTACGTTGCGCCGCGTTATCCGCGCTCCGCGCAGCGACGCAACATTACCGGGTGGGTCGACGTGAGTTTCACGGTCGATCGCAACGGAAACGTGATCAACGTCGGCATTCTCGATTCCAGGCCTGGCGATGTGTTCAACGACGCGGCGGAAGAGGCGGTATCGCAGTGGCGCTTTGAACCGACGATGGAGAACGGCGCGGCCGTCGAGAAAATGGTGGCTGTACGCCTGATGTTCAGCCTGGAGTAGCCGCGGCCGACAGGGACGCCTCGCGGGTCCCTTTTTTCAGTTCGGCGTGAATCTCGGCGAGTATCGAAAGCGCAATAGACGCCGGACCGTCCGCGCCGATGTCGTATCCGGCGGGACCGTGCAGGCGCTGCTCGAGGCTTCTCGCCGTATCGCCCAGGTCTTCCATCAATCGCGCACGCCGGTCCGGCGGCCCGAGCAGGCCAATGTACGGGATATCGGAGCGCGCCAGAAGCTCGAGGTATTTCCGGTCCGTCGCCAGGTGATGGCTCATAACGATCACCGCGTCGTGCAAATCCAGCGCAACGTGTTCCGCCAGGCGCTCCGCCGGGACGCAAATGGTTTCCTCTGCCGTTGCGAAGTCGCCGCGCTCGATATACGCCGGACGGTGGTCCTGCACGGTGGCACGCCAGCCCAGTTCCGTCGCCAGGCGCAGCACAGGCTGGGCATCGAGACCGGCACCGAGGATGAGCAAGCGCGGCGGGGGAAGGAGAAGCGCCGTGAGCACCTTCAGTCGCTGACTGCCTGCATCTACCATTCGCGTGGTCGATCTTCTTTCCGCGGCAGCCAGGCGGGCCGCAGCGAGTAGCGTCTCGTGAAGACCTTCCGGCGCGTCCGAGGCAACGACCTCGTTATCCTGCAGCACCAGCGTGGCCCCGGGTGCGATGTCCTCTGAGGCATCGAGCACCGTCACGGCGACGCCGGCCGCGTCTCCCGCCAGGACCTTACACATCGCGGCGAACGGCTCGTAGCCGCGTTCCGGCAGCAGCGGTTGCAGGAAAATGCGCATGACGCCGTCACAGCCGACACCGAGCCCCCACAGGTCCTGGTCGTTCTTACCGAGGTCGTATGTGACGCTTTGCGGTACGTTCGACGCCAGTACCGACATCGCCCGCTCGGCGAGATCCCCCTCGAGGCAGCCTCCGGACAGCATTCCCTGGAACGTGCCATCCGCATTGATCAGCATCCGGGCGCCGCTCTTGCTGTAGGTCGAACCTTCAGTCTCGAAGACGCTCGCGAGCACCAGCGGCTTCCCATCCGCCCGCCATGCGGCGAAGGAATTCTGCAGGTCACGTATCGTCATGCCGCAGCTCCCCTGGCCGAATAGCGGGTATTGCGGGCTCCGTGCCCACTCTTAAGGACGCCGACGAGGTTTGCGAGGCTCGATACGTTGTGAGCCGGAAGAAACAGGTCGACGTGTGGCAGCATCCTGCGAATGCCGGCCGCTTTCGCTTCAAAACCCGCGTACCGCAGCACCGGGTTCAGCCAGATCAGGCGGCGGCAGGAGGTCTTGAGCCTTTGCATCTGGAAGCCGAGATCCGTTTCCGTGTCTCGTTCCAGTCCATCGCTCAGCAGGACGACGGTCGCGTTCTGCGCCAGCACCCTGCGGCCCCAGTCCTTGTTGAAGCGCGCCAGGGACTCACCGATGCGCGTTCCGCCGTCCCAATCCCGCACATCTGCGGCAACGCACGAAAGGGCGCGATCGGCATCGGGATCACGCATGCGCCGGCTGATGTTCGTCAGCCGCGTGCCAAAGACGAAGCTGTGAACCGTGCAGCCGGTAGTGCCGAGTGCATGCGCGAAATGCAGGAACATCCTCGAGTAGTGGCTCATCGAGCCGGAGATATCGCAGAGCAGGACCACCACCGGCGGTCGCTCCGTCCGGCGCTTGAGACTGAGTTCAATCAGCTGTCCGTTGTTGCGCATCATGTTGTGCATAGACCTACGCAGGTCGTATCGACTCCCGTGGCTGCCGGACCTGAATCTCCTCGAGGCGGTTTTCTCACAAAGCGTGATTTCCTCGCGCAGCAATTCCTTCACTGCGCTCTGCTCCGCCAGAGACATTTCCTCGAAATCCTTCTGCCTCAGCACTTCGCGATGCGACCAGGTAGCGGTCCTGTCCGCCTCGACGCGAAGCTCCTCTTCGTTCTCCCTGCTCTCGGGCGACAAGGCTTCCAGCAGGCGTCGAAGCAGCGTCTCCTTCTCCGCCTGCGCCTGCTCGGGCACCGATCCGGAAAGCAGCGTCCCCATCATCTTCTCCAACAGGCGCTGGTTGTGGAAGAACACATGGAATGCCTGGTCGAACAGGCGAAAGTGCCGCGGATCACTCGCCAACACCGAGCGCAGCGCCTGCCGGAGATCCTGTCGCCGCTCCACTCCAACCGCGGCGACGGCATTGAGCGCATCGATCACCTGCCCGGTTCCGACGGGCAGTCCTGCCCTCCTGAGGGTACGGCAAAACAGCACCAGGTTGCCGGCGAGCTGGCTGCAGTCATCCTGTGAGCGCATCAATGTCCCACCTGGATCTGCGCGAGCAGCTGAGCCGCTTCGCTGCCTCTTATCTTTGCGATGTCATCCTGGTACTTCAGCAATAAACCCAGCGTGTCGTCGACGAGGCCCGGTTGCAGCGTAACGGCATCCAGGTGTGCCAGTGCGTTTGCCCAGTCCAGCGTCTCGGCAATGCCGGGACGCTTGAATAAATCCTGTTTCCTCAACTCTTGGACAAAGCCAATGAGTTGCCTGCGCAGTTCGGCGGATATCCCCGGAGCCTTGACCTCGACGATACGAGTCTCGGTGCCGAAGTCCGGGTATTCGACCCAGTGATAAAGACAGCGCCGCCGCAGGGCATCATGCACCTCCCGGGTGCGATTGGAGGTGATGATGACGATCGGCGGCTGTGCGGCCTTGACGGTGCCAAGTTCCGGGATGCTCAGCTGGAAGTCGGAGAGAAGCTCGAGGAGGAATGCCTCGAACGGTTCGTCGGCCCGATCGAGTTCGTCGATGAGCAGTACCGGCGGTCCTCCGGCGTGGGTTTCGAGGGCGCGAAGCAGCGGCCGGGCTATAAGGTAATCGCGGCCGTAGATGCTGCTGCCGACGTCTGCGGCCCTGCCTTCCGCTTCCGCCATCCGAATCGCCACCATCTGCCGGGGGTAATTCCACTCATACGCGGCGCTGGCGAGGTCCAGGCCTTCGTAACATTGCAGGCGGATGAGGTCCCGGCCGAGAGTCCGGGCAAGAACGTTCGCTATTTCCGTTTTACCGACGCCCGCTTCGCCTTCCAGGAGCAGCGGCCGGCCCATGCGCAGCGCGAGATAAATGACGGTTGCGAGGTCACGGCCGGCAATGTAGTCGCCGCGGCCAAGCAGGTCCTGTACCTGGTCGAGGTCTTGCGGCAGCGAAACGCCGCCACCGGCGTCAACCACCTAAGCTCTTCACCGCGCGCCTGGCCATGACATTGACGAGGTGCGCCCGGTACTCAGAGGTCGCATGGATGTCTCCCAACAGGTCGCCGGGCTCAATGTGCAAACCTTCAAGCGCCTCTGCAGAAAAATTCTTGTTCAGTGCGTCTTCGAATGCGGTGGCGCGGAATCCACAGGGCCCGGCGCCGGTAACGCCGACGCGGATGCCGTTCTCCGTTTCCGCCACCATCACGCCGACCACGGCATAGCGAGAGGCAGGATTAGGAAACTTCGCATAGGCCGCTCGACGCGGCTTTGGAAAGCGAATCGCCTGCACGATTTCTTTGGGTTCCAGCGCCGTCTCGAACATGCCCCGGTAGTAGCTGTCGGCAGCGATTTCCCGCCGGTCAGTCCTGATGACGGCACCGAGCGCGAGTACGGCCGCGGGATAGTCGGAAGCGGGATCGCTGTTGGCGATGGAGCCGCCCACGGTACCGCGATTCCGCACCTGCGGATCGCCGATCTTGCCGGCGAGCGCGGCCAGTGCCGGTATGGCCGAACGGACCACCTCGTTCCGGGACACATCGGCGTGGTGGACCATCGCGCCTATCTCAATTGCCGGACCTGTATCGGTGACGCCTTTCAGTGCCTC